>NZ_VTYC01000026.1:0-72388 GCF_013114115.1 Vibrio sp. 070316B | reverse complement strand
CTAAATAATGGTGCGGTCGGAGAGACTTGAACTCTCACACCTCTCGGCGCCAGAACCTAAATCTGGTGCGTCTACCAATTCCGCCACGACCGCAGCAAATCTTTATAGTCATACTGAATATTGGTGATTCAATAAGACGTTGTCTTTCTATTTCAAAAGAAATAGTGGTGGCTACTGCGGGATTTGAACCTGCGACCCCATCATTATGAGTGATGTGCTCTAACCAACTGAGCTAAGTAGCCATCTGAGAGCGAGACAATATAATATAATCTTGCTTTCAATGCCATTATCTTTTTAAAGATAATTACACTTTAAATTGTGGCTGGGCTACCTGGATTCGAACCAGGGAATGCCGGCATCAAAAGCCGGTGCCTTACCGCTTGGCGATAGCCCAACAATGATATCATTTAAGACATCTCAATATGGTGCGGACGGAGAGACTTGAACTCTCACACCTTGCGGCGCCAGAACCTAAATCTGGTGCGTCTACCAATTCCGCCACGTCCGCTTTATTTCCTAAAAACTCTTTATAGTTAAAAACAAGTGTTTAATAACGAATAGAGTGCTTAGGAAATGGTGGCTACTGCGGGATTTGAACCTGCGACCCCATCATTATGAGTGATGTGCTCTAACCAACTGAGCTAAGTAGCCATTTCCAAATTGTTGCTCATTTTGAAACGTTGCCGCTTCGCTGTGAACGGGGCGCATTATGCGTAGTTGAGTGAAACCCGTCAACTTTTTTTTTGAATAAATCACGAATAAACATCTGTTCGGTTTCTTTTTAGTCAAAGAGGCGTATTTGTCGGCAAAAAATAGGTCAAAAGGGCGATATATATAGGAAGTTAACTTTCTGATGTCGAACTCTTGCTAAAGAGTAAAAACAAAAAGGCCAGTGAAATTCACTGGCCTTTTATCCGATATTTAATCAGCAATTATACGTTGAAGCGGAAGTGAACAACGTCACCATCTTTTACGATGTATTCTTTGCCTTCTAGACGCCATTTACCTGCGTCTTTTGCGCCGCTCTCACCGTTAAATTCGATGAAGTGATCAAAACCAACAACTTCAGCTCGGATGAAGCCTTTTTCGAAGTCTGTGTGGATCTTACCAGCCGCTTGTGGAGCTGTTGCGCCTACAGGAATTGTCCAAGCGCGAACTTCTTTAACACCCGCTGTGAAGTAAGTTTGAAGAGTAAGTAGTTCGTAACCAGAGCGGATCACTCGGTTTAGACCTGGTTCTTCGATACCCATGTCCGCTAGGAACTCTTCACGATCTTCGTCGTCAAGCTCAGAAAGCTCAGATTCGATAGCAGCACATACTGCAACAACAACGTTGTTCTCTTTTTCAGCGTATTCACGAACAGCATCTAGGTAAGGGTTGTTTTCAAAACCATCTTCAGCAACGTTTGCGATGTACATTGTTGGCTTAAGTGTTAGGAAGTTTAGGTAGCCGATTGCTGCCGCTTCTTCTTTCGCTAGTTCAACAGTACGCGCCATACCACCTTCAGTAAGAACTGGTAGTAGTTTTTCTAGTACAGTGATTTCGAATTTAGCGTCTTTGTCGCCGCCTTTTGCTTTCTTAGCGTTGCGTTGAATTGCACGCTCACAGCTGTCTAAGTCAGCCAGTGCAAGTTCAAGGTTGATCACTTCGATATCTTCGATTGGAGATACTTTGCCAGAAACGTGAACGATGTTTTCGTTTTCAAAGCAGCGTACAACGTGACCGATCGCGTCAGTTTCACGGATGTTCGCTAGGAATTTGTTACCAAGACCTTCACCTTTAGATGCACCAGCAACTAGGCCAGCGATATCAACGAATTCCATCGTTGTTGGAAGGATCTTTTGTGGATTAACAATTTTTGCTAATGCATCTAAGCGTAGATCTGGAACCGGAACGATACCTGTGTTTGGTTCGATCGTACAAAATGGAAAGTTTGCTGCTTCGATGCCTGCTTTAGTCAGTGCGTTAAACAGAGTTGACTTACCAACGTTTGGTAGACCAACGATGCCACATTTAAAACCCATGATATAAACCTTATTCTGCTTTGAACGTATGTAAGCGATTTTGTGCTTTTGGTAGGCCATCTTTTAATAAGATGTCTAGGCTGCGAACCGATTCGTCAACGACGGCCTCGATACACTCTTGCTCTTTTTGCGGAGCTTTGCCTAATACATAACCTGCAACTTTATCTTTGTGTCCGGGATGGCCGATGCCTAATCTCAGACGATAGAATTCTTTATTGTTACCCTGTTTGCTGATGATGTCTTTTAGACCGTTGTGTCCACCATGACCACCACCTTTTTTGAACTTTCCAATACCAGGAGGAAGGTCTAACTCATCATGAGCAACCATGATCTCTTCTGGTTTAATTTGGTAGAACTTTGCCAAAGCTGCAACTGCTTTGCCTGACAAGTTCATAAAAGTCGTTGGGATCAGCAAACGAAGATCTTCACCATGAACCATGATACGACCCGTTAGGCCAAAGAACTTTGGTTCGTTCTTCAGTGTTACGTTGTGTACACGTGCTAATTCTTCAACTACCCAAGCACCCGCATTGTGGCGAGTTTTGGCGTATTCTGGACCTGGATTAGCCAGTCCAACGAGAAGTTTTATTTGTTGGCTCAAGGTATGGATCTCTCTTGGGATTTCAAAAAGCGCCGTATGATATCACAGTTTATGAAAAAGGTGCGAGCTAGCTGATGGCACCATGATTATTCCGAGCTGTGATAAACAACAGTCACCAGATATAAAAAAAGCACTTCATCAAATGAAGTGCTTAATGTCTTTCTCTAACGAGTTTCTAAAACAAAGCTAAATAGCCTTGATTAGTTGAACATCGCTGAGATTGATTCTTCGTTGCTGATACGACGAATCGCTTCAGCAAGCATGCGAGAAAGGCTAAGTGTTGTTACTTTACCTGTCGCAGCCATCTCTGGAGATAGAGAGATAGAATCCGTTACGATAACTTGGTCTAGAACAGAGTTCTTGATGTTGTTTGCAGCAGTACCAGAGAAAACAGCGTGAGTTGCGTAAGCGAATACACGCTTAGCACCGCGCTCTTTAAGCGCTTCAGCTGCTTTACATAGTGTGCCACCTGTATCGATCATGTCATCAACGATAACACAGTCGCGGCCTTCAACATCACCGATTAGGTTCATTACTTCAGAAACGTTAGCACGTGGACGACGCTTATCAACGATAGCGATATCAACGTCACCTAGCGCTTTAGCCGTTGCACGAGCACGTACAACACCACCAAGGTCTGGAGAAACCACAACTGGGTTTTCTAGACCACGGTTAGCCATGTCTTCTAGAAGAACTGGAGTACCGAAGATGTTATCAACTGGTACATCGAAGAAGCCTTGGATTTGCTCTGCGTGTAGGTCGATAGTAAGAACGCGGTCTACGCCAACGTTAGAAAGGAAATCTGCAACAACTTTTGCAGTAATTGGCACACGTGCAGAACGTACACGACGATCTTGACGGGCATAACCGAAGTAAGGGATTACAGCAGTAATACGGCCAGCAGAAGCACGGCGCATTGCGTCAATCATTACCACCAATTCCATTAGGTTGTCATTGGTTGGTGCACAAGTTGATTGAATCAGGAATACATCGCTACCACGAACGTTTTCATTGATTTGAACAGCGACTTCGCCATCAGAAAAACGGTCTACAGTAGCATCGCCAAGAGAGATGTATAGACGATCAGCAATACGTTGGGCTAGTTCAGGTGTTGCGTTACCAGCAAATAGCTTCATATCAGGCACGGTGGAAACCTCGGGTTGCGTCCAGTTTTAAATAGATTGTGGGTGGGCTGAGTGGTATTCAGCCAACGTTTCTTTTAAAGGAGAAGTGTTTCGTCCTTTCGCTACAAATGCGGAAACGGTGTCAGGCAGTTTTTCTAGCACCAATTCGGCTTCTTTTTTGCTGCTAAATTCAGCAAAAACGCACGAACCTGTGCCAGTCAATCTCGACGGCGCGTATTGTAGCAGCCATGAAAGTTGCTTATCAACCTCTGGGTACAGCATTCGAACAATTTTTTCGCAATCGTTTACGTATTCTTGCTCTAGAAGCGTTGATAGCGCTCGCTTTGGCGTATTTCTGGTTAATTCTGGATGTGTGAATATGTCTACAGTTGCTATGCTCACTTGAGGCTTAACCACGAGATACCATTTTTCATCCGGATTAGCAGGTAGCAACTGCTCACCAACGC
This sequence comes from Vibrio sp. 070316B, assembly GCF_013114115.1. Lineage (NCBI taxonomy): Bacteria > Pseudomonadati > Pseudomonadota > Gammaproteobacteria > Vibrionales > Vibrionaceae > Vibrio > Vibrio sp. 070316B. The sequence goes on along the minus strand of NZ_VTYC01000026.1, from coordinate 68,172 downwards.
CTTCAGCAAACGCGGCATGGCCTCGCACAAACACTGGTACATCAGCGCCAAGGTTCAGACCGATCTCTGCAAGTTGATCATCAGAAAGATTCAGTTGCCACAAGTAATTAAGCGCCACTAACACAGTTGCAGCATTTGAAGAGCCTCCGCCAATACCACCACCCATTGGTAGCACTTTCTTTAACTCAATATCGGCACCGAAAGAGGTCGAGGTGTACTGTTGAAGTGCAGTAGCGGCTTTCCAAATTAGGTTGTCTTCAAGCGCTACACCAGGTATTTCTGGCGTGATGGTTATCGAGCTCGTTTCTGAGTTTGCGGTAACCGTCAGTTCATCACCAAAGTCAACGAACTGAAAGAGTGTTTGAAGCTCGTGGTAACCATTATCACGTCGGCCAGTGATATAAAGAAATAGATTCAGCTTTGCTGGAGAAGGCCAGTGTGTTGGTGTTGTAATCATTTTTTCAGTGTCCACTTTGAAACTACGATGTTGATTTTGTTTTGGTCTTGCTTGAAAGAGAGTCGAGTAGGGAGCGGAATCGTCTCCACATTTACTTTGTCTTCACCAGATTGCAGCGTACTCGGCATCTCTGTATTGCGATAGTTAGCAAAACTCAGAGTCCATAGTTGGTTGCTGACTTGCTTGGTTAGTGACTCAAGGGTGTTCGTTGTATTTAGCTGATAGCTATCCGCTTGGTCTGGAATGCCAAGGAACCATTGTGGCAGATGATCAACAGGGATCTTCAAGCCTGTAAGCTGCTCAACCAAAATAGAGGCGCTCGCGTGGGTAAATACTTGGTCATCATAAGTGACGACTTTGGCGCCAGATGGATCAATGGTCAGGTTTAATGCGGTTTGACCAAGGAAAGTGGTGAGTCTTAATTGACTTTGATTTGGAGAGTGCTTCCAAACGAAATTGAGGCTTTGGCGCTGCTCGGGAGAGATGTAGGCAAGCTTACCTGAAGCTTGATAGTTTTCTATCTGTAATAGGCGGCTTTGGTGTGTTTGCCATTCAACACTCGTCGGTTGTTCCGGGATAGACGAGCAACCCACCATGATTATGGTAATAAAAATAAGAGACGCGATTTTACGAAGCTTGCCCATATTTGCTCACAACTTGTTCAAATTCATCTAAAAAACGCTTCAACTATAGCATTGAATTCACGAAGTCAGGAAAACAAATCCCGCTTGCTCTTTAAATAGAGCCATGCATCAAGTAAAATTCGCCCCTTGTTTCCATTCCCTGATCGAGAACTTCTGATACATGTCTTTGCTTGCCGTAGGTATCAATCACAATACAGCGTCGGTTGAATTGCGAGAAAAAGTCGCTTTTGGTCCAGATAAACTGTCTGAGGCACTCAAGCAACTTAACGCAAATGCACACGTAAATGGAAGTGTCATACTTTCTACCTGTAACCGAACTGAAGTGTATTGTGACGTTAAAAGCGGAGCGAAAAACAAGCTTATCGATTGGTTGTCGGTTTTCCACCAAGTGAGCCCTGAAGAGCTAAAGCCAAGTCTTTATATCCATGAAGAGCAGGCTGCTATTAAACATTTAATGCGCGTTGCTTGTGGTTTGGACTCTTTGGTTTTGGGTGAGCCGCAAATCTTAGGTCAGGTTAAGCAAGCTTATACAGACTCTCGTGGTAGTAAGTCTGTCGATGCTTCAATGGAAAAGCTGTTCCAGAAATCATTTTCTGTGGCGAAGCGCGTTCGAACGGAAACAGAAATCGGCGGAAGTGCGGTGTCTGTGGCTTACGCAGCTTGTACTTTAGCCAAGCATATTTTTGAGTCGATTGCTGATTCAACCGTGTTGTTGGTTGGTGCTGGTGAAACGATTGAACTTGTGGCTAAGCACCTTTCAGCAAATGGCTGTACTAAAATGATTGTGGCTAACCGAACTCGTGAGCGTGCTTTAGGGTTAGCCGAAGAGTTTGGTGCTGAAGTGATCAGCTTAAATGAAATTCCAGATCACCTGCACAGAGCAGATATCGTGATCAGTTCAACCGCAAGCCCGCTGCCAATTATTGGTAAGGGTATGGTTGAGACCGCTCTGAAAACAAGAAAGCATCAACCTATGTTATTGGTTGATATTGCAGTGCCTCGTGATGTGGAATCACAGGTTGGCGAACTGAACGATGCTTACTTGTATTCGGTTGATGATTTGCAGTCGATTGTTGATGGCAACATCGAGCAACGTAAAGTGGAAGCAATCCAAGCTGAAGCGATCGTCAGTGAAGAAAGTGCCGCGTTCATGAGTTGGATGCGCTCACTACAAGCGGTCGACAGTATTCGTGAGTACCGAAAGTCAGCGAATGAAATCCGCGAAGAATTATTGAGTAAAAGTTTACAATCACTTGCCGCTGGCGGTGACCCTGAGAAAGTTTTACTGGAGCTTAGCAATAAGCTCACAAACAAATTGATCCATGCTCCAACCCGCGCACTACAAAGTGCTGCTGAGCAAGGAGAACCTGCGAAATTAACGGTCATTAGACAGAGTTTGGGCCTAGAAGACCCTCAATAATATTAGACCTCCAACAAGATAAGACATTATGAAAGCCTCGATTCTAGTAAAGCTTGAAACACTTGTTGAACGCTACGAAGAAGTTCAACACCTGCTTGGCGATCCAGATGTGATCGGTGATCAAAACAAATTCCGTGCACTATCTAAAGAGTACTCTCAGTTAGAAGAAGTGACTAAGTGCTTCCAAGCTTACCAGCAAGCTCAAGACGATCTAGAAGCTGCCGAAGATATGGCGCAGGAAGACGACGAAGAGATGCGCGAAATGGCGCAGGAAGAAATTAAAGAAGCGAAAGAAGCGATTGAGCGTCTAACTGATGAGCTTCAGATTCTTCTTCTACCTAAAGATCCAAACGATGAGCGTAACTGTTTCCTAGAGATCCGTGCTGGTGCGGGTGGCGATGAAGCGGGTATCTTCGCGGGTAACCTGTTCCGTATGTACTCTAAGTTTGCAGAGAAGAAAGGCTGGCGCGTTGAAGTAATGAGCAGCAATGACTCTGAGCAAGGCGGCTACAAAGAGATGATCGCTAAAGTAAGCGGTGAAGGTGTTTACGGCGTAATGAAGTTTGAATCAGGCGGTCACCGTGTTCAACGTGTACCAGAGACTGAGTCTCAAGGCCGTGTTCATACTTCTGCATGTACTGTTGCTGTTATGCCTGAAATCCCAGAAGCGGATCTTCCAGAAATTAAGTCTGCAGACCTGAAAATCGATACCTTCCGTGCTTCTGGCGCGGGTGGTCAGCACGTTAACACCACGGATTCAGCTATCCGTATTACTCACTTGCCAACAGGTACAGTAGTAGAGTGTCAGGACGAGCGTTCTCAACACAAAAACAAAGCGAAGGCGATGGCTGTTCTTGCTGCGCGTATTGTACAAGCTGAAGAAGAGCGCCGTGCGGCTGAAGTATCAGACACGCGTCGTAACCTGCTAGGCTCGGGTGACCGTAGTGACCGTATCCGTACTTACAACTACCCGCAAGGTCGTGTTTCTGATCACCGTATCAACCTAACACTTTACCGTCTGAACGAAGTGTTAGAAGGTGACATGCAAAGCCTGATTGATCCGGTTCTACAAGAGCACCAAGCAGACCAACTAGCTGCGCTAGCTGAGAACAACTAAACCTTATGCAATCTGCCTATACGGTTGAAAGTGCATTAAAAGCAGCAATCGTAGCGCTTCAAGAGGGTGACAACACGTCACCCTCAATTGATGCTGCGGTACTGCTTTGTCACGCCTTAGATAAACCAAGATCTTACCTGTTAACTTGGCCTGAGAAGTACCTCACCTCAGAGCAAGAATCTGAATTTCAAGCCCTTTTAAAACGTCGTTTAACTGGTGAGCCTGTGGCTTACATTGTCGGTGAGCGTGAGTTTTGGTCGCTGCCGTTAAAAGTTTCGCCATCTACTTTAATTCCTCGTCCGGATACCGAGCGTTTGGTCGAAGTCGCGTTGGATAAAACTTATGGCAAACAAGGCGCGATTCTCGATTTAGGCACAGGTACTGGTGCTATTGCATTGGCGTTGGCGTCTGAGATGCCAAATCGACCAGTGACGGGCATTGATCTTCGTCCTGAAGCTCAAGCGCTCGCGACAGAGAATGCGAAACGCTTAAATATCACCAATGCTACTTTTTTGCATGGTAGTTGGTTTGATCCGCTTAGCGATATGGCTTCTGATGGCGGTGAGGTTAAGTTCTCTCTGATTGTCTCTAACCCACCTTATATAGAGAAAGATGACCCTCATCTCTCGCAAGGCGATGTGCGTTTTGAGCCGATTACTGCGCTTGTCGCTGAAGAGAAAGGGCTTGCTGACATTCGCTACATTTCTGAAAACGCACGTGGCTTTTTGGAAAATGAGGGCTGGTTGGCGTTTGAACACGGTTACGACCAAGGTTTGGCTGTTCGTGAGATAATGCAAGCGCTAGGTTATCTCGATGTGGTCACAGAGAAAGATTACGGTGGCAATGACCGAGTGACATTAGGTCGTTATTGCTCATAGTTCGTCGTCGTTTGCTTAGGGGGCTCAGTAGTTGCTAGCCACTCATGTAACCCTAGAGGGCGAACTTACGAAATTGATACCTTTAACGCGAAATTACATTTGACTCGCTAATGCATTTAACGCAGAAATACAGAGCACTAACGGGTACTGTGTCGCTCGTGTTAACGAAAGCACATATAAAAATATAAAGGAATACCATGTACGAAGGTTTAAAACATTTTCACCTACTAACGATTGCGATAAGCGTGTCACTTCTTTCAATTCGTTTCGTTCTTATGATGGCGAACTCACCAAAGCTTAAGCACCCTTTCTTGCAGCGTTTCCCTCATATCAACGACTCGTTGCTGTTGCTATCGGGTATTGGTTTGATTTTTATCACTGGCTTTATTCCATTTACTCCAGCTGCGCCATGGCTAACAGAAAAGCTAACTTGTGTGATGGCTTATATCGCACTCGGTTTCTTTGCGCTTAAGTTGGGTAAAAACAAGTTATTGAGAGTATTCTCGTTCTTCGGTGCGCTTGGCTGGTTAGCGATGGCTGGCAAAATTGCGATGACGAAGACACCAACATTTTTCGGTTAATGATCTCCTTATTTCGGTTAACTACCTATGTACGAATTTTTTGACGAAGACTTTGACCAGCTAGAATTAGCTGAAGGTGCATTGATCTTAAATAAAGCGATTAACCCAGAGACTCAAGATAGTTGGGCTGAGCAAGAATTGGCGAGATTGTTTAAAGAAGCTGAGTTTGCTTTGGTTCATGAAACCGACGAGCAACAGAAGTTTGAGTCCTTTATTCGACTATTCTTCTATGAATGGGGCTTTGCTGGCGATAAAGATGCCTACTTCTCTTCAGAGAATGCTTTCATCGATAAAGTGCTAGAGCGTAAGAAAGGTATTCCAGTCAGTCTTGGCGCTATCTTTCTTTTTCTAGGTCGCAAGCTAGGCTTTCCTGTAGAGGGTGTCTCTTTCCCGACTCAGTTTCTGCTTAAAGTGACTTGGTACGGCCAAGCAGCAGTGTATATCAACCCCTACAATGGTGAATACGTTGGTGAACAGACACTGCGAGCGTGGTTGATCGGTCATGATGGACCATTGGCTAAGCTTAAATCAGAGCATTTAGAAGTGGCTGATCATCCAACAATCATTGGTAAGTGGCTAGCGCTACTAAAGAGTGCACTACTGAGAGAAGAGCGCTATACGCTTGCATTGAAATGTACAGACCTTGCATTAACGTTTGTACCGGACGACCCGTATGAAATCCGCGACCGTGGCTTTATCTATCAGCAGTTGGATTGTCACCAAGTGGCGGCGACGGATTACCAATATTTTATCGACCAATGCCCAGATGACCCTGCATCTGAGTTACTGAAATCTCAAGTGAACGTCATGAATGAAAAGACCGTGGTTGTTCACTAATTAATAATTATTTAGAGAGAATATGATGGAACAGAAAACAGTTCATATTGGCGACATGCCAATTGCTAACGACAAGCCATTTACGCTATTTGCAGGCATGAACGTTCTTGAATCTCGCGATCTAGCAATGCAGATCTGTGAGCACTACGTGAAAGTAACTGAAAAGCTGGGTATTCCTTATGTATTTAAGGCCTCTTTCGATAAGGCAAACCGCAGCTCAGTTCACTCATACCGTGGCCCTGGTATGGAAGAAGGTCTAAAAATCTTCCAAGAATTGAAAGACACATTTGGCGTAAAGATCATCACTGATGTTCACACCGAAGCACAAGCTCAGCCAGTTGCTGATGTAGTTGATGTTATTCAACTTCCAGCATTCCTAGCTCGTCAAACTGACCTTGTTGAAGCGATGGCTAAGACTGGTGCAGTTATCAACGTGAAGAAGCCTCAGTTCATGAGCCCAAACCAAGTTGGTAACATCGTGGATAAATTCGCTGAATGTGGCAACGACAAGATTATCCTTTGTGAGCGTGGCTCTTGCATGGGCTATGACAACCTAGTTGTAGATATGCTTGGTTTTGGCGTAATGAAGAAGTCTTCAAACGGTAGCCCGATCATCTTTGACGTGACGCACTCTCTGCAAATGCGTGACCCTTCAGGTGCAGCATCTGGTGGTCGTCGTGAGCAAACGGTTGAACTTGCTAAAGCTGGCTTAGCGACCGGTATTGCTGGTCTATTCATTGAAGCTCACCCGAACCCAGACCAAGCACGTTGTGATGGTCCATCGGCACTGCCTCTGGATAAGCTAGAGCCGTTCTTGAAGCAGATGAAAGCACTTGATGACCTTATCAAAGGCTTTGACCACATCGATATTAAATAATCGAACTGTATAGAATTAAGAGCCGGCGCAAGTGCCGGCTTTTTTGTACCTATTGCTAAGTGAATGGCTACTAGCTTGAGCTCCTTAAGTTTGGCTTGTGATGTTATAACATACCTATTAAGGCTCTGATAAATCGAATAAATTTAACGAATGTCACTCTATGGGGAAGCGGGATTGAGTAAATCACAAATAATCTAAAAAATGATGAAAACGTTTGCCTGTGATCACTTATTTGCTCAAATGTAACTTTGTCGCTTTGTTACACACTCGATAGGGGATTAAGGTGATCTATCCTACATAAATATGAAATCACTCTGTTAGGTTTACCGTCTTAATTTAAACTACTTCAAGTTTTACCATTCTCTAACCATGTTTATTAAGTAAGCATTGGCTCTATGGGAGTGGGAGAAGCAGTGGATTCCCCTAAAAAGTTCAAAGGTATGACAATGAAGCAACGCCTTATTCTAAAGACAGCACTAAGTGCTGCAATTCTAGCGACTTTAGCTGGTTGTGCGTCTCAATCTGCTCATGATTGGAACCAAGACGAAACTTACAAGCTAACGATTCTTCACACTAACGACAACCATGGTCGTTTCTGGCAGAACAAATACGGCGAGTACGGCATGTCTGCGCGTAAAACGCTGGTTGATCAACTTCGTGCAGAAGTTGAAGCAGAAGGCGGTAGCGTGTTGCTTCTATCTGGTGGTGACATCAATACGGGTGTACCAGAGTCAGATCTTCAGGATGCAGAACCTGATTTCAAAGGTATGAACAAGATTGGTTATGATGCAATGGCATTAGGTAACCATGAGTTTGATAACTCACTAGAGGTTCTACAAAAACAAATCGATTGGGCTAACTTCCCAATGCTATCTGCAAACATCTACGATAAAGCGACTGGCGAACGTAAGTTCCAAGCGTACGAGATGTTTGAAAAGCAAGGTATTAAAATCGCAGTTATTGGTCTAACAACCGAAGATACCCAAAAGATCGGTAACCCTGAGTTCATCGCAGGTATCGATTTCCGTGACCCTAAAGAAGAAGCGAAGAAACTGATCGCTGAACTTAAAGAAACAGAAAAACCAGATCTGATTTTTGCTGTGACTCACATGGGCCACTACGAAAATGGTCAGCGTGGTGTTAACGCACCGGGTGACGTTGCTCTAGCTCGCTACCTAAACGAAGGCGACCTAGACATGATCGTTGGTGGTCACTCTCAAGAGCCTGTATGTATGGAAGGCCCGAACGTGGCGAAGAAAAACTTCAAGCCAGGTGACGAGTGTAAGCCAGACGTACAAAACGGTACTTACATCGTTCAAGCTCACGAGTGGGGTAAATACGTAGGCCGCGCTGATTACGAATTCCGTAACGGCGAACTAGAGATGGTAAGCTACGACCTAATCCCAGTTAACCTGAAGAAGAAGGTTAAGATCGACGGTAAGAAACAACGTGTTCTTATCCAAGACGAGATTGCACAAGATCCAGAACTACTCGAGTTCCTCCGTCCGTTCCAAGAGCAAGGCCAAGCACAGCTTGAAGTTAAGATTGCTGAAACAAATGGTAAGCTTGAAGGTGACCGTAACGTTGTTCGTTTCCAACAAACAAACCTTGGTCGTCTGATCGCAACATCTCACATGGAGCGTGCGAAAGCTGACTTCGCTGTGATGAACTCTGGTGGTGTTCGTGATTCAATTGAAGCGGGTGAAGTAACATACAAAGATGTACTAACAGTACAACCTTTTGCAAACATCCTGACTTACACAGACATGACGGGTAAAGAAGTTCTAGATTACCTAAATGTAGTGGCAACTAAACCTATCGATTCAGGTGCTTACGCACAATTCGCTGGTATCTCAATGACGGTAGCGAACGGTGAAGTATCTAACGTATTCATCGGCGGCAAGCAACTTCGTTTAGACGAAACATACCGCTTCACAGTACCAAGCTTTAACGCTGCTGGTGGTGACGGCTACCCTAAACTGTCTGATCACCCTGGTTACGTAAATACAGGTTTTGTTGACGCTGAAGTATTGAAAGAGTACCTAGAAGCGAATAGCCCAGTTGACGTGAACAAGTACGCACCTTCAGGTCAAATTGTTTACAAGTAATTGAATTCGAAAAATTGAATCATTAAGCGCTAAATTCGATTGACTCTAGCGCCATGATAAATTTAACTAAAGCGACGCTCCGGCGTCGCTTTTGTTTATCTATCGTTTGGATTTGTTATGACCCCTGCAATCAATCTTGCCAAGAAAAAGAAAATCGCTCATACGGTGCATCAGTATCACCACGATGCTAACAATACCAACTATGGATTAGAAGCCGTTGAGGCGCTTGGTCAGGATCCTAAACGTGTATTCAAAACGCTGCTATTCTGCCTAAATGGTGTGGCTAAAGACTTGGCTGTTGCGGTGATTCCTGTCGACCAGAAATTGAATTTGAAACTTGCAGCTAAAGCGGCAAAAGGTAAAAAAGCAGAGATGGCTAACCCAGACATTGCTCAGAAAACCACAGGTTATGTCGTAGGGGGGATCAGTCCACTTGGTCAGAAGAAAGCATTGCCAACTTTTGTTCATTCCAGTGCAACGGAGTTTGAAACGATCTGTGTCAGTGCGGGAAAGCGAGGGTTGGAAATTGAACTCGCCCCTAAAGATTTAGCGCAACTGACTCGAGCTCAGTTTGCGGATTTGTGCTTGCAAGCTGTTGATTAGCCGTCGTCAGTCATGATGTATGAAGCAACAAATAAAAACGCCCACGACTAAGTGGGCGTTTTTGTATAAGGAATCACTCTACTTTTTCAGACCTAGAGTGCCACCAACGCGTTTTGCTGCTGGCTTATTTGGTCGGTTCGACTCTTGGTGGCGATTAGTTGGCTTACCACCTCGGTGGTCGGCATTACCACGGCCTGCGCGATTGCGATCTGAACTCTTGTTGTCTGAGTTAGGGCGCTCTGAGCGAGAATTCGATTTCCAATTCTCTGTATTGCCTTTGTTTTGGCCTTTATTTTCGCCACTTGATGAATTACGACCACGCTTTGAATTAGGCGCATGACGGAATTCATCCGCGTTATTACCACGGTAAGTACGAGTGCGATTCTCTTTTTGATTTCGACGAGCCGTGGAAGCTTGGTTCTCTTCACGGCTATCAAACAGCTTAGCATCTGTCGCCTTGCGGATGCGTTGACCCTTCGCATTAATTTTAGATGCGTCTTCTGTACTTACAGAACCTTCACACATCGCTAGAATTTCTGCGATCTCTTCTTCGCTTAAGTAACGCCACTTGCCATTAGGGATACCGTCCAAAGAGATGTTCATGATTCGAACGCGACGTAGTTTGAAAACTTCATAGCCAAGTGCTTCACACATACGACGAATCTGGCGGTTCAGACCTTGCGTTAATGTGATTCGGAATGAGAACTTAGTCTCTTTCTCAACCTTACATGGCAAAGTCACCGTATCTAGGATAGGCACACCCGCTGCCATTTTCTGTAAGAACTCACCAGTGATTGGCTTATCGACACGAACCACATACTCTTTTTCGTGGTTGTTACCAGCACGAAGAATCTTATTTACGATGTCACCGTCGTTTGTTAGGAAGATCAAACCATCAGATGGTTTATCCAAACGGCCAATCGGGAAGATGCGCTTATGGTGACCGATGAAATCGACGATGTTCCCAGGAATATCACGTTCAGTGGTGCAGGTAATGCCTGTCGGCTTATTCAAAGCGATGTAGATTGGCTTCTCTTTTGAGCGAACTGGTTTGTTGTCGATCTCAACATCATCACCTGGCATTACTTTGGTGCCCATTTCTGGGATCTTGCCGTTAATAGTAACTCGACCTGCATCAATCAGTTTGTCGGCTTCGCGGCGTGAGCAAAAACCAGTTTCACTGATGTATTTGTTAAGGCGTTTAGCTTGGGATTCTTGTGACATGATATTCTCTTAGCGTTTCACAACGGAAATATAGGAAAACAAAAAAGCAACTACAGAGCAGTTGCTTTACGTTTGAATTCGTTAACTGACGACAATTTTAGCACTTGCTTTGAGTCTAGGCACTAAATATCGATCTTGGGGTGAAACCCCTATCCAGAATTTCAATGATCAGCTAGTGCGCTTTTGATGACGCTCTCTGTTTTCTAGTTTCTTCTCATTGCTCTTTCTAAGCATGACATAAACAGCACCGGTACCACCGTGAAATTGCTGTGCTGAGTGTACACATTGCACATCGTTGATCTGAGTAAGCCAGTTGGTAACGTAGCTTTTCATCATCGCTGGTGGATTTGAACGTTCTCCTTTTCCGTGAACGATAATGACAGTGCGAACATCCATTCTTAAGCATTGGCGCAAAAATGACAGCACTTCGTTGCGAGCATCTTTCAGCGTCTTTCTATGGAGATCGAGTTTGGCCTGAATGGGGTATTTACCAAGGCGCAGTTTTTTGTATACGCCTTCCTGAACACCATCTTTCTTGTAAGCAATAACGTCGTCTGGCTTAACCATCGGAGAGTAATCGAGTGATAGGTAATCTTTCTCATCATCAGAGAGCCACATAGCGGCTTCACGCTTAGCAAGGTGAGACTCTGTAACGCGATGTACTTTCTGGTGTTCTGCGGTGTCATGGTCGATACGTTTAACATCGCCCATCATTTGTTGGAATAGATCTAAATCGTCATCATGAGACATAGTTTGCATCTCAAGTTGGTAAGGATGGAGTAAGTATACCTAAGTTGGGGTAGGGTTTAAAAATGAAAAAACCGGAGGAGACAAGAGAAGTCAGCTCCGGTGCAAAGCGTTTTCAAGTTTACCTATAGCAACGAGGCTTGAGGTAAATGATTTAGGCTGAGCGACTCTAGTGAGGAGATTTGTCAGTCATAACTTTGTAGATGAAGAAGCCTCCATAAAACATCATGAGACCCAGAGCCCCGAAGATTACTATCATTGAAGATAGTCCCACCGCATTACCAAATAGGAGATCTAGCCAAAAGTCCATGTGTATACCTCAAAGTTATATGACATGGCTTAGTGTATTAAGTAGCATTATCAATTCACTGATCTGGATCAATCCTGTTGCATAAGTTAAATACTTGTTGGTAACTGTGTGTTTTTCGTCACATTGAGCTTGTTGCTGTATGTCTTTTGTTCGAACGATTCAAAATCGCAATAAATATGATAAAAAGCCCTTGCGGATAAACTCAGAATCCGTATTATACGCTCCATCGACAGGCAATGAGCCAGTCAGATATCTCGGTGAATAGCGCAGCTTGGTAGCGCATCTGGTTTGGGACCAGAGGGTCGGGGGTTCGAATCCCTCTTCACCGACCACTTATAGAAAGCCTGCTCAATGAGCAGGCTTTCGTCGTTTAGGAGCGTAGAAAATAGGATTAGAACCTAAGTGGGGTTCGTCTGATACTCAAAATAAGCTCTTCACCGACCATATTAAAGAAAGCCGTAGCAGAGATGCTACGGCTTTTTTGCATTTGGGTTTTATGGTTTGATTTGGTTTAGAACCCAAGCGGGGTTCGCCTGATGTTCAAAACAAGCTCTTCACCTACAACATTAAGAAAGCCTGCTCAATGAGCAGGCTTTCGTCGTTTCGGAGTGTAGGAAAGAGGATGAGAGCCTAAGCGGGGTTCGCCTGATGCTCAAAACAAGCTCTTCACTGACCACATTAGAAAAAGCTGTAGCACTCTTTGTAACAGAAGGAGCTACGGCTTTTTTGCATTCGAACTGCTTTGGCTGTTTATGGTTGAGAGCATTAGAGATAGGGCTATTGAACGAACTCATTAGTAGCGACGTTATTCTTCACCCAAATCAAAGCTTGTAAGCGATTCTTCACCTTGATTTTTTTAAATGTATTGTGAAGGTGTGCCTTAACGGTATTCTCACTGACATAAAGCGTATCCGCAATTTGCGTGTTTGACGCGCCATCACCAAGTAGTTTGATGATCTGCTGTTCGCGTTTAGTGAGCTTAAGGTAATAAGGGCTGGTTTTCGCGCACTGCCTATCTCTGTAGAAGCTAATGTATTGGTAAATGAGTTTTCTGCTCATCCACATTTCACCCTGCAAGATACAGTTAAATCCTGTCACTAGCTTATCAAGCGTGTCAGATGCATAAAAAATACCAACGAGATACTGCCATTTGAGCATTTCAGAGTGAGGGAAGTCATTGGGCGTATTGAGTAATACTTCATGAACATCACTCTCGATGTCATCTCTAAGCTCTTGATATTTTTCGGTGTACTGTTTACTCATTGTAGGGTAATCAATAATCACCAAATCTAAGTTTGGAGCTTGTAATGACTTAGTCGATAGCCTTTCTGGTGACACTAGTTTTATGTTTAAATTTATCTTTTGTTCTATAGATTCTTTGAGCAGCGTTGATTGCAAATTATTCTCTGCTATTAAAATGGCTCGATGAACTCCCGGGCTAGCCATGTGTAAACTCCTTTTACTGATCACCGCGTACTTATTAGACTTTAAAGTTTATAGCACGTACTAGTATTCCGCTAATTTGAATATCAAATATTTGAATAATTTTGAGCCTAATTAATAGAACACGTGAAGGTATATTTTATTCTTAACTGGAAGTGTATGTTTTTTCTCAGTTTGTTTTCACTCTTTTGTGATTTCACAGGATTTGGAAATTTCCCATGTTTCGCTGTTGATATGATTCTCTAATTTTACAGGGAATTGATCTAAGCCTAATATTAAAGTTGTCTTACCGCTATTAACTTTCTGATTATACACTGAGTTGGTATGTGTTTTTAACGTTAATGAGAACGGAGAGTCGTTCTCAATTTTCAATATGATATCTTGTTTTTTTATTGAACATTCAATCGTGTCCAACGTGTTAGCGTAGGTATTTAAATGTGTTAGGTAAAATAAAGCGGCGATAAACGCCGCTTTGTCATATATAAAATATGTCATATTAATTTTGGTAGATAAGACCAACGTTTCCGTTTGCACCGTTACCTAATACTGCGGCATTGTCGTGAGACGTTTGTTCAACCATGATTTGGTTCATGTCACTGTTCGTCAAGTCAATGGTTGCGTTTGAATATGAACCAGTTTGTAACGTAAATAGACGGTTATCGTTACTGTTCATTAGGTCGATGTCTACATCGTTTCTATCACCACCACCCACATCGGTATTAACGATAGTTTCTACGTAGTTTCCATCACCCCAGATATCGATAGCCACATCGTTTCTCTCAACGCCACCGTTACTAAACTCTGTGTAAGTAGTATTTGAGTCACCGTTGATGTATACGTCAGCTTCGTTTCGTACTGAGCTACCTTTCGCTTTCACTACGGAAATATTGTAGTCACCATCTTGAGTAACTCGTAGATCGTTATTTTTACCTGACCCTTTCACTTTCACTCTAGCTTGGTTGCTCAAGCCATCTTGATCGATAAGCGCGTTGTTTCTTTTATAACGTAGTTTTACGTGTGCCTCATTGAGGTTACCGTCTTGAAGAACGACTACGTCTGAGCGCTTACTGTTGTGAGTATCGACAAGTGCGATATGACCGTCAGTGATACCTGAAGTGTTTTGCTCAATCAACACGTTAGCATGGTCACCATCACCCATTTGCCAAATTGCGGTGTTATCCATCGCTAGAGGCTCAATAGCTGATGCTTTATTTGAGATTCTCAGATCAGTAACACCCTCTTTCACGCCCACTCCTGGGACTGGTGCGGAAGTTGGCAGTGGATCTGCGTGAGCTGCATTAAAACCAATAATGGCACCGACTAAAATTCCAATTTTTGTAAGTTTCATAAGTTGTATCCTTATACATTTCCATGTCGACTATGTGTCACCTCAAATGAAGCGACTTTGAATCAAGCTATCCATACTGCGCGCTAATTTGCTTGATTGATGAAGATTCTCATTGAGCTCGATGCATTGACGATCGCAAAGTCGTGCCCGTCTTGAGAAATCCCTAAATTATCTCCTCCTGAGCCAGCCATAAACGCCACATTGTGATTACCTTTTTGGTCAATGCTTAATTGGCTACCTTGTCCAGAGAAGTTCGCTTGTCCTATGACCGCTAAATTGTGGTTTCCATCTTGGGAAATTAACGCTTCGCTATTCCCACCAATCTGCCCAATTGCGGCGGTATTATCAGATCCGTCTTGATTTATATATGCGACATTATTCCGTCCCACTTGGTTAATACTCGCAGAATTAGAGTGACCACTTTGTTTTATCTTCGCTCTATTATTTGCTTTTATTCCGGGGCTGTATTGAATAATGGCAGAACTTGAATCCGAACTGTTTGTTATATCTATTTCTGAGTAGTTATCTAAATCTCCAGAAGAGATATTATATAAATCACTGTAGTCATTAATAATGTCCTGGTCGACATTATGTAAAAAGTCCCCTTCAACACCAGAGGCTGCAGCAATATTTGTACTACCTATTGATAAATATAAAAAAGTTAAGCTGGCAAGTGATGCTGTCCTACTTATCATTATTTTTACCTTAAAGTGTCTGATGCTCGTGTGTTCAACTAAATAATATATTCCTTGTTGAACGCCGTGTAACTCACTAGCATGTCGAAATAGTAGGTTCACAGGTGAATATCATCTATAAACTTAAAGGTAAAAATATTTAATTGCATATGACGAGTTTAATTAGTAATTGGCTTTTTTATCCCTCCATTAGTTAATTAAATCATCTTGTAAATTAATCCAAAAGTTTATATATGCTACTGGGGGCATGAATTAGTCTTTAATTGTGTTTCGATGAATCACATTCTCATTTTGTAAATGGACTTTGAATGGGGGCCCTTATGAAAATCAAGCTGCTTACAATTGCTCTATTGTCTTGTGTTGTTAACGCAGGCGAAAAGAGCCATGGTCTTGAAAATGGCGCTCCTTTGGAAAATGGAACAAAACTTGAGGATTCGACAAATAACCTGAAGGAACAGTTTAACGACTTTAGTGAAGTGAACGGAATCATAGTGGATAGAACAATCACACGCTTAGGTGATGATTTCTATTTCTTCTTCTCGCAATCACTTAATGAGAGTTATCCCGACCTAAAGGAAAATTTGACGGTAAAAGAGAGGCCAACAGCTTTATCAGGAAGCATCATAGAGGTTCAACACTCTAGAAAACCGATCTTCCGTACAGCGTTGTCCCCCGGTCGTAGACAAGCAAAAGAACGAGCCGCTGATGCAACACGAGTTGTAGGGAATTACATCATTAGATGGCAAGCGGAAAGGCTCTTTCAGGATACTTACGACCTAGACCATGATGAATTTTAAGGAGCCAAGGATGTCGATACTTTTCAGAAAGGCAGCGCTTATTGCGTTGTTAGCTTCCCCTTCGATTTACGCGAGCGAATTAGTTTATACGCCCGTAAACCCAAGTTTCGGTGGAAACGCTTTAAACAGTTCTCACCTATTTAATCACGCTAACGCTATCAATGATTACGAAGATCCAAGTGCTAGGGATATTTTTGATGAACAAGAATCAGCATTAGATCGTTTAGCCTCCAGCTTAGAGTCTCGCCTGATTAGCCAATTGCTTGCTGACGTGGGTAATGGCAATACTGGGCAACTAGAAACGGAAGACTTCTTTCTCAACATCGTTGATGACTCAGGGACGTTATTGGTTCAAATCGTCGACAAAGCGACGGGTGAGTCAACTGAAATCAGCGTATCGGGATTAAATCCAGACCTCTAATCACAAGGATTGTGTTATGAAAACGATTATTATCGTCTTTCTAACCTTCGTGTTAGGGGGATGCACTTACTCTATGCAAATTCCAGAGACTTCTGAAACGCCTAAACTGATGCCGAGAGGATCGACTTACACCGATCTCATTTCATTACCTCAGCCTCGCGGTAAGATATTGGTCTCAGTCTATGACTTTAGAGACCAAACGGGGCAATACAAACCTCAGCCAAACAGTAACTTCTCGACGGCTGTACCACAGGGCGGTACGTCACTACTCACGACAGCATTGATTGATTCACAATGGTTCGTCCCTCTAGAACGTGAAGGGCTACAGAACTTGTTGACTGAACGTAAGATCATTCGTGCAGCTCAGAAAAAAGACAAAGTCGTGAATAATCATGGTGCGGATTTGTCATCCTTGAGTTCCGCTAACATTGTTATCGAAGGCGGGATTGTGGCTTATGACTCAAATATTGTTACCGGAGGGGCAGGCGCTAAGTATTTAGGTATTGGTGGTTCTGGGCAGTACAGAACGGATCAAGTCACGGTGAATTTGAGAGCCGTCGATGTTCGAACTGGGCAAGTTCTTTTGAGTGTCACTACTACTAAAACCATTTCCTCTCATGAGATCGGCTTCGGTGCATTTCGCTTTGTTGACTATAAAGAGTTGTTAGAAGTTGAGATGGGCTACAGCCAAAATGAACCAGTGAATATTGCCGTAATGTCTGCGATAGATGCGGCAGTGATTCATTTAATCGTTAAAGGAATGAAACGTGGTATGTGGTCGCCTGGTGACCCTAATGCAATGCAAAACCCAATCATTGCACGTTATTCGGAAGCGAGCACTGACATTCTTTAAATAACCGAGTAAGCAGCAAAATAGGGCTATGCGGAAAATGGATCTTACCCGTAGCCCTGTTTTTTTATCTGTTACTCAGCTGATTTATTTGACGTCACAAGTAATGTCTTTGATCGGTGTCTCTGAAGTAACAAAACAAACATAAGCTTCTGCTGGATTATTTGGACCAATTCGAATGTAACCCGCCTTCACTTCATCTTCATTAAACGTAGCCGAACTAGAGTTCCCAGTTTGATTATCGTAGAAGCTTGCTTCAAAGTTTCCATTCATTTGGCTGGCGATGCGGTTTCTCGTTGTCGATGTTATGAATGTTATCGTCGCACATCGCATTGGCGGCTTCTCTGTTATGAGAAATTGCCCACTTTCTTTATCTATCACACCACCCTTTGTATCTGGCTGAATGTCGATAGCTTGAAATTGTTCTACCGTACAAGTTTCTTTGGCAGACACTACTGTAGGCATAAGGACGGCAAAGGCTAGAGGAAAAGCGAAAAGTACTGGTTTCATTAGAACAACACCATTTATAAAAAGAGCGAAAGATGATAGCACCACTATAGCGTTGCTAAATGTAAAATGTCTGTTATTAAGGAAACGCTTTTATAATGAAAAAGTCATGGCATCAAAATTAACTAGTGATCTTCAAACTGACACTGTGCTTTTTGGCTCTTTGATTGTTGCGTCACACTGAACCCTTTATCTTCTAACAACTGCAAAAGATTACCTTCGCCAATTAGGTGTAAGGTGCCGACGACTAACAAGTAGTGTCCTTTCGTATCGAGTTTCCAGTCATTGGATGATAGTTTATTTGCCCAGTCTACGTTGCGATCCGTTAGGAATGCTTTCTCAAGCTCGGTTGGCATTTCAGACAATTCCGCAAAATCCTCAAGTTTGGACTCATCGCCCGCTTTCCAGCTTTCAATGAGGCAATGCACGACACGGTCCGTTTGGTCAAATTCTTCAAGGCTAGTCAACAACCACTCTTTACCCGAATCTTTTTGTCCTGCGATTAGGTCAATTTGAAATTGTAGAGGCTCTAAGCTGATCACCGGAACGTCTTGTATGGTTGCCTTATAGGCTAATGTTGCGTCTACACCGCCCGCCGAGCCATAGCCGAGATTCTTTAATTGCTGCATTTGTATCGATAGAGATGTCGCCCAAGGTGGAGAGCTCAATAGTTGCTGAGTCGGCATCCCCAAAGATTTTGAAATGCTTGTTAGTAACTGCTTTTGTTCTGCGCTGAGCACATCAGCCGTGGTAACTGTTGTAGTCGGGTATACGACACCTTCGGATTTCCTGATATCCGTTTCGATGATTAGGCCATCGCTCTCTTTTAATGTGTCGGTAATCTGCGTGGGAAGTGGATACATGCTTTCATCCCCAACGTGTACAGAACCTAAAATTGTTAAGGTCAGGTCATCTTTTTTGGCTTGCCAATACAGAGGTTCTGCTAAAGCGTGCTTAGTCGTAAAGGTAAGAGCGAGTAACGTTAAGTATAAGAATGTGCGCAAAGAGAGCTCCTAGAGGAAGACGTAACTCGTTAAAAATGATTTTGACGGAGTTTTTTAACGGTTTTTTTTGAGAACAATGTCACGTTGTTTGTACGAAAAATATAACAATACGCTGAAACTCTAAATCCTTTCTGACTACCAATGACACGATTTTATGAAATCGGTAAAAAAGATTGTGATTCATTTCTCAAATTTTACGTCAAAATTAAAATGACGGAAGTGCCGTTGCTTGTAACTTGATGATTTTATTTAAATTAAATTTATCAATATTTTTGAGATTTGAAGCCGATCACTTTATTAGCTCGATTTAATTCACGGTAAAAAATAAGCCCATATAGTTTATCTAACTTTCGAAGCGCTCCATTTTGCTTCTTACTCAATTTTTAATTTATGGGTGAATACGATGTTGAAGAGAAACTTACTATCTGTAGCGGTATTGGCTGGCCTAACAGGTTGTGCAGTAACGCAAGCACCAGAACAAAAAGTAGTGAATGCACTGGCTGACAATCTTGATGTTCAGTACGAAATTCTAACTAACCATGGTGCGAATGAAGGCTTGGCTTGTCAGGACCTAGGTGCTGAATGGGCGTCATGTAATAAAGTGAACATGACGCTAACCAATGACGGTGAAGCGATTGACTCTAAAGATTGGAGCATCTACTTCCACAGTATTCGTCTTATTTTAGATGTTGATAATGAGCAATTTAAGATCACTCGCGTTACTGGTGACCTTCACAAGCTAGAGCCTACTGAAAAATTTGACGGCTTTGCGGCTGGTGAAGAAGTGGTTCTTCCGTTAACGAGTGAATACTGGCAACTGTTTGAAACTGACTTTATGCCAGGTGCATTCGTGACGGCGCCAAACGCAGAACCTAAGATGATTGCATCATTGAATACAGAAGATGTTGCATCGTTCGTAACCGGCCTTGAGGGTAATAACCTTAAGCGTACGCCTGATGATAACAACGTAATGGCGACAGCGGTGACGCGTTTTGAAAAGAATGCTGATCTAGCAACTCAAGATGTATCAACAACGCTATTGCCAACACCAATGTCGGTAGAAGCGGGTGAAGGTTCAGTAAGTATTGCTGGTGGTATTGCTTTACCAAAAGACGCATTCGAAGCTGATCAGTTCGCTGCAATTGAAGAACGTGCAGATGTGGTAAACGTAGATGTGAGTGGTGACCTTCCTGTAAGTGTCGCTGTTGTTCCTACTCAGTTTACGGGTGATTTAGCAAAATCTGGCGCTTATGAACTAAGCATCTCGGAAGAGGGGATTGCGATTAAAGCGTTTGATAAAACGGGTGCTTTTTACGCAGTTCAGTCTATTTTTGGCCTAATAGATAGTCAGAACGCTGAATCATTACCACAACTGTCAATTAAAGATGCACCGCGCTTTGATTACCGTGGTGTGATGGTGGACGTTGCTCGAAACTTCCACTCAAAAGATGCCATCCTAGCAACGCTAGATCAAATGGCGGCATACAAGATGAATAAACTGCACCTTCACTTAACGGATGATGAAGGCTGGCGTTTAGAAATCCCAGGTTTACCAGAGCTAACGGATGTAGGGTCTAATCGTTGTTTTGATTTGGATGAACAAAGCTGCTTACTGCCTCAGCTAGGTTCTGGTCCAACAACAGACAACTTTGGCTCTGGTTTCTTTAGTAAAGCGGATTACGTCGAGATCCTAAGCTACGCTAAAGCGCGCAGTATCGAAGTTATCCCTGAAATTGATATGCCAGCTCACGCTCGTTCAGCTGTGGTATCAATGGAAGCGCGTTACACTCGCCTAATGGCGGAAGGCAAAGAAGCAGAAGCGAACGAATACCGCTTGATGGATCCACAAGATACATCGAACGTAACCACGGTTCAGTTCTACGATAAGCAAAGCTTCATTAACCCATGTATGGAGTCATCAACTCACTTCGTAGATAAAGTAATCTCTGAAGTGGCGGCAATGCACCAAGAAGCGGGCGTCCCGCTAACGACTTGGCACTTCGGCGGCGATGAAGCGAAAAACATCAAGTTGGGTGCAGGTCTACAAGACATCAATGCGGAAGATAAAGTGGCTTGGAAAGGCAACATCGATTTGTCTAAGCAAGATAAGCCATTCCAACAGTCTCCACAGTGTCAGTCGTTGATTGCTAATGGTACCGTGAGTGATTTTGGTCACCTACCAGGTTACTTCGCTAAAGAAGTATCAAAGATTGTTGCAGATAAAGGCATTCCACACTTCCAAGCGTGGCAAGATGGTCTGAAGTACGTTGAAGAAGGTGAAGCTGGTTTCGCGACTGAAACTACTCGCGTGAACTTCTGGGACGTTCTTTACTGGGGCGGTACTTCATCTGTATACGACTGGTCAGCAAAAGGTTATGACGTAATTGTTTCTAACCCAGACTACGTATACATGGATATGCCATACGAAGTTGACGCAGCAGAGCGCGGTTACTACTGGGCAACACGTGCAACCGATACTCGTAAGATGTTTGGCTTCGCACCAGAAAACATGCCACAAAACGCAGAAACGTCACTAGATCGTGATGGTAATGGTTTTACTGGTAAAGGTGAGGTTGAAGCGAAACCTTTCTACGGTCTGTCAGCTCAACTTTGGTCTGAAACAGTACGTACTGACGAGCAATATGAATACATGGTGTTCCCTCGCGTACTAGCGGCTGCAGAGCGCGCATGGCACAGAGCAGATTGGGAAAACGACTACAAGGTTGGCGTTGAATACTCTCAAGAAACTAACCTAGTTAATAAGCAAGCGCTAAACAGCGACTTCAATCGCTTCGCGAATATCGTAGGTCAACGTGAGCTGGCTAAGCTAGAAAAAGCAGGCATTGACTACCGACTACCAGTACCGGGTGCGAAGGTTGTTGACGGTAAGCTAGCGATGAATGTTCAATTCCCAGGTGTAGAGCTTCAATACTCAGCAGATGGTGAAAACTGGCTAACGTATGATGAGCAGCAACGTCCATCGGTTTCTGGTGAAACGTATATCCGCTCTATCTCTGAAAGTGGTGAGAAAGTAAGTCGAGTGACCTCAGTTAAATAATCGATAAGCACGACTAGTGAAAGGGCTCCCGAAATTTATCTTGTTCAAGATAAAACGGGAGCTCTTTTTGTTTGCTGCGAATTAGGTGTATATCCAAAACTGAAATATATAGAAATCTTCTTTGTTTATATCGTCAACAATGCACATAAGGTGACTTTAATCCCAAAAGTGACGAGCCTCTCATTATTCTCTTCAAAAAATAAGTCCGCAGTAAAAAACTCTAAATCAGGTGTGATTCAACTATCTAAATCTAATTTTTCTTCGTGAAATAACGTGATCCCGATCTGTATGTTTTCTGTTCTTTAGCTTTTTACCAATTTTTACATTTTTAAGTTGTTGATTTTATTGTGTTAAATATCTTGTTTTTTTTGATAGTGAGAAGGATCACTCTGTTGGTTCTTTTATTTTGAAACGCAAATTAATTCGAGCAACATAGATTTCATGCCAGGGAGGCTACCAATTACTCAAGCGGTGAAGGTGAATGATGTACCGAAGATATGCCGCTGAAAAAATCAAACTAAGGCAGTTTACTATGAAAAAAATTATCGCTCTAAGTGCTCTTTCTCTTGCTTTCGCTTCTAGTGCTTTTGCTGGTTCTTCTTACGTTACAGGTAACGTTCAATTTCACTCTGATTTCCAACCAAGCGCTACGTCTACTCTAGAAGCTGGTCATACGTTTGATTCAGGTACAACACTACTAACAGAGTTCGATGGTATCTCTCTCGGTAAGTACGACAATGACGCAATCCAAGATAGCGGTCTAGGTAACTCTCCATACATCACCCTAGGTGTTGAGCAGATGTACAACATTAATGACAACCTATGGGTTGCTGCTGGTTACCACCACTTACTAAACAACGGAGAAACGGTTCAGTACCGTCCACTAGTTAAGATCGGTTACAACTTCGACAACGGTATTTCTATCAGCAACCGTACTCGTTACCACGCAATGGAAGACAGCAATGCTGACGACCAAACTCGTTTTGATAACCGTATCGGCTACGCAGTAAATGCTGAATTAGCTGTAAGCTACAACAACGTATATGTAATTAACGAGGGCGACAATAAGATGGACCACGAGCTTCGTGCTACATGGACTCGTCAAGGCGTTCAACCTTACTTTGAGTACCGTAACCAAGCTGACAACGAAAACAACGCATTCGTATTCGGTGCTTCTTACGGCTTCTAAGCTGATTTATTTGGTGGCTTAGTCAATGAGATTATCCGCTAAATAACTTTTGCCTAAGCACTTCCTTCGTGAATGAGCGAGGGGATTGAGCGGTACTAACAGCCCGGTTGGTACCGCGACAAGATTTGCTTTACTGTCCAAAAGCAAAGAGCCTAGTAAGCAAACCACAGTCTTGGGTTTGCTTGATACTAGGCTCTATTTTTATGCTTTCAATTCTACCGTAGGTGAATTGGTACTCTAGTTACCTTTATAGTGACGGTACTCAAACACCTGACCCTTATCATTAAACGCGTACACAGAGTACTCGTCTTTCTTATCGCCATATTCCATACCCGGTGAGCCCATTGGCATGCCCGGAACCGCCAAACCAATCGCATTACGTGGTGGGTTTTCTAAAAAGGCTTTCACGTCTTCTGCTGGGATATGCCCTTCAAATACGTAACCGTCAATCTCTGCTGTGTGACAAGATGCTAGCTCAGGTGTTACGCCTAGCTTTTGCTTGATTGGGTTCATATCATCGTGGAGTTTCTCTGTTACATCGAAGCCAGCATCACGCATGTGCTCTGTCCATTCTGTGCAGCAGCCGCAATATGGAGATTTATGGTTTAGAACATCAGTAGCTAAAGCCTGTCCTGAAATTGCAGCGAGTGCAGTAAGAGTCATAACTTTACGAATCATGGTTAACCTCATGAATATGGTTTTTATTGATATTAGAATGAGTGGGCTTGAACAATCTCAGCCTGTTGGCATTGCTTACCACAGTAATTGACGACATCGCCATAGCAGCTCCTGCAACTACTGGGCTAAGCAGAAATCCAAAAAACGGGTAGAGCACACCGGCAGCAATAGGGATGCCAAGCGAGTTGTAGATGAAGGCCCCAAACAGGTTTTGCTTCATGTTTCTTACGGTCGCTTGAGATAGCTCGATCGCGTTGCTTACAGACAGTGGCGACGAGTTGAGGAGTGTCATTTGTGCACTCTCGATCGCCACATCACTGCCACTGCCCATGGCAATACCTATATCGGCTTGAGCCAGTGCTGGTGCATCGTTAATACCGTCTCCAACCATGGCTACACTATTATATTGTTGTTGAAGCTGAACAATATGTTGCGCCTTCTGCTCTGGAAGTACTTCAGAGATAACCTCATCGATACCGACGCTTTTGCCAATCGCTTGAGCAACCGAGTGGTTGTCACCAGTGAGTAGCACAGTGTGAATTCCGGCGGATTTTAGTTGAGCAATAGCTTGTTTGCTATCTATTTTTAACGCGTCTGAAATGCCTAATATGCCTTCCAGTTTTTGGTCGATGACTACGAAGATGGGTGTCCATGCTTGTGTACGGCAAAGCTCGATGAAATCTGTGCCAATTTCTGTATTTACGCCTAATTGTGTTAGGTATTTCAGCGAACCGACTTGAACGTGTTTTCCGATAATGTTGGCTTGTACGCCAAGGCCGCGGCTGTTTTCAAAGTCGCTGTGTGGGATTGCTGAAACTTCTAAGTTCTCGGCATATTGGCAAACAGCTTTGGCGAGTGGGTGCTCAGATCCTACTTCCACGGAATAAGCGTAAGCCAGTAATTCCCGTTCCGTTAGATTAGGGTAAAAGGCCTGTTGAACGCTTGGTTTACCTTGGGTTAGGGTGCCCGTTTTATCAAATACCACAGCATCAATTTTGCTCGCTGACTGCAATACATCGGCGTCTTTGATTAGAACACCAAACTCAGCAGCTTTTCCGACACCGACAGTAATAGAAAGTGGAGTGGCTAAGCCTAAGGCACACGGACAAGCGATGATCAGCACAGTCGTGGATACCACAAGCATGTAACTTGCACTTGGTTGTGGGCCAACAAAAAACCAAACTAAGGCGGCAATGGCAGCGATCGCGACTACAACGGGTACGAAAACGGCAGATATAGAATCGGCTAGTTTCGCAATTGCAGGTTTACTGCTTTGTGCTTGGCGAACCATCTGGATAATGCGAGCCAACATAGTGCTTGAGCCAATTCCTGTCGCTTCAATAATTAAGCTGCCATCACCATTAATGGTACCTGCAGAAACGCCATCATTAACTGATTTTACGTTGGGAAGCGGCTCACCAGTTAGCATAGATTCATCGATGTAAGACTCACCTGATACCACAACGCCATCAACCGGTACTTTCTCACCCGGTTTGACACGTATCTGCATACCCACTTGGATAGCTTCTACAGCAATGATTTGCTCTTTGCCATCGACGATAACCATCGCTTTTTGAGGCTGTAAATTAATCAGTGCTTGTAGCGATTTCGTAGTGCGTGCTTTGGCCTTGGCTTCGATGTAGTGACCCAAAGAAATAAGGCCTATTATCATCGCGCTTGCTTCAAAGTAGACATGGCGA
This sequence comes from Vibrio sp. 070316B, assembly GCF_013114115.1. Taxonomy (NCBI): domain Bacteria; kingdom Pseudomonadati; phylum Pseudomonadota; class Gammaproteobacteria; order Vibrionales; family Vibrionaceae; genus Vibrio; species Vibrio sp. 070316B. The sequence goes on along the minus strand of NZ_VTYC01000026.1, from coordinate 42,679 downwards.
GAGGCTTCTGGAAACCATGATGGAATCAGCACAACCAACATTGAGTAGAACCATGCTGCGCCTGTACCCAAAGCAACTAGTGTGTCCATGGTCGCACGTTTATGCATCAGAGATTGCCAAGCATTGGTGAAGAAGCTGCGTCCAGAGGTGGCCAGCAGCACTAAACAAACCACACCGATTAATCCCCAAGCCAGTTGGTCGTTAAATGTAGTAATGGTCATGCTGCCGCCGAATACACCCCAAGCCATCAGCGGAGCTCCAAGCAGTAGCGCACTTACTGAGTTTTTCAGGAAGGCCTGTTGAGTGCGAAGTTGTTGCTCTTGCTGTTTTTGTTGTTGTGTTGCCGCATCATCAACAAACTCGGCACCATAACCTGCAGTTTTAACCGATTGGATGAGCTCGTTTTCGATGAGGTCACGTGTTTTAGAGGTGAAAACCAAGGCTGTTTGCTCGGCAAGGTTGATCTGAGCTTGGTCGACGAACTTGTTTTTTTTCAGTGCTTTTTCGACTGAAGAAACGCAGCTCGCACACGTCATTCCTTCAAGGACAAGGTGGTAAGTGTATTGACTCGCAACGGGGTCAGTTGGCGTCGCTTCTGTAGGATCTAATTTTTTATCTTCTTCTAAATCTGAACTCGGTGAGAGCTCATTTGCTTCAGAGTAGGGAGCGGCGTGATAACCTAGGCTTTCGACCAGCTTAATCACCTCAGATTCAGAAAGCAGAGTAACCAGTGATAATTCCTGTTTACTGACTTCTAGGTTTGAGGCTTGCTCAGTTTGTTCAAGCGCTTTAGTCAGTTTGCTCACACACTTGCCGCAACTCAGACCGGATAGCGAAAGGTACAGCTGATTACCCATAGAATAGCCAAGCGTTGCTAACTGTTCGTTGAGCTGAATGTAACTAAATGGAGTCGAAATATCGATGTAGGTCGGCGATATGTCATTAATCATCGTGCTGTCGAGATCGCTAAACAGTGTGCGAACTTTCTTCGCGCAACCCATGCAATTTAGGCCGTTGAGCGCCGTTGTGTAGTGGTTCATATCGATACTCCAATTCTCATCTACGCCTAACATAAACCTTCCCGTAAGGGTAAGGTCAAACATAAATTCAAGAATTTGATCTTGGTGGAGTGCTAGCTGGTGGTTTCAGTTTGGAATGGAAGAGGGAAATTAAGAATGTGCGGCTATAATCTACTGGCTAAGACTATCTATTTACGACTTTAAGGGCGTAATTGGCTTTTCAATAACGGCTTTCGTACAACAACAGCGCATTAATCATTCACTACTGATTGTAGATTTAAGCGGTGGTGATAAAATAGCGCCCAAAATTTAGTGATGTTTGACTATTGCAGGTCTTGTAATAGGCTCCACTAAAAGAATCACCTACATAATCAAGGTATTTAAATGACGGTTAAAACTCGTTTTGCTCCTAGCCCAACTGGCTATCTTCACGTTGGTGGTGCACGTACTGCACTTTACTCTTGGCTATTCGCTAAAAACCAAGGCGGTGAATTCGTTCTACGTATCGAAGACACAGACCTTGAGCGTAACTCTCAAGAAGCGGTTGATGCAATTCTAGAAGGCATGCAATGGATGGGTATGGAATGGGACGAAGGTCCTTACTACCAATCTAAGCGTTTTGACCGTTACAACGAAATGGTTGATAAGCTTCTAGCTGAAGACAAAGCATACAAATGCTACGCGTCTAAAGAACTGCTTGATGAAATTCGTGCAGAGCAAGAAGCAAACAAAGAGATGGCTCGTTACGATGCGAACCACCCTAAAATTATTGCAGCAAATGAAGCAGCACAAGAAGGCGATGCGTGCGTTATCCGTTTCCGCAACCCTAAAGAAGGCAGTGTAGTATTTGATGACCAAATCCGTGGTCGCATCGAAATTTCTAACAGCCAACTTGATGACCTAATCATTCGTCGTACAGACGGTGCTCCTACTTACAACTTCGTAGTTGTAGTGGATGACTGGGACATGGGTATTACACACGTTGTTCGTGGTGAAGACCACATCAACAACACACCTCGTCAAATCAACATCTACGAAGCACTAGGCGCGCCAGTTCCAACTTTCGCTCACTGTGCAATGATCCTAGGTGATGACGGTGCGAAACTGTCTAAGCGTCACGGCGCTGTATCAGTAATGCAATACCGCGACGAAGGTTACCTACCAAACGCACTAAACAACTATCTTGTTCGTTTAGGTTGGTCTCACGGTGACCAAGAGATCTTCTCTCAAGAAGAGATGATTGAATTCTTCAGCCTGAACGCAATCAGCAAGTCTGCATCAGCATTCAACACTGAAAAGCTACTTTGGTTGAACAACCACTACATCAAGACTTCTGAGCCTGAGTACGTTGCAAAGTACCTACAATGGCACCTAGACGCACAGAAGATCGATACAACAAATGGCCCAGCGATCACTGAAGTGATCAAGCTAGTTGGCGAGCGTTGTAACACGCTTATCGAACTTGCTGAGCAGTCTCGTTACTTCTACGAAGATTTCTCTGAGTTTGAAGCTGGCGCGGCTAAGAAGCACCTACGTGGTGTTGCTAAAGGCCCACTAGAGCTTGCGCTTGCTAAGGTTGAAGCACTTGAAGAGTTCACAACGGCAAACATCAAAGACGGTGTGATTGCAGCAGTATGTGAAGAGCTAGAGATCGGCATGGGTAAAATCGGAATGCCACTTCGCGTAGCAGTAACAGGCGGTGGCCAGTCTCCTTCTGTTGATGCAGTGATGGAGCTTGTTGGTAAAGAGCGCGTAATCGCTCGTATCAAGATGGCTCTTGAGTTCATCGCAGAGCGTGAAGCTAACGCTTAATTGAGCAGTTGTTAGATTCAAAAAAGGGTCAGTAACTTGGTTACTGACCCTTTTTATTTGTCTCAAATTTTATTGTCTAAATAACTTTGCTATAGCTGGTCGTCGGCAATCATTTGGGTTGCTTGCGCGGCTGATTTCTTATCGAACAAGATATCCATCATCGCTTTGATGCGTTCCATATCGTCACCAAACTTGGAAAAGTTGCCGCTATTCGGCGCCTTAAACTCTACGTTACCAACGCGCTGTTGATCTTGATAAGCCGAGATCTTTGCGTCTGCCACAAAGGTTCTCAAATCCCAGCTCCAACGAGATACGTAATCTAGCGTGACTTCTTCAGGCTTGTGTTCAGAGCCGTCTGCGACAACCTTACACTTAACTTGATTGTTCAAACACCAATCGAGCATCGAATCAAGAAACACAGTGCGCGTCTTGGTGTCTTCTACGATGGTGATGTTTTTAATGTTGTTCGCTTCTGGCAGTGCGTTTCCTGAATATTTAGGAGCACTACAACCAGCCAGTAGCGCAACGGCGAATAGGATTAATGCATTCTTCATTATCGAGCCTAGATTTTCTTAAAGATGATAGAGGTGTTGATACCACCGAAGGCAAAGTTGTTGCTCATTAGATATTCAACATCCAGTTCGCGACCTGAGCCCGTGATGTAATCGAGCTTGCCGCACTGTTCATCGACATTCTCTAGGTTTAGGGTTGGGCTGAACCAACCACTGTGCATCATCTCAAGGCTTAACCATGCTTCAATCGCACCACATGCGCCAAGCGTATGCCCAAAGTAACTCTTAAGAGAGCTAATTGGCACTTCACCAAAGATATTCGCTGTTGCATTACTCTCTGCAATGTCACCTTTTTCAGTCGCAGTGCCATGCGCCGAGACATAGCCAATCTTTTCAGCTGGAAGTTGTGCGTCTCTCAATGCTTTTTCCATACAGATTTGCATGGTTTCCATTTGAGGTTGGGTCACGTGGGCGGCATCGCAGTTGCTAGCGAAACCAATGATTTCGGCATAAATTTTTGCGCCGCGAGCAACCGCATGTTCGTACTCTTCAAGTATCAGAGTACCTGCTCCTTCACCAATCACTAGGCCATCACGCTCACTGTCGTATGGGCTTGGCGATTTCTTGGGTGTGTCGTTTTTTAAACTGGTAGCGAAAAGGGTATCGAAAACGGCAGACTCAGTTGGGCATAGTTCTTCACCACCACCGGCAACCATCACGGTTTGGTAACCATGCTTGATCGCTTCATAGGCGTAGCCAATGGCTTGGCTTCCTGAAGTACATGCGCTGCTGGTGGGAATCACGCGACCACGTAGACCAAAGAATAGACCTACGTTTACCGCGGCTGTGTGCGGCATCATTTGAACGTAAGTGGTTGCTGTGATTGCTCGTGTCGACTTCTCATTCAGCATCACACCAAACGCACCAACCGCATCAGTACTGCCGGTTGAAGAGCCGTAAGCGATACCCGTTTCACCATTGGTCAATACATCGTGACCAATTAAGCCGGCTTGCTCCAATGCATTCTCAGTAGCAACCGTTGCTAGGCGTGATACACGGCCCATGCCACGTACTTGTTTACGCTTATAGTGTTTAGGCAGTTGGAAGTCATCAATAGGCGCTGCAAGCTTAGTGTTGAGACCGTCATATTGCTCGAAGCTTGGCATATATTGAGTCGCATTTTCACAGGCTTTTAGCTTTGGCTCTATCTGTAGCCAGTCGTTACCAAAAGCAGTAACACCAGACATGCCAGTTACAACAACGCGGCGGGTCATACTAAGCCTCCATTTACTGAAATCACTTGGCGAGTTACGTAGCCTGCAATATCCGACATTAGGTAGCTGACTAGACCTGCCACTTCTTCCGGCTCACCCATTCGGCGCAGTGGTACTTGAGGAAGCGCATGATCTTTCACGTGCTCGTCAACCATACCTGTGTCAATTAAGCCAGGAGCGACACAGTTTACCGTGATCTTGCGTTTTGCGAGCTCTAGAGCAAGAGACTTAGTTGCGCCAATCACCCCCGCTTTTGCCGCTGCATAGTTAGTTTGCCCACGGTTACCCATAATGCCTGATACAGACGCTAGAGTGACGATACGGCCACCTTTACGCTTTTGAACCATAGGCATAACACAAGGGTGAAGTACGTTGTAGAAGCTGTCTAGGTTGGTGTGGATCACGCCATCCCACTCTTCTTCTGTCATCGCAGGGAATGCAGTGTCGCGAGTAATGCCTGCGTTGTTTACCACACCGTAGTAAGCGCCATGTTCAGCAATATCTGACTCTAGCTTTTCACGACATTCGCTGCGGTTGCTGATATCAAATTGGATAAGACGTCCAGCGCCACCTTGCTCGGTGATCGATTGTAGAGTCTCTTCAGCACCCTGTTTGTCACCCATGTAATGAACGGCGATTTCAAATCCGTCTTTCGCGAGTTGAATAGCGATCGCTTTACCAATGCCTTTGCTGGCACCAGTGACTAAAACCTGACGGGTCATGATGGGCTCCTAGTTTTCATTTCTTGTAATTTTTGTTCAGTTGGCACGTAGACATTGAGTTGGCATTGAGCCACTAACTCGCCTTGGTCTTCGACTCTCGCGGTAAACACGGCCATGCCACTGTCTTCCATCAGTTGTTCAGCATAGATATCAAGGGTCTGACCTTGAGTAAACTCATCACACAGTGATTTATAGCGACGAGATCCAAGTAGGAAACCGATAGGGGGAGTGGTGCCGCTTTTCAGAGCATGGTATCCAGACCATGCCGCTACAGACTGCGCCATAAACTCGATGCCAACATATGCTGGTACTGTTTGAGATTCGGCATTAAAGAACAGGTTATGGTCACCGATATCGACCTGACAGTGGATCGACAACGCCTCTACGCTGATAGCACGATCGATTAATATCATCGGATCATCGTGAGGGAGAAGTTGGTCTACAGAAGGGATATCAGTCATTTACTACACCAAAAATCAGGCTAATGTTGTTGCCACCAAAAGCAAACGAGTTGCTTAAGATGTTCTTTGCTTTAAGTTTCTGTGAACAGTTTACCAAATCAATCTCAATATCTTCAGCTTTATCCTGACATTTTTGTAAGGGAAGCGATAAGTCATATTTCAAAATATGCCAAGCAATTGCAGCCTCAATCGCACTTGCTGCGCCTAGAGTATGCCCGGTTAATGGCTTGGTAGAACTTACGGGAACCTTGTTTGCAAAAATACGATGAATGGCTTTACTTTCCATCGAGTCATTGAGTGGCGTTGCGGTACCATGTGCATTGATATAACCGATGTCTTCTACGTTTAACTGTGCAGAATGTAAGGCTTTTTTCATTGCCTGTTCAGCGCCATTTCCTTCAGGGTGAGGCGCTGAAATATGGTGTGCATCAGAGCTATCACCACAGCCTAATAAGGCAACTTGAGGTGTGCTTTGAGTAGAATGAGCACGCTTGAACTTAGTTTTACTGAGCAACATAAATGCGGCTGCTTCACCAATATTGATGCCATCCCGAGATTCGCTAAATGGCTTACAATGTTTGGTTGAAAGGGCTTCAAGGCCATGGAAACCATTGAGCGTCAACTTACATAGGGTATCTACACCACCCACTAACACGGCATCAGCCATGCCTGAATCTAACAAGCGTTGGGCGGTCAGAAATACGCGGCCACTGGATGAGCAAGCTGTAGAGATGACATAGTTTGGTCCCGTTAACGCGCAATATTGGCTAACGAACTCAGAAGTGTCACCAAGCTCTTGTTTTGAGTAATGGTAATCTTCTGGAAATGCACCATTTGCCAGTTTTTGTTTAAATGCCGCTTCACCGTCTGAGATACCCGAAGTACTGGTGCCAATTACTACAGCAATTCTATCTGCGCCAAATTGTGACTTTGCTTTCTCAATAGAGTCTTTGATTTGATTGAGAGCTGATAACGCCAGTTGATTGTTGCGAGTGGCATACTTCGCGAGAGTGGACGGAACCTCTGGTAGCTCACCTGCGATTTTGCCAACGACAGTGTGTTTGCCGTCGTTCAGCATATCACTCACTTCAATCATGTTTGGTTCACGTTCGCCTTTTAGGCAGTCATGAATGTCAGTAATACTTGAGCCTAGCGCTGAGTGGAAACCACAGTCTTGGATATAAATAGGCATAGTGTTTAGCTCTTACTTGGGTTATCGATAATCGTTGAATTTAACGTTTGTATCGTAATGGTGTAGCCTTGGGTCAAATGTTTAAAAACAATGTTGCCTGCTGTTTTGTGTGTATTCGGTTGTGCTTGGTAATCAATTCGGATGATTGCCTGCTTCTTGGCATTAAACACAGTGCGGCTGTTATCTGTATCGACCAAATGCCACCCAATACCTTGTAGCGGTTGGGCCCATGCTTCTGCAGGCCACAAGGTGAGCATTAAATTAAACAGTACTTGTTCGGGCTGCGGTAGGGTAGCTCCGAGGCCAGATAGCACTTGTGTTTCAATGGCTTGGTTTTGATACTGCAGCGATAAGATGCGTGTACCCCAAGAAGAGAAGCCCGCCAAAACGACTTTATCGGGCGTGACTTCAACTTGAACCGGTAACTGCTGGGTATCCTCTTGCCAAGTCGCGCTGATCAACTGACTTGCCGTCAATGAGTATCCAAGATCCGCAGGAAGGGGTAAGGCTAATTCTGTCTCTTGATCGATTGCGACACTTGCACCTGTCGGTTGTTGAGAAACCATTGAACAGGCGTTGAGTAGTAACCCTAGCACGATGGCGAGCACTATCTTGATTGTCTTGTTCATCTAAAGGCCTCGCGAGGTTTGGTTTTTTCTGTGGCTTGTTCGCTGTTGATTGCGAGTGGAGAAAGTAGCCATGCCACAAAAATACCGGTTAACACGGTAATCCCGAAGCTATGAATCGCATGAGTCTGACTCAGTGACAGTAAGCCGAATGACAGCAGTGTCGTGAGGCCAGACAAAGTGATCGCTAATAGGGTGCTTAGCGACTTCTTCTGCTCCGCAAAGAACAGGGTATAGTCGATACCGATCCCTAAAATCAGAATCAAACCAAGCAGATTAAATAGGTTCAATGTTGAGCCTAAAACGCCAGTCACCGCTAACCCCGCTACACCTGCGATAAGAGATGGTAGAAGCATTAATAGGCTTTGTTTTACGCCATATCGCCAACCTAGCACCATGCCAATAGCAGCGAAGGCAATCAATAACAGCTCGGTAATTTTGACGCGGTACTCAGCAAAAAGAGAGGAGATTTCATCTGCTTTATTGAGGTATTTCACACCTTGTTGCTGAGCGAAGTCTGACTCCAACCACTGTGAGAACAGCTCAGTGTTAATGACGTCTTTGATCATGATAACCGACGCTGCTTGGTTATTGATTGGTTGTAACCAAAGCGGACGAATCGGCTCTGATACAGGCGACAATAGAAACTCATCGAGCGTGATCGGAATGTATTTAGGAAGCTCTGGGAAGCTCGGCCAGCCAAGCGTACTTTGCAATGTGGTGTTTTGACTATCATAAAGTTGCTTAACTAGCTGATAGTTTTGGTGTTGTTCTTGTTCACTTGGTAGGTGTTGATTGACGCTGCGATAACCTGAGATAGCTTGCAGAGCGACTAAGTTATCAAGATTAGAGCTGATCAACGCTAACTTATTGAGCAGCGCTTGGTTGCTTTCGGCAGTAACTAACAGCATGTTCTGAGCACTGCCTAGGCCAGATATTTCTGATATGGCCTGCTCTTGTTGTTTTAGCTCGTCAGGCATTGCTTGAAGTTGCCTGATATCGTCGTCGTAGCGGACCTGGGTGATTGACGCCAAACTTAAGACGGTCACTATCAATGGCAAGCCGATTCTAAATCTGGGGTTGCTCCACAAGTTTAACCATGTCTGCCAAAGGCCGGCCAAAGGAAGCGCTCGCTCTTGGCTTGGTTTAGAGGCCAATACAGGGTACCAGCACACCACGCTGGCGTAAGCCGCGATAAGCCCGATAGATGAGAATAGCGCAAGTTGCTGTAGACCAGGGAAAGGCGCAACCAGCAGCCCAAGGTATCCGATTAAGCTAGTGATTAAGCCTAGGGTGATCGCAATGAAGATGTGTTTTAAGCCTTTATCGCTTTGCCACTGACTTCCTGCTGCCAAACGGTCAGTGAGGTAATGAAATGAGTAATCGATGGATACGCCAATCAAGCTCGCGCCAAATACCAAGCTGAATAGGTGGACCTTACCAAAAATAGCGACGGTGCTCGCCAATGCGACTAATAATCCCGTACTAATTGAGAGCAACGACAAGGCAAGTGGCAGTGCGCTACGAAAGGTTAACCACACCAATAAAATTACGCCCGCTAATGACCCTAAGCCAATAGTGCTGATTTCAGACTTCGCACTTTGAGTACCGTAATTTGCGTAGAAAACTACGCCAGTGTGCTGAACTTTAACGTCAAATTGCTTCTCGATTTTTCGCTCTAAAGCGTCTAATACAGGAAGTTGTTCTTGAATCGCTAAGCTATAAGGAGAGCCTGCCAGCGTTGCGGTAACGAGAATATGTGATTGCTCTTGAGATTGAGCGGTGAGATAGCCATCTTTAAGCCCAAAGTTACTCGAGCGGGTGCCAACCTCGCTTATATAGTCGCGAAATAACAGGAATGGGTCTAAGGTTAGCTCGGTCGCTGTCACGCCTGAAAAAGGGTTGTACAAGGATTGAATCACATATTGCGCGCGCGATTCTGGTGTATGAGTTAATGTTTCTTTCTGTTGTTCGGTCAGCAATTGAGCGCGATGACGAAAATAGAAGTCACTCCATTGGCTTTGTGTGCTGGCGTTGATCTTGCCTTGAACATGTTTGAAGAGAACTGAACTGTCAGAAAAGGCGTCTTGATTGAGCGATTTCTCAAAGGCTTGGGTTGCTGCCATGGTGTTCGTGATGTCGGAGCCGCTCAAGATGAACACCACTTGCTCACTCATCGAGTTGGAAATCTGCTGAAAAGCTTGTTCAACCATAGGATCTTGCTGATTTTCAGGCAGCAATTTCATGATGTTGCTTTCGATGGGCACTGAAGAAGAAAAAGCGAACTGTTTGATCAACAGTCCGCTAAAAAGCGCCGCAATTACTAGCCAGACAAGGGCGAGCTTAGAGTTCAAATTGTTGCGCTTCGGCATCTGACAATACTTCCGGTTGGTGGCTTAGCTGGCTAAATTCGATCACCGTGCTATCTCCACGAATCTCTTTTAACTCGATACGCTCAATATCACCGTTGCCTTGCAGCGTGATGGCCTCAAATACTGCATTCATTGGCGCGCTTTTGGGCTTAAGAGTCAGTGTCCAAGATCCTGTGTTATGGTCTGAGCTTTGCACGGTTGCAGGCTGGAATGACAGTGAGAATTGGTCTTGAAGTTTTTGTGTATCACCGTGGAACACAGATAGGAAAATATGGCTGAAATAAAACGCCATTGGGTTTTCTTTATCAGTGATGATCTTTGCGGGCTGGTCGGCAAACCTTTGGCTCAACTTGTTGTCGGTGAGCACTAAGTTCACCGGAAACGGTGTGGTTTGTGTCCAGAGTAGGCCGTTTGATTTGTCTAATAGGAATGTACCTTGCGACGTCAGAGGCTGGGCGAACATTTCCATATTGCGTGTTTGAGTAAACTCGCCACGAACAATGCTATTTTCACTCAACACCGTTTGCAGTTCTGAAATAGAACCGACGGCAGCGGTGTTTTGACTAGCGCTAGCAAGGCCACTCGCAATCATCGCAGCGAGTCCTAACAGCAAGCCGCTGATGTGTTTACGACTGAGTTTAAACAGACTCATGATTCACCTGCTGTGGGTTAGAGGCCTGAGATTGATGTTCAGCTAGAGGTAAGCAGCCAAACTGGTGCCAGTGTTCTACCTTGTCGGTAAACACTTTCGGTGAAGCAAAGCACATCTCTTGCTCTTCAATGGTTACCGCAACCTGCATTGTGTGAGCACGTGTCATGCGAGCGCCTGTTAGAGCATCATGAATTTCATAATCGACGCGCAGGCGGTTTTCCCACTCGGTGAGCTTCGCCGTGACCTTAATCTTGTGATTAAACGGTATCGCCTTAATGTATTTTACGCGGGTATCGATGATAGGCCACATGTAACCTGAATCCTTCATCTCATGGTAGTTGTATTCAATCTTATCCATCATGATGCGTCTTACTTCTTCAAAAAATCGGAAGTAGTTGCCGTGATAGATCACACCCATTGGGTCGGCATCTTGGAATGAGGTGACAAGTGTCACCTCAGATTGTAATGGATGAAGGATTTCAGACATAAATCGCTCTCAACAATATTGCGTAAAGGGTTGGTTACTATATGAACTTAGCTACTTTATGAGGTTAACTACTCTATGAGTAAAGTTCTTTTAGTAAAGTGACCAATGCTGATTTTGAATACGAGAAATAAAGTGGCGTAGATCGCCTTCCAGCGGACGGTCCTCGACAATAAACTCAAACTCTTTCAGTACTTCGTCGCGAATGTGCTTGAGGTTCTCACTCATGTGGTGCTCATCAAGTTCATTGTGGCGTTTACGAAGTTCAAGCGCTTGCGTACCAGCCAGAAGTGACGCTGCCGCGACTTGTTCGGTTAGCTCTAGAACACGTAAACAGTCACGAGCAGCAATGGTGCCCATGCTTACTTTGTCTTGGTTGTGACACTCAGTTGAGCGAGAGAACACACTTGCAGGCATGGTGTGTTTCAATGCTTCTGCTGTCCAAGCTGACACGCCGATCTGTACTGCTTTGAAGCCGTGGTTGATTGGTTTACGTTCGCCTTCAGCACCCGTTAGGTTGAATGGTAAGCCGTTGTTGAACTTGTAATCCATCAGCTGGGCCATTTGGCGATCAAGCAGGTCAGCAAGGTTGGCTACGGCAGTTTTTAGTGTATCCATTGCCATTGCGATATGACCACCATAGAAGTGTCCACCGTGCAGTACGCGTTCGTTATCACCGTCGATAATTGGGTTGTCGTTTGCACTGTTTAACTCGTTCTCGATCATCTGGCGAAGCCAAGGTAGAGAGTCTTGAACCACACCGATAACATGTGGAGCACAGCGCAGAGAGTAACGATCTTGTAGGCGGTCACTGTTACGTGGCGGGCGATCTGCTTGCAGATCATCACGCAGCCATGCCGCAACTTGTTGTTGACCCGGATGAGGTTTTACTGCGAACAAGGCTTCATCGAAGTGGAAGTCATTGCCGTGCATACCGACCGATACCATAGCCGTGATCTTAGTTGATAGCTGAGCTAGGTATTCTGCACGCTTATAAGCGATACACGCTAATGCCGTCATGACAGACGTACCATTCATCAATGCCAAGCCTTCTTTTGGCTTAAGCTTAATAGGGCTAATGCCTAGCTCTTTGTAGACGTCACTGGTTGGGCGTACTTCACCTTTGTAGATGACATCACGCTCCCCAATCAACGCGGCTGCTAAGTAAGACAGAGGTGTTAAGTCGCCACTGGCACCCACCGATCCTTCTTGAGGAATACGCGGTGAGATATCTTGGTTGATAAGGGTAACGATCTGGTTAAGCAGATCATGAGTCACACCAGATACACCTTGTGAGAGCGAACAAAGACGAGTTGCAAGTACCGCACGTGCTTGCTCGTGAGACAGTATGTCACCCAAGCCACAACCGTGGAAGCGTGTTAGGTGAAGAGGCAGTTCATCGACAAGGCTTGGCGGAATCGCAACCGTACAAGAGTCACCGTAACCTGTTGTAACGCCGTAAATCACGCCTTCTTCTTTAAGTAGGCGCTCTAGGAATGCTACACCGCGGTCGATTTTTGAAGTGAACTCGTCACTGGTGTTCATCGAGGCTTTTGCGCCCTGTGAGATAGCGACAACATCCTCAATTGTGAGGCGTTCGGCACCAAAGGTGATGCTATTTGGATTCTTTTTCGTCATGGTGCTTGCTCAATGTCCAAAAATTAAAAAAGTTGTACCACTGAAGCGGTGCTTTCAGTGTGTAGTGCTGAAGTCGGTCTGCGTATTGTTGAACGACTTGCTTTAAAGATTGTTCGCGTGTTTTTCTGGGTAGCTCGATTCTGTCGCTAAAATGCTCGAAATAGACATTAAAGTGCGGGTTTGCTTGTGAATCGTCACGTAACCCAAATAGCAAAAATACGGGTGCTTTGAGTACAGAGGCTAACATAAATGGCCCTTGAGGGAACGGCGCTTCCTTACCCAAGAACTCTGCCCATACCGAGCGGCTCTCTTTGCTGGTGGAAGTTCTATCCCCGACAATAACGATCCACTCACCTTGCTCTAATTTCTGCTGCAAAAGGATAGCCGTATCAGGCCCCATTGAAGTCACTTGAATTAGGTTTAGATCTGACTGCGGATTAACCGCTTTCATTACTGAATTAAAACGCTCTGCGTGTTCTGTAAAAACCAGCGCATTGATTTTGATGTTTGAGTGTCTGCGACCTAAAGCGCGACATAATTCAATGTTGCCTAGGTGTGAGCCTAAAATCAGCACACCTTGCTTATTTGCCACCATGTTTTCGAATTGGTCTTGGCCATGGATGGTGAGGTTCTCTACTGAGAAATCGCCTTTCCATGCCGCAAGCTTGTCGAGCATGGTATGCCCAAACGAAAGCAGATGGTTGTAGCTGGTTAGTTCGCCGGGTAACTCAATATTTTGCTGTTCCGCATAGGCCTTCAACTGAAACAAGTATTGCTCAGAAGCGTTTCGCGCGCGCTTGCCCGTTAAGTGGTAGTAACGCATGACGGCACGCAGAATAAGGTTGAACACACCGCGACCTAACAAGGTATAAATGGCTAATAACAGTTTGATACCTAACACGGTGCCGCGTTCCTGGGTGCGAGACCAGTGCGGTTGCTCTGAAGTTTGCAGTTCTGAATCCGTCGATGAAGCTTGGTAACTTTCAGCAGAATCGGATTTGAAATGGCGAGCAATCAGCTTTGGTGCTCTTGGCAACATGCCGAAGAACAGGCGCGTATGCATCCAACTGATTTTGATGTTATCCCACAATGCATCGAAATGAGAGATGCCGTTTTCAGGATAGATGACTCGAGTTTCAACGAAGTCTATGTCGCAGCCTTCCCAGTACAGGCGAACTAGAATTTCGATATCGAAGTCCATTCTAGAGCCAACATCGTATTTGCTAAGTACCGCTTGTGTTTGGTTGATAGGGTACGCTCTAAAGCCACACATGCTGTCTTTAATTGATAAAGAAAGGGTTTCTATCCATACCCAAATGTGTGTCGCGTAGCGCCCGTACAGTCTCGCCTTGGGCACACTCTCGTCGTAGACAGGCTGGCCTGATATCAGACGTTGTGGCTTAGCTTGTGAGGCCTCAATTAATGTTGGTAAGGCTTCAAGGTCGTGTTGTCCGTCAGCATCAATTTGAATGGCGTGGCTAAAGCCGAGTTCGTGTGCTTTTTTGATACCGGCCTTTACTGCACCGCCTTTGCCTTGGTTCTGCTCAAGTGTCACCAAGGTTACATGTGAGTGCTCTGCAAGAGGAGCCAGAAACTGTTTTGTGGTCAGTTCACTGCCATCGTCGACGATGATGATCGGCAACTCAAAGTGATGGAGCGACGAGACCACAGTAGGCATGGTTGCGCCATGGTTAAAGCACGGGATAAGGAAGCAAGCCTTGTAGCTGCTTTCTTCTGTTGGGTGTTGAGAAGTAGCCTCGACGGGAGCGCTATTCACTTTTTTCTCCCAACTTCATTTTGCCTGAAGAGTGGATCTGTTCACCGTTGTTCGAGGTGTAACTAAAGCTCAGCTTGTCTTTGTCAGCATCCCATTTGAGTGATAGCTGGATTGTAGCGTCAGGCAGGATAGGCTCTTGGAACTTAATGACTTCCATGCCTTTAAAGAAACCAGGAACGCGTAACTCTTGGACTGCGTAGTGAAGTGCCCAATCAATTTGCGTGACGCCCGGTAGAATAGGGAAGCTCTTGAAGTGTCCCTTAAAATCGGTGATATCTCCGCTAACATGAAGTGTTAGGGTCGATTCATTTTCTACCGTGTCTACAGCAATGATGTTTGGTTTTCTTTTATCCATAGGGCGTGCTTAGAATCCTTGGGCAAATATTGGTTCTTTGACAAAAATATAAAAAGATAATCTCAGTGTAAAATACGATCAGCGGTTTCTATGATTTTATTAGCTGTTCTATGTGAGATGTTAATCGCTTGCCTTGGCTGTTGAGAGGAATCTCATCAACAATACGATACTTTCGTGGGATAGCGATTGGCTCTAACCACTTTCTGAGCTCTGTACGCAGCATCAACCAGAATTTACCTTTGCTCATGGTCGATAGAGCGGCTTGGCCTTCATCTGATAATACCAAAACAGAGGCTAAGATTAATCGCTCAGGCTCCTCAAATGGAATCACCACGCACTCACTTATCCAAGGCAGTTGCTCCAGTCGTTTCTCCACTTCAACCAGTGATACTCGTTTTTCTTCTATCTTGATCACTCGGTCGGTTCGGCCCTTCAATATGAATTGATTCTCCGAGACCATCTCGCACTCATCAGCGGTTTGATACCAGTTATTCTTATCGATATACGGCGACAATAGCTTAATGCAATTCTCACTGTTGAGACTAGCCTCAATACAGTCAAAAAGCTGCCAAGGGGATTGAGCGCTCTCTTGTTGGCGAAAGGCAATACCACCGGTCTCTGTGCTGCCAAATACCTCGATAGGTAAATGTCCTAGTAGATCTCGTGACTGGTGAGCCGACTCGCTAGGCAATGGGCCACCCGAAGAGAAGATTCCTGCAAGTTGTACCTTGTTGGTCTCATGCTTTAATCGCTTCAGTAGTGCAGGGCTGCTGATCAGAACACAGTTTTTATTGGCATGAGACAGAATTTGTTCAGGGTACTCGAGGTTGTTGCGAGCAAACGGAATACCAGAGCAGAGTGGCCATAAAATTCTAAACAGTAAACCATAGATATGTTGGTGCGAGACCGTACTTTGGACTCGGTTATTCTTGAGTAATTCGCCCCAGTTTTTGTTTAACTGAGCGGTCTCAATATCTAGGTGTTCTAACGTTTTATCTATCGCTTTTGGCGTACCGCTGGAACCTGAAGTAAACAGAGTTAATGGGACTGTTGCCAAATCAATGGTCGTAAGAGCACCGGTTAGAGGCTTTTGTAATTCGGTGCTTGAGTCCAATAAGGTTTGGATATTGCGAACGTCACTCACCTCAACTTCGCCAATCGAGTCATCAACTAGCAGGCAATCAAACTGTTCACTTAACTCAGCAAGTGCACAAGGTTGGTAGTTACCCGGTAAGATGATGTGTTTGTTCGCTGCTGCACACGCTAAAAATGCTATCGAAAATAGGTAGCTATCTTGGGTACAAATCGCAACTCGTTGAAAAGGGGATGAAGACAAAAGGTGCACGAGTTGAGATAAGTCGTCGTTAAAGGTTTGCCACGTAATCTCACTATTGTCGTCAAAGCAGACAATAGATTCAGGGGCTCTGTTCTGGCTGAGAAGTTCAGACAACGAGGTGTAAGATACGGTTTGGGTCATAACAATTTAACTCTGACGAATGCGCTGTCTTACTACCCATTCCCCTGCAAAGAGCACCCCTGCAAACAGATAGCTGAGTAAGCCATTGTATAGGGTCCATACTTCTAGCGGTTGGAAGCAGGTGTAAAAAGCAATAGAGCCGTTGATAACGAAGAACAAGCACCAGACTTTGGTGACTTTTCTGGTGTAATCAATGCCACTTTGTGGAAGCTCAGGCTCTTGAAGGCGAGCAAGACGTTCGATAATCGTTTGTGGTTGCCATAGGCTTGAAGCAAATACAGCCAGCATGCAAACATTAACGATAACGGGATAATAGGTTAGCCAGCCATGCTGCTTAAAGGCTAAACCTAATGTCAGCAGAACAATACCAGCACTTCCACTGATCCAAGCTAGGTGTTTTAGCTCTTTGATTTTTGCCTGGCCGCCGGTAAAAATGCGAACAGCAAAGATAACGGCCAAGACGATACCCACGGTTTGCAGGCCAAACTTGTTGAGTCCAAAGTAAACCGCTATTGGATATGTGAAAAGTATGATTGCCGACAGCAAAGTCAGCAGAGGACGCATTATGCGTCCTTCAATAGTTCAACCACAGACTCTACAACGTCATTAACGGTGCGCACTGCTTTGAACTCTTCAGGCTTGATCTTCTTACCTGTTACGTTCTGTAGGTGAACGACCAAATCAACCGCATCAATGCTGTCTAGGTCTAGATCAAGATAAAGATGAGCTTCTGGTGTGATATCTTCAGCATCAAGCTCGAACAGCTCAATCAGCGCATCTTTAACCTGGTTGTATACTTCTTGTTGGTTAGCTTGTGTCATAAAGATCTGTCTAGTTGTTCGTTTGAGATGAGATGTACTTCGCTAGGTTTTCAACCGATGCAAAATGCTCGCGAGTGTTTGAATCATCAGCATCAATTACGATGTTGTACTTCTTCTTGATAGCAAGGCCAAGTTCTAGTGCATCAATAGAATCTAGTCCTAGTCCATCACCAAACAGTGGAGCTTCCGTTTCAATCTCATCAATGCTCATGTCTTCAAGATTTAATGCGTCGATGATCAGTTGTTTCAGTTCGTTGTGTAATGTTTCCACTTTGGCCTACTTAATGCTTTTGTCTAAATGCTGCTTTAAGGGGGCGATTCTACATTATATGAGGTATTTTCGAAATGCAGATATCGCCTGTTATGTTATTGATACACTAAATGTTTTCTTCGGAAGGGAAAATTGTTTGTGCAAGATGATGATTAAGGCGTCTTGCTGCCGAAGTTAAATTATTTGAGCCTTCAATAAATGGTGCGACTTCTATTTTACCTTTCACCGCGACATGAAAAAAGGGCTTCGTCACAGGAACTTGATACCATTTTTTCTCTTTCGTTAAGAATGTCGGAGAAACCGTAATATGAATCACCCGTAAATCGGTTTGTGTTCGGGTGGCAATTTGTGCCGCACCACGCTGTAAGGATGGTTTAATTCCGGGCGTTGTGCGAGTGCCTTCGGGAAAAACAAGTAGTACATTCCCGCGCGAAAAGCGCTCTTCACAGCGTTCTAAAAGATCGTCGGGAGCCTGATTGGGTATGTAGCCCGCGGCTTTGACGATCCTTTTCATAAATGGGTTTTCCCAAATGGCTGCTTTAACGAGGCAATCACATTGAGGAAGTTGCGAGGCGATCAGTACATAGTCAATCAAACTTGGGTGATTGGCGACGATGATACAGTTGCGATCTTCTCGCAGTAGTTCCGCACCATCAATTCGATAATCTATTGCGCCTGTGAATTTCATGATCTGGCAGAAGGCATTGAATGAGAAGCGAATCAATCGTTGAGCTCTGAGCTCACGCTGAATGGTGTTGGGAGTGATGAGCGCGATAGATGGCAAGATCAAGAAGCTGAGAACTAGGCCTCCCAAGCCGAAGATGGTAAAGCAGAGGCCTGTCGCGAATACTCGCCAATATTGGTCGACCTTGCTCATTATAGTTCTCCGGCTTTCGCGTTGTTTGTCCAAGTCCAATCTTGATGCTTACCTGTTATGGTCCAGCTCTGTGAACCTAGAAGGATGTTTTGTAGCGCCTGCAAGCCTTGTGGTAAAGGAGTGGCTGAGCTTTCGTTAGCTACAGATTTTGATACTGAAGTTACAGCTCTTGATACTGAGTAATCACTTCCGGAGGTGAGCACTAATCCTAGCGCATAGTCGGCATAAGTTTGAGCTTCGAACTCTTGATAGAGCTCTGGCAAAGGCTGGTCGAAATCGATAACTAATACACGATGCGATGGATATTGATTCAGGTAAAGATAGGCTTCAATCAAAGCGTTGTGGAAAGTATCTTGGCCGGCCGCGATAGAGGTCAGAGGGATTGGTGCTTTCGCTGCGATGGTAGTTAACCCTGCGGCTGTATTATGCACGGACTGTGAAAACGCCATTGGCGAGGCATCATCACCTTCCAATATCGACTGGATCAAGGTTGCGGTTCGGTGCAGTTCACCATGTCGACTGGCAAAAACCAGATAATCAATCGAGTTGTCTTCTAAGAGTGTCAATGCAGTTTGAACGGCCAATTTACTTTGTAGGCTCATTCGGCGACGCATCATCGGTGGGATCGCTTTAAATTCAGTTGAGCCATCTTGCGGCCAATCTAAATTAGTGCTCCAGGCTTGCCATTCGGCATCAGAATTGAGACCAGCCGAGTTTGCAGACCATTTCTCAATATTAAACGACATTAATTGGGATTGATTTGACATAGAGTATTGATTTGCTTTGGGTCTAACTAAATACTATGCGTGCTTATAAATAAACACAGGTAAGGAATTTAAATGAAATTACTAAAAATAGCCGTTTCAATGTTATTCATATTGGTTCTTGCAGGGTGTGGACGTGTCCAGCCTGTAATGAATGTTGAGGATACTCCAGTTGCACATAATCTTCAAAGTAAACAGGTGAAATCAGCTATTTATGAATCTGCTGAAAATCGAGGCTGGTTAGTTTCTGAGATTAAACCTGGTTTGATCCGCGCTGAATTGTATGTTCGTTCACATCACGCAGTGGTTGATATCCCTTATAACGACAAATTTTACTCTATTCTTTACGTTGAATCAGAGAATTTGAAGTATGACGATGGTGAAATACACCGTAATTACAACCGCTGGGTTAATAACTTAAACGTTGATATTAAACGTAAGCTTGCACAAATGGCAGCTGAGTAACCCTCTATTATTTATAAGTTAGGTTTTTCGTGTCGGAATATAAATTAGATCCATTCAATGCATTAGAAGCAAAAACAGAAGCACAAAAATTATCTTTTGCTCCTATTGTTTTTCATACTGCTCGTACACTTCGTGATTTAGGTATTTTAAAAGCGCTCGATGATGCGGGGAGCGATGGCTTACCTGCTGAGACTATTTCAGAAATAACAGGTGTATCTGAATATGGTGTGAAAGTGTTACTTGATATGGCGCTTAGCGCTCATATTGTTGTTTGGGAAAAGCCTAACTATAAGATAGCCAACCTTGGTTTCTACCTGTTGCATGATGGCATGACCAACGCAAACATGGATTTCACAGCCGATGTTTGTTATGCCGCGATGATGCACCTCACTCAAGCGATTGAAGAGGGCACTCCTGCTGGTTTGAAGGAGCTAGGGGATTGGGAGACGATCTACCAAGGCTTGTCTCAATTACCTGACAAAGCGAAAGAGAGCTGGTTCAAGTTCGATCATTTCTATTCGGATCGTTCGTTCCCTGTGTTGCTTGAAAAAGTCTTCAGCAAGAAACCTAAATCGCTGGTGGATATTGGCGGCAATACCGGTAAGTGGGCAATGCAGTGTTGCAACCATGATTCTGATGTTGAAGTCACGATTGTTGATTTGCCACAGCAGTTAGAAATGGCAATGGCGAACGCTAAGCAACATGGCCATCAAAACAGAGTGACGTCTTTCCCGGCCAACATGCTAGATAAGCAACAAGCGCTGCCAACGGGGGCGGATGTGTGGTGGATGAGTCAATTCCTCGATTGTTTCTCGCCAATGGAAATCCTTAGCATCTTAAAGCGTGTCCGCTCGCATATGTCAGAACAAGCGACCGTTTATATCCTTGAATTATTCTGGGATGCACAGAAATACGATGCAGCTTCGTATAGCTTAAACGCGACTTCGCTTTACTTTACGTGCTTGGCAAACGGCAACAGTCGTTTTTACCGCAGTGAAGATTTCTTAGAGATAGTTGAAGAAGCTGGCTTTGAAGTGGTGACTCGCACCGATGATATCGGTCTTGGTCATACGCTTCTTGAATTGAAAGCTAGCGCGCAATAACACATAACAAACATGGCTTAAATTAATGAAAAAACTGTCTACTCAAGTAGTGATCATCGGAGCTGGGCCATCAGGGTCTATTGCCGCGTCTTTATTGCACAAAAAAGGCATCGATGTTCGAGTAATCGAAAAGAGCGTGTTCCCTCGCTTCTCAATTGGCGAAAGCCTACTACCCGCTTGTATGGAAGTGATTGAACAAGCGGGCATGACCGACGCGGTGACCAAGGCTAACTTCCAATACAAAGATGGCGCAGCATTTCGTAAAAATGGCGTGTACACCGCGTTCAATTTTGAGGATAAGTTCTCTACAGGGCCGGGAACCACTTTTCAGGTTCAACGTGGTGCTTTTGATAAGTTGCTTGCAGATACTGCTGAGGCACAAGGCGTCACTATCGATTACCAGCATGAGTTGACGGGCATTAATTTTACCGACGGCAGCACTATTTTAGATGTTCAAGTGCTTGATGGAGAAAGCTATCAGCTAGAAGCACAGTACGTTTTGGATGGCAGTGGTTTTGGTCGAGTACTGCCGAAGATGCTTGATCTGGAAGAGCAATCATCACTTCCACCTCGTAAAGCTATTTTCACGCACATTAACGATCATATTGCTGAGGTGGATACTGAGCTAGAATACGATCGAAATAAAATTCTAATCTCTGTGCACCCAACCAATCCTGATGTCTGGTATTGGTTGATCCCGTTTAGCAACGGTGTTTCTTCATTTGGTGTGGTAGGGGAGCCGAAGTTCTTTGAGTCTTACCCTGAGGATAAGATTGCCGCGATTAAGCAATTGGCAATGGAAGAGCCGGGTTTGGCTGAAATATTGGCAAACGCTGAGTACCCAAACCCTGCGGGTGAAATCGGTGGTTACTCTGCCAACGTTAAACACCTTGCAACTGACAAATACGCACTGCTAGGCAATGCTGGTGAGTTTCTTGACCCTGTGTTCTCGTCAGGCGTGACGATTGCTATGAAGTCGGCGCAGTTTGCGGTTGAGTGTGTGGAAAAGCAGCTCAATGGTGAGACGGTCGATTGGGAACGTGAATACGCGGATCCGCTGATGGTTGGCGTAAACACCTTCAGAACGTACGTTGAAGGTTGGTACTCCGGTACTCTGCAGGATGTGATTTTCTATCAGGATCCCAACCCTAAGATTAAACAAATGGTGTGCTCGATTTTAGCGGGCTACGCATGGGATCAAACCAATCCTTATGTGAAAGATTCAAAACGCCGATTGACGACACTGGCAGAGATTTGCCGAAGCTAGATGGTCTATTTAGTGCTTTGTAATCGTGATAGTTCTATCTCATTGCTCTAAAAATAAAAAAACAGCCGCA
Organism: Vibrio sp. 070316B; assembly: GCF_013114115.1. Classification (NCBI taxonomy): domain Bacteria; kingdom Pseudomonadati; phylum Pseudomonadota; class Gammaproteobacteria; order Vibrionales; family Vibrionaceae; genus Vibrio; species Vibrio sp. 070316B. The sequence continues at coordinate 20,668 of NZ_VTYC01000026.1, read as the reverse complement.
AATGCGGCTGTTTTTGTATCTGATTCATTAGGTAAACTGATTGGAATTTAAAGCTACTTCAGGTCGATGCTGTTGAGGCGTCCCATGAATATGAGTAAATCAATCACGTCTTTGTGAGCGTCAAGTAGTGCGCGTTTAGTTTGGCTGTATGCGGCCAGTCGACCGTGCTTTCTGATGGAGCAGACCTTGGTTTTGTATTTGTAATCGCCGTTATCGGAGAACACGCGCCATTTGGCTATATAGCACTCATCACGATGTTCAGGGTCAGTTTGTGTTGGGTTTGGCTTGAATACAATCTTAGGCTCTAAACTATGCGGAAGGCGCGTCATTAGGTAAGGCTCCTTGAGAACCTTCTTCCAAAACCTACCCCAAAGCTCTTTACCCAGCTCGTCTCTCAATTTGATGGTTTTCTTGAGTGCTTTTTCTTCGCCCATACGAACAAAACCGACAGACCGGTGCAGTACCGTGTCTTCTGGTGTGTGGATGTGGATCTTAAAAGCGGTCTTACCTTTCGAAATAAAGCGATAGCCGGTAGCACCAATTAGATTATTCTGACTCATAGCTTGCTAAGTGATGATTATGTTATTAGTAAGGTTACGACAAATACGTAAAAATCGAAACTAATACCCATGAAAAAATTAAAGCCTTAACAGAGGTGCTAAGGCTTTATTAGAAACTATGAGTTTAGAGTGCTGCTAACTACATGATTTTTTGCATCACATCACCAATTTGAATGCTTCCCGCCAGGCTTGGCTGATCAATCGTCAGTTCAGCTTCGTTCTCGTAGACGCGAGAAACGGTCAGTGTGATATCGCTTTGTGAGACTTTATTGCGAGGTAAACCTCGTTGGTCGATAAACGAACCTGTGTGCCATAGCTGCAGTTTGTCACCCTGTTGTACGCCATGCATTCGGCCCAAATCAATGGTCACTGTGTTACCGAAGACGGCTGCAACTTCAGGAAGCGTGATCTTACAAGACACTTCAGACTCTAAGTCCAACATGATGTTACGGCTAACACGAAGCATCATGCTGCCGTAGGTCGATGCCCAGAAACGAGCACTGCGAGTGTCAACTTCACTGGTTTTAGCAAATGGCCACTTTGCTACTTCACGATAGCTACGGGTGTAGATTTGATGACCTGTCTTACCATCAAATACTTGCATCTCTAATGCAAACTGACGGTTGATGATGTCATCTTTTAATAGCTTGGATTCGATGGTTGCCGTTAAATCGGTAATGTCACCACCGATAATGTATTGCGCGCCCGTGTCTTGAGCGATCATCTTGATCACTTCAGGTTGACGTTTGTCGATGTCGTAATTGGTGGTACCGACAGAAACAAAGCTGCGAGACTCTTTTGCTAGCTGCCTATCAACCACGTGGCCGAAATCATCACCGATGTTGTAGATTCTTCCCATCACGGCTTGTTGTGGAGAGGTGACATCGATATTCCCCACCAAGAAGGTTTTCTTGTATTGGCTCTCATGGCAAGCATTTGCCGAAGGGTAGATGTCGACTCTTGCGGTGATCATTAAATTGCCACCGCGTTTCTTCTCTTTATCAACCAAGATGTAGCGTACTTCGTGGTTAGTAAATTGGTATTCCTTTTTCTTGCCATCGAGATAAGGCGTCAGGTTCGCAATACTGCCAATGTCAGCCCCCGAGAACTGAACGGCCTTATAGACCGCGTCTTCCAGAGCGTGGATCCTTGCCGTCTCTTCTGACGAGACGATGGTTGCGGTACCGGTAACTTCATACCATGAGGCATGAGCACTGAAGCTTATGATTATCAGTGAACCTATTGAAAATAAGTAAGAAATTATTTTTTTCATCTATTCGTTACCAGTTGGGTATAAATATTGCTTAACAAATAACTATAAGCTTGAAGCTGACTTAAGTGCGTTTTTCTTAATCTGAACCATTAATGAAAAGCAAAGACTGTTCCAACATTGTAATCCATTGAAAAGAATAATGGCGAGAACATATTGGAACAGGTAGCACTAAAACTATCTGGAGATTAGAGAATGAAAAAATGGCTCGTAGTAATGAGTGTCATGTTGCTGACATCATGCGCTTATTCGCCGATCTATAACGGCAAGACTGAGTATGCCGGCAGTCAGTTCATGCTGATGGACAGCCCTCGTCACACCATGGATTTCTTCGTTGAAAGCATGACTGAAGACTTGATCGTGTCGAACACCAGTATCTCAGCAAGAACGCCTATCGCGATCACCTCGTTTGTTGACCTGCAACACATGGACACAACAAACTGGCTTGGTAATTCAGTATCTGAAGGCTTCATTCATCAGTTTCAACGTCGTGGCTTCAAGGTGGTCGATTTTAAAACCACGGGTTCTATCCAAGTGACTCATCAAGGTGACTTTGCGATTAGCCGTGACTGGAAAGACTTAGCTCAAGAGCAAGACGTTCAATACGTACTAACGGGTACTATGCTGCGCCAAGAGGGCGGTGTGCTTGTTAATGCTCGAGTGGTGGGCATGCAAACTCGTATTGTCGTGGCTTCGGCACAAGGCTTTTTGCCTGCAGACCGTATTGGCCGTGACCTCGATACTCTGAACAGTATTCGAACTCAAGATGGCGTGATCATTCGTTCTGACCCAACGATCAGTCAGCCTTATACTGTTATTCTTCGCCCTTAGGAGTTCGAGATGAAGAAGTTAATATTTGTGGTTGCTGCTTTACTGCTTGTTGGCTGTCAGCCTTTGCAGAGCATGAGACCAGACGATTTCTTGGTTGCTGTTGGTTACGCGAGTATCAGTGAGCAAAAAGGTCGCAACGACGAAGAGAAGCGCATCCGTGCGATGAGAGCCTCTAAGATCGATGCTTATCGTGAACTTGCGGAACAAGTTTATGGGATGCGAGTCAGTGGCCGTGCTGAACTTGAAGACCAACGCCTTGGTACAGAGCGCACATCAGGTGCGGTTGATGGGGTTATCCGCGGTGCAGAAGTCGTGCGCAGTTACCCAGTTGGCGATAGCTATGTGACTGAGCTTCAGTTGGATATCCGCAAGATGGATCAATTACGTAACTATGGCGAAGTTCAGGCTGTACCTGAGAAGAGACAACAGACGCTGTTCTAGTATCGGAGCATGAATAAATGATATTGGCCGCCAGTCGCTTTCCAGATGGCGTATCGGCAACCAATAACCAGGGCGTGTTGATCTTTCGAGCTGATTTTTGCAGCGAGTTGCTGGGTATTTATACAAGGCAGAGGCTTTGATATGTAGCTAGCCTACATGAGAAGCCGATAACGTAGTAGAAATGAGCAGCAAACGCTGCCCAAAGGGTTCGAGCTGGGCGCCCCCGCAAAAAGCGTTTTACTCTTTGTTGAGGGAGATTTGCTTAGAATGACTAGGCTACTTCCCCCTCGCCGCGATTAAAACGCTTTTATCTCGAACAAAATTTAACCACGAAAGGTCAACACGCCCTAACATGAATATAAAAGCGGCAAGTATGAAAATACTTGCCGCTTTTTGTTTTTGCTGTCTTGGGCGTACTTTCAGATATGTGGGTGTTTGATTGGAGTCGAAATGTAGATAGGCTGAGATACAGATACAGATACAGATACAGATACAGATAGGAAAAAACAATGGTGTTATCGAAAAGGTGTAGCTTAACTAAGCTTTTACGTTGGTTCCCAACGTTGAAATAGTGTGCGTTTGACCGCCGGCGTTGTAAGTCATGCCAATTTTGCCGTGGCTTTGTTGCATCATGTTGCTGAGTTTTTTGAAGCTGAGGTGTGCTCGATTTAGGGCCTCGCCATTCACCAGGTTCGCTTGATGACAATCGTGCACAATAGACTTGATGGTTGAGACTAACTGAGCAAGTTCAGGATTCTCGGTCAGTTCTGAGATATTGCTATGGGCAGCGATGCGTTGATCGGTTGATCTTAGCTGTTCGACAAGGACCACTTTTTCCTTGGCAATTCGCTCAATATCTGTCGATTGTCGGCTTGTAATAGCGGTTTTCTCTGAACTTAGTAGCTCAGATAAGGCTTTGGCATTTTGAAGTTGGAAATTAACTAAATCTGCTAGTGCCGCCATAACGTAACCTATCAATAATCTTGTGTGTCTTAAGTTAAGAACTCAGTACAAGAGGGGAGAACTTAAAGACCTTTTAATTCGTTTTCGAACTTCATCATATTGTCGGCCAGTTTTTCTGGGTCAACTGTGTATGAACCGTTCGCGATCGCTTCTTTGATTGCTGCAACTTTTGCAGAGTCAAAGCTTGGGTTTGCTGCCATGTCTTGGTGGAGTTGACCGATCGCTTTGCCTTGTTGGCTTAGTGAAACCGCATCTTTGCTCGCTGGTGATTTAGTTGAAACATCAGAGCGTGATGACTCAGAACTCGAATCAGAGCGTACTGCTGATCGGTTAGTGGTCGTTAGGGTTTGCCCTGAACGAATGTTATCAATGCCTGCCATAGTTAAGCCTTTTTCTTCAAAAATGGGAACCTGTACAGTCAATATCGACCAAGGGTTCGATTACTTTAGCAATTTTTCGCTCTTTAGTCGAAAAGGGATATAACACTGAAGCTACGTATTTCAATGCTAGAGTCGAAAGCGAAATAGCTAACGGTACCGCCAATTGAGAAGTAGAGAGTTAAAAGTAAACCGTGACTTCAGACATGTTGGTAACAATACCTTCAATTATACGCTGTGATTTATCATTTTTCACTCTTACTTGATCACCCATAGAGCCATCAGTTAGCGCTGTGCCTTTAGTCGTAATGGTCATGCCACCTTTTACTGCCTGTATGATAACCTTCTCGTTTCGACATACGACACAAATGTCACCCCTTTCGACAACGTCACCCGGCCTTAGGTTCTTTTTTACCTTGGCGCCGATAACTTGCTCTGGAGCGGTGAAGCCTTGGCGACGGAATTTGTTAAGAGAAATCATCGCGGTTGTCACGTCGTATTGACCGACAATCTCGCCTCTCGCTAGTGCTCGAGTAGTCGTCACAAGCGGCACTGACATCGAAAGACGTACCGGTACATAAACTCGCCACTCATCAGGAACACATTGCACTAAAACCGTAATACTGCTGCGGGTATTGGTGGTGGTTGAGGCACTTGTCTCAAGAGGAACCGGGCAGTCTGTTGCTTTGATTCTTGAGTCAACATTTGCTGAATTAACAAAGAGTTCGCCGCCTCGTGGCTGTTCAACGGTATCAAGGATGTGTTGCTCCGCCGCAGACTGAATCATCTCAATTTGTTCTGGGGTCGCAGCTTGCACAAAAAAACTAAACAATATTGATAAAATGCCGATAAACTTAGCGACAGTTTTAAAAGTAGCTCTACACATTGCTATGGAAAGAGGTGGCAAATTTGTTTTATAATACGTCATTCCGTTTCTCTGGTGGTTCGTAGCCTGCAGTAGACTAACACTTTTTATACAAAAAAGTTTGATATGGAGATGAGCTCATGACGGGTATTCTTGATTCGGTGAATCAGCGTACGCAACTCGTCGGTCAAAACCGATTAGAATTACTAACCTTTCGCCTAATGGGGCGTCAGCGTTACGGCATTAATGTCTTTAAAGTAAAAGAAGTGCTTCAATGCCCTAAGCTGACGAAGATGCCAAACTTGAACCCACTGGTTAAAGGTGTCGCACACATTCGTGGCCAAACGATCTCTGTGATCGACCTGAGCTTAGCGATTGGTGGCCGTCCGACAACGGATGTTGAAAAGTGTTTTGTGGTTATCTCTGAGTTCAACCGAACCATTCAAGGTTTCTTGGTTAGTTCAGTAGAGCGCATTATCAACATGCACTGGGAATCGATTCTTCCGCCGCCAGATGGCGCTGGTAAAGCGAACTATCTGACAGCGGTAACCAACATCGATAATGAACTGGTTGAAATTCTTGATGTTGAAAAAATCCTAGCTGAAATTTCGCCTGTTGATGAAACCATGGACAGCAAGATTGCTGAAGAAATCGCAGAAGTAGAACAAGAAAAAGAACTCGTTCGCCGCATCTTGATTGCTGATGACTCAACCGTTGCACGTAAACAGGTTCAACGCGCTATTGAGTCGATTGGTTTTGAAGTGATTGCCGTGAAAGATGGTAAAGAAGCCTACGAGAAACTGATGCAGATGTCAGCAGAGGGCAGTATTTACGATCAGATTTCATTGGTGATTTCAGATATCGAAATGCCAGAGATGGATGGCTATACGCTGACTGCTGAGATTCGCCGTCACGCTGAACTAAAAGATTTATACGTAATTTTACACTCATCTTTGAGTGGTGTATTTAACCAAGCCATGGTTGAGCGTGTTGGAGCAAACTCCTTCATTGCTAAGTTCAATCCTGATGAGCTTGGTGCAGCCGTTAAAGCTGCGTTAACTAACTAAAAGAGACATTAATGACTGCTATAACAATAAGTGATCAAGAGTATCGCGATTTCAGCCGTTTCTTAGAATCTCAATGTGGCATTGTATTAGGTGACAGCAAACAGTACTTGGTGCGCAGCCGCCTAAGCCCATTAGTAGCAAAGTTTAACCTAGCTTCGCTGTCTGATTTATTGAGAGATGTAGTGACGGGGCGAAACCGTGAGTTGCGAGTGGCAGCAGTGGATGCTATGACGACGAACGAGACACTTTGGTTCCGAGATACTTACCCGTTTGCAGTGCTTGCGGATAAACTTCTACCGGAAATAGCGGCAAATAAACGTCCTATTAAGATTTGGTCTGCGGCAAGTTCTTCAGGCCAAGAACCATACTCAATGGCAATGACGGTGCTTGAGACTCAAGCTCGTAAGCCAGGTATGCTGCCAAATGTATCGATCACCGCAACTGACATCTCTGCAAGCATGTTGGATATGTGCCGCACTGGTGCGTATGACAACCTTGCTTTAGGTCGTGGTCTTTCTCCAGAGCGTCGCCGTACTTTCTTTGAGGATGCAGGCGATGGCCGCATGAAAGTAAAAGACAACGTGAAGCGCATGGTGAACTTCCGTCCTCAAAACCTGATGGACAGTTACGCACTTCTGGGTAAGTTCGACATTATCTTCTGTCGTAACGTACTGATTTACTTCTCTCCAGAGATGAAATCTAAAGTGCTTAACCAAATGGCGAACAGCCTGAACCCAGGTGGTTACTTGCTTCTGGGGGCGTCTGAGTCGTTAACTGGATTAACGGACCGCTTCGAAATGGTTCGTTGTAACCCAGGTATCATCTACAAATTGAAGTAATTGCCGCCACCTAAATATGGTGTGACATTACTGAATAATTTTAAAACCCAGCCAAGTGCTGGGTTTTCTTTTTCCGGCTTAACCTATATCTTTAAGTCAGAGTGACATTCCAATTTACTCTATTTTTTGGCTTGTATATTGCAAGTTTACCCACGAGTAACCTGTAAAAGTATAAATAGACCACTTCGTTTTAAAAGTTGGTATATATATTGCTTTGGTTATTTCATAACAGTCAGTTCTTGAGTTGAGGTTTAGATGGCTATTTCTTTTGATAATGCTTTAGGCATTCACCAACACACAGTTGGTGTACGTGAGCGTAACGCTGAGGTGCTTTCCACCAATATCGCGCAAGCAAACACGCCTGGGTATAAAGCAAAGGGATTAGACTTTAAGAAATCACTGCAGGCGGCAAGTTCTGGGGCAAGCATTGGTCTTAGCCGCACAGACGGTCGGCACATTTCTGCCGAAACGACGGTGAACGGGGAAACGAAGTATCGAATTCCTACCCAACCTGATACAGGAGATGGCAACACGGTTGATTTGGATTTGGAAAGAAACCTTTTCATGCAAAACCAAATTAGGCATCAAGCCTCTCTCGACTTCCTTGGAAGTAAGTTCAAGAATTTAACTAAAGCGATTAAAGGGGAATAATTAGATGAGCTTATTTAATGTATTCAATGTGACTGGTTCTGCGATGAGTGCTGAATCTGTTCGTCTAAATACGACCTCGAGCAACCTTGCAAACGCGGACAGTGTAAGTAGTTCTGCTAAAGAAACTTACAAGGCTCGCCACGCAGTGTTCGGCGCTGAGTTAAATCGAGCACGCAACAGTGACCACACTGTGCCTGTGAAAGTATTAGGTATTGTGGAAAGCGATAAGCCGCTGAGCGCGGAGTACAACCCAGACCACCCATTAGCGAACAACGAAGGCTTCATTTACAAGTCTAACGTGAACGTTATGGAAGAGATGGCAAATATGATTTCGGCATCACGTGCGTACCAAACGAACGTACAGGTTGCTGACTCGAGTAAACAAATGCTGCTGCGTACGCTGCAGATGGGTCAATAAGGATAAGGAGGTAGCACATGGCTGGAATCAACAACAATGTTGGTCAAAGCGGCTTGTCCTATGTTGACCAGCTGAAGAGTCTTCAAGATGGCGCTAAGAAGCCCGACGAAACAACAGGTAAGCAGGATCTTAAGCAAGAAGATTTCTTATCTTTGTTAACTAAGCAACTAGCACAGCAAGACCCTTTTAAGCCGGTTAGCAATGACCAGATGATTGCGCAAATGGCTTCATTTGCGACCGTAGATGGCATCGGCAAAATGAATTCACAGTTTGAAAGCTTGAACTCATCGATGACCTCTAACCAAGCACTGCAAGCCTCCTCTTTGGTTGGTCGTGATGTGTTGGTTCCTGGTGCGGCAGGTGTAAAGCAAGGTGATGGCGGTATGGCGGCAATGGTTAAGCTTCCTCAAGCGATGGACAATGTTATGGTCCGTGTTGAGAACGAAGTGGGCCAATTAGTTCGCACTTTTGATATTGGCTCTAAACCTTCAGGCGATACACGTGTTGAATGGGACGGAAAAGACGAAGACGGTAACCCATTGCCGGCCGGTAAATACAACGTGAAAGCGTCGGGTTTACTGGATGGCGAGAACACAGAGTTCCAAGTTTCCAGCTATGCGAACGTGAACAGTGTGCTTCTTGGTAAGGGTGATGGCAACGTACTACTCAATCTGGCTGGTTTCACATCGCCAGTACGACTTGCTGAAGTACTAGAAGTTGGTAAAGCGTAGCTCTTAAGTGAGTGAACATGCTAGCTAGATAGATTAGGAGAATATTGGAATGTCATATGTAGCTTTAAGCGGCCTATCCGCTGCACAATTAGACCTGAATACAACCAGTAACAACATTGCGAACGCAAACACATTTGGCTTTAAAGAGTCTCGTGCTGAATTTGGTGATGTTTACTCAAACTCGTTGTTTACAAACGCAAAAACGACGTCAGGTGGCGGTGCGCAAGCTAGCCAAGTGGCGCAACAGTTCCACGAAGGTTCAAGTATTTATACAAACAACCCAATGGATCTACGCGTAAGTGGTACAGGTTTCTTTGCGGTAGCGAAAGACCGTATGGTGCCAGAGATTAACGAACTAACACGTAATGGTGCATTTCACTTAAACAAAGACAACTACATGGTTACGGCTAACGATGAGTTTCTTTTAGGTTACGATGTTGATCCAAACTCGGGTGAAGTTCTTTCTTATGCGCCAAAGCCTCTCGACATTCCAGCTGAATTTGGTAAGCCAAAGCAGACAGAAAACATTGAAGTAGGGGTTAACCTTCCTGCAAACGGTGACCTTAAAGATCCGGCTGCATTTAACTTCAAAGATGCTGATACCTATAACCGTGCAACGTCTTCGACGGTATACGATTCTATGGGCCAGTCTTACAAGTTAACGACTTACTACCTCAAAGATCAGACGCAACCAAATACTTGGCAGACGTACTACACCATGACTGATGAGACTGGCGAGAAGCCACTCAACATTACTGGTGGTGATGCAACGAATGCTCAAGGTCATGTTGGTCATACAATGAAGTTCAACAATGACGGTACGTTAGCAAGCTTGAACAGTGGTCAACCGATAAACTCGGACCCACTAGGTGCTGGTGCGAACCCAATCGACTTGAACGGTGCAGATCCAACACAAGTGCTTAAGTTTGGTCTAGATTCTTCAACCCAATTTGCGGCTCCGTTTGAACTGACTAAGTTTGATGAAGATGGTGCAACAACAGGTTTCTTAACCAAAATCGATTTCGATGAGTACGGCAGTGTTCTAGGTACTTACTCAAATGGTGAAAACGTAATGCTTGGTCGTGTTGGCCTAGTACGCGTACCAAACGAGCAAGGTCTGGATAAGAAAGGCGGTACCCAGTGGGATTCTACTAACGACTCAGGTGACAAAATCTGGGGTGAATCGAATAAAGGTTCATTTGGTAGTATCAACAACGGCTCACTTGAGCAGTCGAACATCGATATGACTCAAGAACTGGTTGATTTGATTTCTGCTCAACGTAACTTCCAAGCGAACTCGCGTTCTCTAGAAGTACACAACCAACTACAACAGAATATTCTTCAGATTCGTTAATCGTTTCTAACGTTTGAATCATCTGTGAATACCCAATTCAATGTTATTGAATTGGGTATTGTTGTTTGCTTTTTTATTTGCCGCCCTTATTGCCGCCCGGTAATGCCACTGGCAACAATTCTTCCTCAATGATCCTTTTGTGATCACCTTTCTTGTTTGTTTTTCATTTAAGTTGTTGATAAATAACAGTTAAAAATATTGGCACAGTGTTTGCTTTATTAGCCCCGGAAGATGATTTTTGGAGCAAAATTATGGATCGCGCACTGTTTCTTGCCATGAGTGGCGCTAAGCAAAATATGCAAGCTTTGCAGCTACGTGCAAACAACCTTGCCAACGTAAGTACAACGGGTTTCCGTGCTGATTTAGCACAAGCGCGTTCAATGCAAGCGTATGGCGAAGGTATGCCTACTCGTGTTTTCAGCATGACAGAACGTCCAGGACATAATTTTGCGCAGGGTAGTGTTGTTACCACTGGTCGTGATCTTGATGTCACTATCCAAGGTGATGGTTGGATTTCGGTAATGGACAACACTGGTCGCGAAGGCTTAACACGTAACGGTAACCTAAAGGTTGACCAAAACGGTTTGTTGACCAATGCCAGTGGTCACTTGGTATTGGGCGAAAATGACGCGCCAATCACACTGCCAATCCCAATCAGTAAAGTCGAAATTGGTACAGACGGTACGATCTCAGTCATTCCTCAAGGCGCTCCAGCTGAGGAATTGGAGGTTGTTGATCGTATTAAACTTGTACGTCCAGATAATCAAAGTTTGTTTAAAGATACGAATGGTCTATTCCGTTCGAAAAACCCAGATCAAGCATACGAAGCAGATGCAGCGGTAACGTTGCTAAAAGGTGCGGTCGAAGGCAGTAACGTAAATGCTGTAGGTGAAATGACCAGCCTAATTGACTTACAACGTCAGTTTGAAATGCAGGTCAAGATGATGAGCACAGCAGAGGAAATGGACAAGTCGTCTGATTCACTGCTTCGTATGAGCTAATAGAATTTAAAGGAAATTGCTATGCATCCAGCATTATGGGTAAGTAAAACAGGTTTAGACGCCCAACAAACCAATATTTCAACCATTTCAAACAACCTTGCTAACGCCTCGACGATTGGTTTTAAAAAGAGCCGTGCAGTATTTGAAGATCTGTTCTATCAGAATATTAACCAGCCTGGCGGTCAGTCGTCTCAGAACACTGAGTTACCAAGTGGTTTGATGCTAGGTGCGGGTTCTAAAGTGGTTGCGACTCAAAAGGTTCACACTCACGGTAACGCGCAGACTACGTCGAACAGCCTAGATATGATGATTGAAGGCGACGGCTTCTTCCAAGTTGAGATGCCAGACGGTGAAACAGGTTACAGCCGCAATGGTCAGTTCACATTGAACGGTGACGGCGCAATCGTGACATCGGGTCAAGGTTACCCGCTACAACCAGAAATCGTTATTCCTGAAGATGCAATCTCAGTGACAGTAGGTAACGACGGTGAGGTATCGGTTCGTCTACGTGGCGAGCAAAACAACGTAGTGGTAGGTCAGATCACTATTACTGACTTTGTAAACCCAGGGGGGTTAGAGCCTGTAGGTCAAAACCTTTACCTGCCGACAGGTGCGAGTGGTGACCCGCAAGAGGGTGTACCGGGCTTCGATGGTCTAGGTAACATCCGCCAGTCGATGCTAGAAACATCGAACGTAAACGTAACCGAAGAGCTTGTGAATATGATCGAAGCTCAACGTGTTTACGAAATGAACTCGAAAGTTATCTCGTCGGTAGACAAGATGATGAGCTTTGTTAACCAACAGCTGTAATCGGTTTATTCGCCGTTTACTGGTTTCGTATTAATCGACGTGTTCGTCACGGCCTACTAATTACCACGACTTGCTGAGAGTATATCGCCATGAAACGTATTTTTTGTTTAGCCCTGTTTTTATCTATGAGCGGTTGTTCTGTGCTTGATCCAATTGAGACACCAGCAGAAGAGAACGCGACCACAGTGGTTGATGCGGTAGAAGGCGATAAATCGGCTCAAGAAAGCTCAGGTATTATCGACACGCTTCGCGGTCGAACGGATCCTATCGCAGGTGATCCTGCATGGGCGCCAATCAACCCAAAACAGAAGCCAGAGCATTATGCAGCGGCAACCGGTTCACTATTCAACTTAAATCATATTGGCAGCATGTACGATGATTCAAAGCCTCGCGGTATTGGTGACATCATTACTGTGGCATTGGATGAAAATACTCGTGCGACGAAAAAAGCCAATGCAGATATGTCTAAGTCGAACGATGCATCTATGGAGCCTTTGGCTGTTGGCGGCCAAGAGCTGACTATAGACAAGTACAATTTTTCGTATGACCTAAGCAACACTAATACCTTCGCAGGTGATGCTTCTGCTAATCAGAGCAACAGCATCAGTGGTTACATTACTGTGGAAGTGATTGAAGTGCTTGCTAACGGCAACCTAGTGGTGCGTGGTGAAAAGTGGATGACATTGAACACCGGTGATGAGTACATCCGTTTAAGTGGCACCATCCGTCCAGACGATATTGATTTCGACAATACCATCGCTTCAAACCGTGTTTCTAATGCTCGAATCCAGTATTCAGGGACCGGAGTGCAACAAGATATGCAAGAGCCTGGATTCTTGGCACGATTCTTTAATGTATCTCTGTAGAGCTTGAGAGGGTGTCGACATACTGACAGCCCGTGTTACTCAACAATATTTCGCTAAGTTATTATTAATTAAAGCAATACAGACAGGTTACTCAATGAAAAAACTGACACTCGTACTATTCGGCATGCTATTTCTTGCCACCAGTGCCCATGCTGCGCGTATTAAAGACGTGGCAAAAGTGGCGGGTGTTCGTAGTAACCAACTTGTCGGTTATGGTTTGGTCACGGGTTTGCCGGGTACCGGTGAGACAACTCCCTTTACCGATCAAACATTTAACGCGATGCTGCAAAATTTTGGCATCCAATTGCCGCCTGGCACTAAGCCAAAAACCAAAAACGTAGCGGCAGTAATTGTTACCGCTGAACTGCCGGCTTTCTCTAAGCAAGGTCAGGAAGTTGACGTCACGGTTTCTTCTATCGGTTCGGCAAAAAGCCTACGTGGTGGTACCTTGCTACAAACCTTCCTAAAAGGTCTAGATGGTCAGGTTTATGCCGTCGCGCAAGGTAACTTAGTGGTAAGTGGCTTTAGTGCTCAGGGTAACGATGGTTCTAAGATTGTTGGCAATAACCCTAACGTCGGTATCATCTCTAGTGGTGCAACAGTAGAGCAAGAGATCCCAACGCCTTTCGGCCGTGGCGACTACATCACCTTCAACCTAATCCAATCAGATTTCACAACAGCGCAGCGCATGGCTGATGCAGTTAATAATTTCTTAGGCCCACAAATGGCTTCAGCGGTCGATGCGACGTCTGTAAAAGTACGTGCGCCTCGAGAAATCAGCCAACGTGTGGCGTTCTTATCGGCAATCGAAAACATTGAATTTGACCCAGCTGAAGGTTCAGCGAAAATCATCGTTAACTCTCGTACTGGTACTATTGTCGTTGGTAAGCACGTGCGCCTAAAAGCGGCGGCGGTAACACACGGCGGTATGACAGTCGCGATTAAAGAAAACTTAAACGTTAGCCAGCCGAATGCATTCTCTGGTGGTCAAACGGTAGTGGTTCCAGATTCTGATATCGAAGTCACTGAAGCCGATGGCAAGATGTTTAAGTTCGAACCTGGCTTAACATTGGATGATTTGGTTCGTGCGGTTAACGAAGTCGGCGCAGCGCCTTCTGATCTAATGGCAATCCTTCAAGCACTGAAACAAGCGGGTGCGATTGAAGGCCAGCTGATCATTATCTAAGGAATAGAGCATGATTAAGAATAACAACGACATCGGCTTTATTCACGACATCGGCAGCCTAGACCGTCTTCGTCAACAAGCAGTAAACGGTGAAGAGGGCAGTGAGAAAGAAGCACTGACCGCAGCGGCAAAACAGTTTGAAGCGATTTTCACCTCAATGTTGTTTAAGTCGATGCGCGATGCGAACTCTAGCTTTAAATCGGATATGTTGAACAGCCAGAACGAACAGTTCTATCGCCAGATGCAAGATGACCAAATGGCGAGTGAGCTCAGTGCGAATGGTTCACTAGGCCTTGCGGATATGATTGTTGCACAGCTAAGTGCGGGTCAAGCAAGCGACGCGACAGAAGATAAGGTTCGCAGTGAAGGTTTTGATACTTCATTGCAAAGACCTCAATACTCAGGCCGTTCAGAAGAGAGAGCACTAGACGTGCAAGCTGCGTCAGCGACTAAACAGCCAGTCTCTTTCGATTCACCAGAATCCTTTGTGACCTCAATGAAGCCTTACGCAGAAAAAGCGGCAAGCGCGCTTGGCGTAGATTCATCTCTATTATTGGCTCAAGCGGCACTGGAAACAGGCTGGGGCTCAAAGATGGTCAAAAACTCTTTAGGCAACAGTAATAACCTATTCAACATCAAAGCAGACAGAAGTTGGAAAGGCGATAAAGTGGCGACTCAAACGCTTGAGTTCCATGGTAAAACGGCCGTTAAAGAATCTGCTTCTTTCCGTTCGTACTCAAGTTTTGAAGACAGCTTCAACGACTATGTGAAGTTCTTGAACGAAAACCCAAGGTACGAAACGGCGCTGCGGCACCAAGGCAATTCGGAGAACTTCATCAAAGGTATTCATCAAGCAGGCTACGCAACTGACCCTAACTATGCTGATAAGGTATTGCGAGTTAAAGCTAAGATTGATGAGATGAACTAGGTCATATCGATTGAACATCTAGAGCTTGCCACAGGCAGGCTCTTTTCTTATCTGCCGTTTAAAAGTCAACAGCACCACTTATAGTTATCTCTTTATTCTTCAATAAATTAACGCCTTTTAACTCTCTTCTTTCTCTATTGGCACATATATTGCTTTTTAAACTGGTAGTTAATCAGTTTATCCTGATTTTGTTAAGTTTTTTGGGGGCATTATGGCGTCGGATCTTCTGAATGTAGGGGCACAAAGTGTTCTTACTGCTCAGAGACAGCTAAACACCACAGGTCATAACATTTCTAACGCCAATACAGAGGGCTATAGCCGCCAATCTGTGATTCAAGGTGTTAATGACCCGCGCCAGTACGGTGGTCAAACCTACGGCATGGGTGTGCATGTGGAAAATGTTCGCCGCTCTTGGGATCAATTTGCCGTCAATGAACTTAACCTATCGACAACCAATGCCGCCAACAAAGGCGACACTCAAGGCAACTTGGATATGTTGTCGAGCATGTTGTCTTCGGTGGCTTCGAAGAAGATTCCAGAAAACCTAAATGAATGGTTTGACTCGGTTAAAACCTTAGCCGATACACCTAATGACGTTGGTGCTCGAAAAGTCGTAATAGAGAAGGCTGGGTTACTGAGTAAAACGTTGAATGAATTTCATGAAACGGTTCGTCAACAGTCTGATTCTACGAATAAAAAATTAGATATGGGTATCGAGCGAGTTAATCAACTCGCGATCGAGATCCGTGATGTACAACGCCTGATGATGCGAACTCCAGGACCTCATAACGACCTGCGAGATCAGCATGAAAAGCTAATTAATGAGCTTTCTGGTTACACCAAAGTAACGGTGACACCGCGCTCAAATGCCGAAGGCTTCAATGTCCATATTGGTAACGGCCACACCTTGGTATCAGGTAGCGAGGCAAGCCAGTTAAAAATGGTGGATGGTTTACCTGATGCACACCAGCGTCGCTTGGCGATTGTTGAAGGTAAGTCTTTAAAGCCGATCACCAGCAGTGACATTGATGGAAAAATCGGTGCCATGTTAGACATGCGTGATGAGCACATCCCAGCCATCATGGATGAGCTTGGCCGTTTGGCAACTGCGTTTTCGTACAAGGTTAATGCGCTTCAAGAGCAAGGTTTGGATCTCAACGGCAACGTGGGCAAGAACCTGTTTACCGATGTGAACTCAGAGCTGGTGGCAAAATCTCGTGTGACGGCAAGTGGGCAGTCCAAAGCCGATGTAGCCGTATTTATTGATGATACTTCTGCCTTAAAAGGTGGAGAGTACGGTCTCAAATACGATGGTAGTGATTACGTGGTGACCAAGCCAAGTGGCGAAACGGTCAAAGTGAGTACCGATTCAAGCGGCAACGCGTTTTATCTTGATGGTATGCGCGTCGAAATTCGTAATCCGCCTGAACTTGGTGAAAAGCTGCTACTGCGTCCGACGCGTAATTTTGCCGCGCAGATTCACATGGAAACCACAGATCCGAAAGACATTGCCGCACAAAGCTATGAAGCATCGACGACGTTCGCCAAAGGCACCGCTGGCTTCAAAATCCTAGAGGCAGGCCAACTGCGTGAGTTTGAAGTGATTGTGTCACCAAAGGGCGAGCAATTTGCGGTGACGGATCCAAAAGGCAATATCTTAATGCAGCCTCAACCGTATCCGCCACAAGGACCAGTGACGATTAACGGCACGACCTTCGAGTTAACGGCAGGCGCGTTGGCAAACGACAAATTTACGGCAAACCTTGTCCCATCAGAAGGTGACAATGGCAACTTACGTAAGCTGCAAGATCTCCAAACGGGCAAGATCTTGAACGATGGTGAGTCTACGATTCTAGACCTTTACCACAACCTGAATACCAACACGGGTCTGAAGTCTTCAACGGCCAATCGCTTGAGTGATATTGCGACGTTAGAAAAGCAGTCAGCCCAGGAGCGTATTGCTTCAATCTCAGGGGTTAACCTTGATGAAGAAGCGGCAAATATGATGAAGTTTCAACAAGCGTATATGGCTTCTTCACGCATCATGCAAGCTGCTAACGATACCTTTAATACTATTTTGGCTCTGAGGTAGGAAGTATAAATGTTAAATCGTATATCTAGCTTCCATAACTACCAGTCCGTACAAAATGACTTGCGCCGCCAAGAGAACAAGGTGCATCACAACCAAGCGCAACTCGCTTCTGGTAAGAAGCTGCAGTCGCCAAGTGATGACCCGTTAGCGACGCACTATTTACAGAATATTGGTCAGCAATCAGAGCAGCTTAAACAGTACGTTGATGCCATTACTCTGGTTAGAAACCGCCTTGAGCACCATGAGGTGATGATCGCCAACTCGGAAGGCTTTGCTGATGAAGCAAAACGAACCGTGATGGAAATGATCAACGGTGCGCTGTCACCTGAAGACCGTTTAGCGAAGAAGCGTGAAATCCAAGAGTTAGCGAATAACTTTTTGTACTTAGCGAACTCTCAAGACGAGTCTGGCAACTACACATTCGCTGGTACTAAGCCGAAAAGCCAGCCCTTCTTTCGCGATAACGAAGGAACGGTGACGTATCAAGGCGATGACTATCAGCGCAAGATGCGTGTAGCGAGCAGCTTTGAAATGGCGATGAATGATCCGGGCAGTAAGTTATTTATGGAAATAGATAACCCATTCGGTGATTTTGAGCCTCAATACGAGCTAGAGCCAGCATCTGAGTTACTACTTGGTCGTGCAACCAACAGTGCAGAAGATGGTTCTACTTATAAAGTAACCTTTGTTGATATGCAGACCGGTAAGTTTGCCTACCAACTTGAAAAAGATGGCGCTGTGGTTGCTGCTGAAGATTTTGACCCTGCGACTGGCATTGTCTACGAAGGGTTAAATATTCAGTTTAAAGGACAAGTCACCAAGGGTGATTCGATCACCTTAGAGCCGAGAGAGACATTCTCGATCTTTGACACGTTCAAAGAAGCGGCAGAACAGGTAGAAAACCCTGTGTCCGATGCATCGGCAACGGCAAAACTGCACCAAATGACAGAAGAGTTTCATGCTGCGTTTATCCATTTAACGAAAGCAAGAACGGATGTCGGTGCCCGTTTGAGTACATTGGATATTCAAGAGCAACAACATGAAGACTTTAAGTTGTCTTTGGCGAAAGCGAAAAGCAACTTTGAAGATTTGGATTACTCGAAAGCCATCATTGAATTCAATGAAAACTCTCGAGCATTGCAAGCTTCACAGCAAGCGTTTGGCAAAACAAAAGACCTAACCTTGTTTAACTATATTTAATACTTAATCGGTATTTGGTGGTGGACTGCTAAATACCACGGAGTCGATTCTTTGCCTTATGTGCTATGCCATACGAGCGAATGACTTCAAAAATTGCCGCTTTTTCGTACGAGACATAGTGTTTCTTGATATAGCGGCAAAAAACGGCAACAAGCGGGTAGAGGTAGTTTCATCCTCTAGAAGCAAACAATCATAATCGCGTTTAATTTTCTGTAAGTTTTTGATTATTAGTTAATAAAAAAATTATTTATACAAAATTAAACTTGGCATACAACTTGTATCTGTGTTGGTTATAAATGATTAATACAGATCTTAAACCTTGTATAAGGTTTATTGAGTAACATACGGTCAGTGCTTATCCATATGAGAGTAAAGCTGGCCGCTTCGCAGAGAGCTTGCGAACTCATAAGGAGAGCAAAATGGCAGTTAATGTAAGTACTAACGTTTCCGCAATGACAGCGCAGCGTTACCTGAACAAAGCGTCTAATGACTTAGCGACTTCTATGGAGCGTTTGTCATCTGGTCACAAGATCAACAGCGCAAAAGATGATGCGGCAGGTCTGCAAATCTCGAACCGTCTAACGGCTCAGTCTCGTGGTCTTGATGTGGCAATGCGTAATGCCAACGACGGTATTTCGATTGCTCAAACAGCAGAAGGCGCGATGAACGAATCGACTAACGTACTACAACGTATGCGTGATCTAGCGATTCAATCATCAAACGGCACTAACTCGCCGGCAGAGCGTACAGCACTAAACGAAGAGTCAATGGCACTTCAAGATGAGCTTAACCGTATCGCGGAAACCACATCGTTTGGTGGTCGTCGTCTACTGAATGGTTCATTCGGTGAAGCTTCATTCCAGATCGGTTCTAACTCTGGTGAAGCAATGATCATGGCTCTGACAAGTATCCGTGCAGATGACTACCGTATGGGTGGTACTACGTTCGATTCAGAAAACGCGAAAGATAAGAACTGGGAAGTGCCGCCAACAGCGAGCGATCTTAAGTTTGAATTCAAAACCAAAGCGGGTGAAGACATCGTTCTAGATATCAACACTAAAGCGGGTGACGATATTGAAGAGTTAGCGACTTACATTAATGGTCAATCTGACTTAGTTAACGCATCGGTTACTGATGATGGCCGTTTACAGCTATTTGTAGCGGAACCTGACCTAGATGGCGCTATGTCTATCTCTGGTGGCCTGGCATCAGAGCTTGGTCTTAAGAGCGAAGGCCGTGCAACATCAGTTCAAGATATCAGCCTAACAAGTGTTGCTGGTTCACAGAACGCTATCAGCGTTATCGATTCTGCAATGAAGTACGTAGATTCACAGCGTGCTGATTTGGGTGCGAAACAGAACCGTCTAAGCCACAGCATTAATAACTTGGCAAACGTTCAAGAGAACGTAGACGCTTCAAACAGTCGAATCAAAGATACGGACTTTGCGAAAGAGACAACGCAAATGACTAAATCACAAATTCTGCAACAAGCGGGTACTTCAATACTTGCTCAAGCAAAACAATTGCCTAACTCTGCAATGTCACTATTGCAATAGTTATTGGTTGAACTTGCTGCTCGTGTTCAGACGTGAGCCATGCAGCAAGGGAAACTGGCAAGCATACTTACTATTGGGTGTTTAGCTCTCTCATCTCTCACCTGCTATCCATTTTTACGGTAAGAATGCAACGGCGAGTCGGAAATGTGTTCATTTCTCGATGATCTCCACACAGGCTCTGACGCGCCAACTAGCCCCGGTTCTCTCAAAGGAAAAGGGGCTTTTTCCTTTCTACTGATTGTGTTTTCTTTTCCCTTCTAACGATCTTTCTTCGTTTTCTCGCTCTGTTGGTTTTAATTTTCTCTGCCGACTTTGTGAAGAGCAGCTCACCTTTTTGCCTAATATTTGTCCGCCCCCAAGAACTTTGGTGATTGCTCATTTCTGTACATTGGCCAACTAAAAAGCTAATTAGAATATTTTTTGACCAATTAAAGCGCTCTCATTAATAGAAATCTATAGTTATTTTAGAAGGTTGAATATTTTAAATTGTTGAAAATAAAATAATTAATAATTTTTTTGTGGTTTTTTAAAAGTTTTTCTAAAGCTTCTGATTTTCGTGCCGTTATTAAAAGTAACTTTGAGAGAACTACTTGGTTTTCCGAGACGTCGGAAACCGCAATACCGGAAAATCAATTGGAGAAATCACCATGGCAGTGAATGTA
>NZ_VTYC01000025.1:0-76536 GCF_013114115.1 Vibrio sp. 070316B | reverse complement strand
GAATTGCGTGCCCTGGTGGTGGAATTGGTAGACACAAGGGATTTAAAATCCCTCGACGTTCGCGTTGTGCCGGTTCAAGTCCGGCCCGGGGCACCATCTATTTGGTTGTTACTTCTCTAGGTAGCATTCAAAAGAGTTGTTCTCTCAAAACACTATTGAAGGCGCCTTGGCAGAGTGGCTATGCAGCGGATTGCAAATCCGTGGACCTCGGTTCGACTCCGGGAGGCGCCTCCACATTCAAAGTCGAAAGGCCAGCAGATATGCTGGAATTTTTGCTATCTGAAATTCCATTTCTTCACGCTTTCCTAATTTCTTACGCCGTCCATTCATTGAATTTCACTTCCGGCTAGATGACTCTATGCTGATCGCTCTGTTTTACGGATTTCTACGTTATCAAGGCACTTTATTACACAGGTTTAATAAGTTGAACCAAACGTATTTCTGAGAAAGTCGTATGAAGAAAACTGTTTTTAGCTAAGTAAGACAGCCCAAGTTAATCGAGTGTGCAATTTGTAAATGGAATCGATGGGTAGGGGGGCGGTTGTGTTTCTGTGCTCCAGTTCTTCACATTTATACACAGTTGCTCATGAACCTGTAACGCTTTCATGAGTTATTACACTTCTTATGACTACAAATGAAAATGATTGTCATTTACTTACGTTGTTGCTAGTCTATTGTGAAATATTACAACAAGCATGCTTGTGTGTGAAATTGCCTATAAAACGCCTCTAAACCTTATCAAATCTATGGTTATTCGTTTGCTATGGCTTAAAATTAGCCACTTCTACCTCTTTTGTTCTACCCCTTTTGGGTAGTTCGATTTCGTAATTGATTTACATCATATTTTCATTTTCTTTCATAATTCATTATTCGCTCAGTTAAGAAATATATAACCTTCAGGAATTCTTATGAGCAAGATGAAGCTAGTCGTAATCGGTAACGGGATGGTCGGTCATCGCTATATCGAAGATTTAGTCGAGAAGACAGATGTTGCTAACATGGACATTACGGTGTTCTGTGAAGAGCCTCGCGTAGCCTATGACCGTGTACACCTTTCTTCTTATTTTTCACACCATACTGCGGACGAACTTTCTTTAGTTAAAGAAGGCTTCTACGAGAAACACGGCATCAACATGCTAATCGGCGAACGTGCTATTAACGTTAACCGTGAAAAGAAAACAGTTTACTCAAGCACTGGTCGTGAAATTCAATACGACAAACTTATCCTTGCTACCGGTTCATTCCCATTCGTTCCACCAATCAAAGGTAACGAAGGTAAAGACTGCTTTGTTTACCGCACAATCGAAGATTTGAAAGCAATCGAAGCAACGGCTAAGAACTCAAAGTCTGGTGTGGTTGTTGGTGGCGGTCTGCTTGGTCTTGAAGCGGCAGGCGCACTAAAAGCACTTGGCGTAACCACGCACGTTGTTGAGTTTGCTCCAAAGCTAATGGCTGAGCAGCTTGATCAAGCGGGTGGTAACCAACTTCGTCAAAAAATCGAACGCATGGGCGTTAACGTACATACAAGTAAGAACACGCTTGAGATCGCTCCTGAAGGCACTGAAGCTCGTAACGTAATGCGCTTTGCAGACGGTACTGAGCTAGAAACTGATTTCATCGTATTCTCTGCCGGTATTCGCCCTCAAGACAAACTTGCTCGTCAAATGGGGCTGGGTATTGCGCCTCGTGGCGGTATTGAGATTAACGACCACTGTCAAACGACAGACAAAGACATCTACGCAATCGGTGAGTGTGCCTCTTGGAACCAAACGTTCTACGGCCTAGTGGCTCCTGGTTACAAAATGGCGACAGTCGCAGTTGACCACATTGCTGGCAACGAAAGCACATTTGAAGGTGCTGACATGTCTGCGAAGCTTAAGCTTCTAGGCGTGAAAGTAGGCTCTATCGGTGATGCGAACGGTCGTACTCCTGGCTGTAAGAGCTACGTTTACCAAAACGAAGAGCAAGAAGTTTACAAGCGTCTAATCGTTTCTGAAGACAACAAGAAGCTGCTTGGTGCAGTAATGGTTGGTGACACGTCTGATTACGGCGATCTTCTACAGCTTATGCTTAACGAAATCGATCTGCCAGAACACCCAGATGCGTTGATTCTTCCTGCACACGCTGGGGCTGAAAAGCCAACACTTGGCGCAGACTCTCTTCCTGAATCTGCAGTTATCTGTTCTTGTTTCGATGTAACGAAAGGCAAGATCGCTCAAGCGGTTGCTGAAGGTCATCACACCATCGGTGATATCAAAGCAGTAACGGGTGCTGGCACTGGTTGTGGTGGTTGTATTCCATTAGTTACTTCAGTACTTAATGCTGAACTTGCTAAAGCAGGGGTAGAAGTTAAGAACGATGTGTGTGAGCACTTTGCTTACTCTCGCCAAGAGCTTTTCCACCTAATTCGCATCGAAGAAATCAAAACGTTCGATGAGCTACTAGAGAAATACGGTAAAGGCTACGGCTGTGAAGTATGTAAGCCTCTAGCAGGTTCTATCCTTGCTTCTTGCTGGGGTGAACACATCCTTAAGCCTGAGCTAGTGAAGTTGCACGATACCAACGATAACTTCTTAGGTAACATGCAAAAAGACGGTACTTACTCTGTTATCCCTCGTATGGCGGGTGGTGAAGTAACGCCTCAAGCGCTAAGCGTTCTGGCTGATGTTGCGGCTGAATATAACCTTTACACTAAGATCACTGGTGCACAACGTATCGGCCTGTTCGGTGCTCAAAAGGATGACTTACCAGCAATCTGGAAAAAGTTAATCGCTGCAGGTTACGAAACGGGTCAAGCTTACGCAAAAGCACTTCGTATGGCTAAGACATGTGTTGGTTCTACTTGGTGTCGTTACGGCGTTCAAGATTCAGTTGGTCTTGGCGTGATGATCGAGAACCGTTACAAAGGCATCCGTACGCCTCATAAGATGAAGTTTGGTGTGTCTGGTTGTACTCGTGAGTGTGCTGAAGCTCAAGGTAAAGACTTAGGTATTATTGCGACTGATGCAGGTTGGAACATGTATGTTTGTGGTAATGGTGGTATGAAGCCTCGTCACGCAGACCTGCTAGCAAGCGACCTAGACCAAGAAACGCTGATCAAATACATCGACCGTTTCATGATGTTCTACATCCGCACGGCTGCTCCGCTACAACGTACTTCGGTATGGATGGATAACCTAGAAGGTGGTGTGGATTACCTACGTGATGTCATCATCGACAATAAGCTTGGTATTAACGACCAACTTGAAGCTGACATCGCTGGCCTTGTTGACAACTTTGCTTGTGAGTGGACAGACACTATCAACGATGAAGCTCAACTTAAGCGCTTCGCTCACTTCATCAACGCTGATGACCGTGATGAAAACGTTGTGTTTGTTGATGACGGCCGTGAACAACACCGTCCTGCGACATTCACAGAGAAACACCCTGAAGCGAAGGGCGATATCCTTCATGTTGAACTGGTTTAATTGGGAGACGACATCATGGCATTTACCAAAGTTTGTAAGATCGAAGACATTATCCCAGGTACAGGTGTTTGTGCATTGGTTGGTGGTGAGCAAGTGGCTGTCTTCCGCCCGACTAAGGCTGAAGAAGTATTCGCGATTAGTAATACAGACCCTTACTTTCAATCTAACGTGTTATCACGTGGCTTGATTGTTGAGCACAAAGAAGAGCTTTGGGTGGCAAGCCCACTTAAAAAGCAACGCTTTAACCTAGCAACAGGTGTGTGCATGGAAGACGAGAACTTCAACGTGAAAGCGTACAAAGCTCGTGTTACCAAAGGTGCTGTAGAAATCTCTGCTTAATCTTTGGATGAGTAAGATTTGATAGTTCAAGGGTTCTAGTTCTCGATATTGCCTTAACTCGGCAACTAGAGCCTTTTCCTATCCAATTTTAACTTTTAATTTTACTTTTTTAAGGACAACATTATGTCTCCTGATTACAAACCAGCTGAATTCGTTCAAACGATGATCGATGTGGGTGAAGCGAAAACTAAAACAAGTACTCGCGATCTTCTGATTCGAAGCACTATGGCTGGTATCATCCTTTCTTTAGCGGTTGTTGTTGCGATTACAGCAATGGTACAAACAGGCATTGGCCTTGTTGGCGCACTAGTGTTCCCGGTTGGTTTCGTAATTCTAAGTGTTATGGGTTACGACCTAGTAACTGGCGTTTTCGGCCTTGCTCCTTTAGCTAAATTCGACAACCGCCCAGGCATCACTTGGGGCCGTATCCTACGTTGTTGGGGTATTGTTGGTCTTGGTAACCTTATCGGTTCTTTGATTGTTGCTTTCCTAGTTGCCGTGTCATTAACAGGTAACTTCTCTCTAGAGCCAAACGCTGTTGCTCAAAAATTCATTGCTGTTTCTACAGGCCGTAGCTTAGGTTTTGAAAACATGGGCATGGACGGATGGATCACGTGTTTCGTACGCGGTATCTTCTGTAACCTAATGGTATGTCTAGGTGTGATTGGTAACATGACAGCGCGTACTGTGTCTGGCCGTGTAGCAATGATGTGGTTCCCAATCTTCATCTTCTTCGCACTAGTATTTGAGCACACAGTAGTAAACATGTTCCTATTCCCACTAGGTATGATTCTTGGCGCTGACTTCGGTATCGCAACATGGTTGAACTTCAACCTTATCCCAACAATCCTAGGTAACATCGTTGGTGGTCTACTAATGACATGTGTTCCTCTATACCTTACTCACGCTAAAACAGCTCCTTCTCTAGGCGCTAAGTAATTCTGAATACGGTGAAACGTAATTTAGTATGAGATTGAAAGCCCCAACGAAATGTTTGGGGCTTTTTTAGTTCAAATGCCTTAAGCATCACCAAGGTGTTGATTCTTATTGAGTAATACCAATCACAGCAAGTAGGTGATCAGAAATAGCGCAGGAAAAAGGCTTGAGAACGAGACAGAATTTTTCGATAAGTAGTTATCCTACAATCAAAAATTCTAACGAAGTTATCGAGCGTTTTAACCAGCTAGGATGAACAGTTATTTACTACGATTGGTATCTAATACCTGCAATAGATCGTTTTGTTATAATTACTTCTATCTTCGTTAGTATTTAAACTGAATATTTATATCAACACCTGATAGTCTAAGGGTTAAGGATTTGGATAAGTCATCATGAATACAGTGACTTATCACATAGATTGAAGCTTGAGATAAAACAAGCAAACCTTCGGAGCACAGCATGTCAGAAGTATCGTCATCGAATGTTAAAGAAGTAAACAAAGGATTTGTTTCATTGGTAGGTGCAGGTCCAGGCGACCCAGACTTACTTACGCTAAAAGCGGCACGAGTGATTCAACAAGCAGACGTCTTGGTATATGACCGCTTGGTATCAAAAGATATCTTGGCGATGGCTAACCCAGACGCAGAAATGCTGTATGTGGGTAAAAAGCTTGATCATCACTGTGTACCTCAAGATCAGATCAACCAATTATTGGTCACTAAAGCCCAAGAGAATAAGCATGTAGTACGCCTGAAAGGTGGTGACTCGTTTATCTTTGGACGTGGCGGGGAAGAGTGTGAAACTCTGGCCGAGAATGATGTGAAATTTGAAGTCATTCCGGGTATCACTGCAGCGGCTGGTGCTACGGCTTATGCGGGTATCCCGTTGACTCACCGTGACCACGCGCAGAGCGTCCAGTTTATTACCGGCCACTTAAAGAAAGATGGCGAAGATATCGACTGGCAATCTCTTGCTCAACATAATCACACGATCGTGTTCTACATGGGTTTAAAAGAGAGTCCGAATATTCAGAAAAACTTGCTTGATAATGGTATGCGAGCAGACATGCCTGTAGCGATTATCGAAAACGGTACGCGCCAAGAACAGAAGGTGTATCGTGGTGGATTGAGTGACTTAGCTAACCTTGCGGCTGTCGCTAAAAGTCCGGCTTTGATCGTTGTTGGCAGCGTGGCTCAGCTTCATGAAAAACTCGATTGGTTTAACAAGTAACTAGGTCACGCTTTATCGATTTGTATAGAGTTAAATACTGCAGCGGCTACTTTGTCGCTGCATTTCTTGTTGGCGCATTGGCATTTCATCGATGATGTTGGTGATTTTCTGCCAGTCCGTCTTACCATTCCATCTGTGCTTTTCTTTTCCGTCTTTACCAATTAATACCGCGGTGTGTGACCCTTTAGGGATCTCATAAACGCTGGTTACTGCCTCCAAGTTAAACTCTTCTTCTAACCAAGCGGGTACGGTGTAGCCACTCTCTGCTATCACCATAATAACCACATCACGTTCATCCAATTGGCAGTTGTTTATCAAGACTTCGTTGAGAAACTCTTTGACGACAGTATCTTCTTCAGGCGCAAAATAAATGACGCTGCGATGTGGTAGTGGCTTTGAGTGAGAATACGCAGGATAGGCAAGGACCGAATGAATGGTGAGGCTAAAAATCAATACAGTACTAACAGTCACTAGCTTGAGCATAGTTAACAAACTACTTGAGGGGTTGAGAGCGACTTTTGCTATGTTGCCGATGCTTCCGTGCGATTTATGTTGTTGTCGTTGTAGCATAGCCAACCTCCCTTCAGTAGCTTGTTAGCTTTACTTGTATCTCTAATTGCTAGCCCTTGTGAGATGGTCATCAAGGACAAAGACGAGCGTCCAATCTGGTAGACACCTATTAAGCATAGTTAGGATTACATTAAACATGCTTAGATTTACGTTAACTATAACCAACAGGTTCATTTTTATTGGATAAAGCGACTCGCATTTTAGGGTTGAATAGAATAGGGTATACCGAAAATCTAAAGGTATGAATTTATGGAAAACATAGCAATTCTGGTCGACGTTCAAAACGTTTACTACACGACGCGAGACAAATACCGTTCTAACTTTGACTATAACCAGTTTTGGTATGTTGCTACGGAAGGTCGTCATGTTGTTGCAGCTCATGCGTACGCCATTTCTAGTCAAGATCCCAAGCAGCGTCAGTTCCACCATATTCTTCGCGGTGTGGGTTTTGATGTGAAATTGAAGCCATTTATTCAGCGGCGTGATGGCAGTGCAAAAGGAGACTGGGATGTGGGTATTGCCCTAGATGCTATAGAACTGGCTGAAACGGTTGATACGATCGTTCTGGTATCTGGAGACGGTGATTTTGAAATCCTCGTAGAACGAATCAAGGAA
Organism: Vibrio sp. 070316B; assembly: GCF_013114115.1. Lineage (NCBI taxonomy): Bacteria > Pseudomonadati > Pseudomonadota > Gammaproteobacteria > Vibrionales > Vibrionaceae > Vibrio > Vibrio sp. 070316B. The sequence continues at coordinate 69,376 of NZ_VTYC01000025.1, read as the reverse complement.
CGTTTTGGTAAGCCTGTCGAGGTGTACGGTGTTCCGGGATTAACTGCTCAAAACCTTATCGATTCTGCCTCAAAATTTGTACCGATTGAAAAAGATTTCCTTCTATAACGGGAAACGCGCACTTTATAATTGAAATCAATAATAACGATAATTAGAATGCAAACTATTATTGTTTATTGGTTTGTATGATGTCGCGCGTTTTAGTTGTTGATGATGATATTCAGTTGTGTGAATTATTGGGTGAAGTTTTAGAAAATGAGGGGTATCACGTTGATACCGTTCATTGTGGCGAGGCTGCGCTAGAGTTTATCCAATCCAACCCTGTTGATTTAGTGTTACTTGATGTGATGCTGCCAAACCTTAGCGGAATTCAAGTTGCAAGACGCATCTGCCAGCGTTTTGCTACACCTATCTTGATGTTAACGGCACTCAATGACGATGCATCGATGCTCGATGGTTATCAAGCGGGTGCCGATCAATACATCGCCAAACCTTTCAATGTTCCTGAGCTACTGACTCGTATTAAGGTTATCTTACGTCGAGTTGGATTTGAGCGTCAGAGGCAGTCTCTAGCTTCATCTAACCACGGTTTGTGTGAACAGATCTCCCGTTTACCCCTCACGGGCACAGAAAAAGATCTGCTTGATTATCTGATCAAGAACGACGGCATTGTTGTTTCCAAGTCAGATCTGCAAATACATGTGTTAAAGAAAGAGTTGTGTCCCTTTGATCGCAATCTAGATATGCACATCAGCAATATCCGCCGAAAATTGGTGCAGGCGGGTCTGTCGAAACAGCACATTAAAACCGTTCGTGGTAAAGGCTACAGTTACCTAGAGTCGGTTGGAGCATGAGTTCCACACTAATACGTTGCCCGGATTTCATCGCTAAGCGTAAAGACGGGTTAACCTTTCAGCTGTTCAGCTATCTGACAGTGATTCTTGTGAGTATTTTGATCTTGCAAGGTGTGGCGGAAAGAGCGTTAATGAAGGCGCTCCTTAAGGTGCCAGAATCCGTCAAAGAAGAGATGCTCGACCTTGCTTATCAAGCCAATGTGTTGATCGAGGAAGGTGACATGGATGAACTCGCTGATTGGGGGAACGCCCAACGGTATTATTTGTTCGTTATTGACGAGAATAACCGCCCAATTACACACCGACACATGCATCCACACTTCGAATTTAAATTGAAGTTTCTGCGTACCTTAGATCACCAACTGAGTGACCGTGTGAGTAAGCCTATTTTTGGTTTGCCATTGGATAACGGGAGTACGTTGGTTATTCAACTTCCTCACCAGTTTCACCCTGCAAAATCCTTTGCGCCGTATTCCTACATGTTGAAAGCCGTGATCGCTTTAGTCGTATTGTCGCTGTTCTCGATCATTATGGCTAAAAGTCTGCAACAACCCCTCGACCGTTTAAGAGAGGCCAGCAGAAGATTAGCAGAAGGCGACTTCACGGTGAGTGTTGTCTCTGAATTAGATTCAACGACACGTGAATTTAACGAACTTGCCCATGATTTTGATCACATGACATTTGAGATTAAATCTTTAGCCGAAAAGCAGCGCCGCTTGATACGAGATGTCTCTCACGAGCTCAGAACACCTTTAGCAAGGCAAAACCTCGCTCTGCATTTATTGCGTAACAAGGTAGATGACAAGAGTGCTGGGCTGCTCGATCGTATGGAAAGTGAAACCGAAGAGATGAATAAGCTAGTGGGCGAGATCCTCGAGTTTAGCCGCTTAGAAACCTCTCGTTACGATTCCAAGCTTAGCTTGATGCAGTTAGAACAATATTGCTCAATGCTTATTGCGCAAATGCAAAACGATTTGAAACCTAACCAAACCTTAGTTGGAGATTTAGAAACACCAACGTCTATGGTCAATATAGATGAACGGTTGCTTTTGAGAGTGATAGGGAATTTGGTTGGCAATGCAATTAAGTATGCAGGTGAGCATGCTCATATTTCGGTAACGACGTATGAAATGACTATTGATCAACGTTACAGTGTCATTTCTGTAGAAGATGATGGAGAAGGCATCCCTGATAACAAAATTGCAGGTATCTTTGACCCGTTTACTCGTATTGAATCAGCAAGAGACAAACGGTCTGGTGGTTACGGTCTGGGCCTTGCCATCGTGAAAGAGGCAATGGTTGTGATGAATGGTCATGTGACTGCGGAGAATAGAGAAAGTGGGGGACTCAGAGTGAATCTTATGTTCCCAATTAGTGAGTCCGCTAATTAATCTTACCGCTCTGGTTATGGTACTTCTTTAAATCCATAAAAAACGCCACAGCAAATGCTGTGGCGTTTTTTGTGTTTGTAGCTAAAGCGTAGCCATTAATTACGCTTTAGCTTGAAGCAAGGCTGTTAGATTACGCTTCTTGGCGTGATAGCTTAACTTCTTCTTCTTTCTCACCTGCTGCAGGGTCGTTGAAGCGAGACTCATCAAGAGCGCCTTCAGACTTAGCAACGATGATAGATACGGCACTATCACCTGTGATGTTTACAGCGGTACGGATCATGTCTAGAAGACGGTCAACACCCATGATTAGAGCGATACCTTCAAGCGGTAGACCGACTTGGTTCAATACCATCGCTAGCATCACTAGACCAACACCAGGAACACCTGCAGTACCTACAGACGCCAGCGTCGCTGTTAGGATAACCATCAGGTAATCACCCATAGTAAGGTCGATGTTGTAGGCTTGTGCGATAAACGCAGTCGCAACACCTTGCATGATTGCAGTACCGTCCATGTTCACTGTCGCACCTAGTGGTACAGTGAATGAAGCGACTTTGTTGTCTACACCCATACGGTTCTTCGCAGTTTCCATTGTTACAGGAATCGTTGCATTCGAAGATGCTGTTGAGAATGCAAACATAATTGCATCTTCCATCTTGCGTAGGAACGTAATAGGGCTAAGGCCAGTGAAGCCTTTAAGCATCGCGCTGTAAGTCACCAAACCGTGTAGTAGAAGAGTACCTGCAAGCACTAAGAAGTATTCTGCTAGGTTCCAAATTGCACCTAAGCCTAAGCCAGAGAACAGTTTCGCCATCAAGAAGAACACGCCGTAAGGAGCAAGGTTCATCAGCAAAGCAACAAGCTTCATGATAACTTCGTTTAGGTCTGCAAATACAGCGGCAATGCGCTCACCTGGTTTACCAGCAGCACTAATCGCGATACCGAATAACACAGCAAACACGATAACTTGTAGTGTTTTGCCCTCAGCCATCGCCTGAATAGGGTTGGTTGGGAACATGTCGATGATTACTTGGCCAAGAGAAGGGGCATCCGCTGATTTAAAAGAACTCGCAGCAGTCAGATCCGCACCAGCACCAGGTTGGAACAGGTTACCGATCGTCAATGCTAGAGTGATAGCAACGGCTGTAGTACCGATATAAAGTGCAAGCGTTTTGCCACCCATACGGCCAAGAGTTGATAAGTCTTTAAGGGAACTTGTACCACACACTAGCGAAACGAAGACTAGAGGGACAACAAGCATTTTTAAACTGGCGACAAAAATTTGTCCGCCTACTTCAAAGAGTCCGTTAACGATGTAGTTGTTAACAAATCCACTTTCTGCAAAAAGGGATTGAATGGCAAATCCCGTTAATATACCTACGACCATACCAAGAATTACACGGCCAGTCAGAGACATAGGTTTTTTGGTATTCATTTAGAACACTCCTTATTATTTATAACTTTGATACCTTTTCAAAGTGAGCAGGAGATTAGCAGTCGGTTGATCAAATCGAAAAACAAAAAATGAGTTTGGAATTATAGATGTGATCAAAATCACTGATAATTGTGTAAATTAAACAAATTCAAATAAAATAATTCACTGTTGGTTAACATTTATCGAGGGTTTTATACATAAAAATGCGGAATCAAAGCTAATAAATAAGAGAAGATAAATTTTTTATCGTTTTTGGCTTGTTAGATTGAGTGAGTAAATAACGCTGTTTCAAAATTTTTGATTGTCGAGATAAGGACAAGACAAGAATCACTTCTAAGTATCTGTATTAAAGCAGGTTCTGTTACATCGAATGAATAACGCTTACCAAGGCCTTTACAAAACTTTACGAATGCAAAGAATGTAAATTTAATGCAAATGGTAATAGTTATCACTTATATTCTCTCGCGAAAAGATTCAGTGGTACCGGCAACGGTTCAGCGAGCACATCAAATAATTAACCATAGTGCTCGTACAAAAAGAATAAAAGCGGAGTAAAGGACATGTTTTCAAAGAGCCCATTGGCTTTAGTGATCGGCGCAGTATTAGCTTCACCAGCAGTATTGGCAGAAACAGTAAAAACAGACGAGCACATGGTTGTTGAAGGTCGTGACTACGGTTACAAAGCCGACACGAACACAACAGCAATGCGCATGGAGGCGACTCAATTAGAGACTCCGGGACAAGTTTCAGTAATCGATGAGCAAATCATCGATGAACAGCGTGCTAGCACACTAGGTGAAGTTCTTAAGAACGACGCTTCTGTAGGTGCCGGTTCAAAATCAACGAACCGTGAGCGTTTCACTCTTCGTGGTTTTGATTTAGACAGTAGCTCTGGCTACTTACGTGACGGTGTTCAACATTGGTCACATTACCGTCAACCAGTTGAGCTATTAGAGCGTGTTGAAGTACTTAAAGGCCCTGCAGGTCTACTTTACGGTAAATCAGCGCCAGGTGGCCTTGTTAACATGGTTTCTAAGAAGCCTGCATACGAGACTCAAGTAAACGTAAGCCAAGATATCGGTTCTGATAGCTACACGCGTACTACCGCTGATGTAAGTGGTTCACTAAACGATGACCAAACCTTACGTGCTCGTCTTATTGTTTCGCAAGAAAACCAAGACTCTTACCGCACACGTTTTGATGGCACAGATGTAGAAACCGACCGTTTTGTTGGTGGTCTATTTGTTGATTACGATATTAACGAAGACATCATGTTGTCAGTTCATTACGACCGCACAATCGAAGAGGGCGATTTAGACAATGGTTCTAAAATCGACACTTCTACAGGCAAGGCTATCGACCCTAACACGGTTAATGATCAACGTTTCGCTCAAACAGATAACGACGTTGCTAACTACGGCGCTTCGATAACTGTTAATTTAAACGAAACTTGGTCTGTTAAAACAGGTATTAGCCGTCAGTTCTACGAGCGTCAGCGTACAGAATCGAACAATACTGTATACAGCGATAAAAACGGCGGTTACGGCTACAAAGTATCAGATCGTCACGACGAGTGGACGTTTGACACGGCTTACGTAGATTTTACTGGTGATTTCGATGCACTAGGTGTAAACCACCGACTACTTGTTGGTGTTAATGGCCTTCATTACGACTACGAACGTTTATACGACTCTGGTTACACTTGTGTTAATGCAACTGAAGCCGAAGCAGAAGCTGCATGTGGCAATGGTTTTGATATGCCTTCTAACGTTAGCTACAAGAACGACAATGAAGTATCTCACTCTGAAAGCCAACACTACGGTCTATATGTTCAAGACTTAGTAACACTTAACGACCAGTGGCAAGTTCTTGGTGGCGTTCGTTTCGCATACGACAAAACGACGAGCAGTTCTAATCAAGAAGAGAGCTACAACAACATTCTTCCAAAGTTTGGTGTAATTTACTCTCCGGCTTCAAATGGTTCAATTTACGCAGTTTACTCTGAAAGTTTCGAGCCTGTTGGTGAAATCACAGATCAAGATGACGTGAACTTTGGTCAGTCTCAAGATGCTAAGAAAGGCACACTTTACGAGCTAGGTTCTAAGTGGGAACTGTTTGATGAGCGTTTGTTTGTATCAGGAGCATTGTTCCAGATCACTCAATCGAACATGCAAGTGACAGAAGACCTAGACCCAGCAAGTAATAACGGCAAAGAAACACGTACAACTCAAGTTGGTGAACAAGTTCATACTGGTGTTGAATTGGCTGCAACTGGTTACGTGACGGAAGCATTCTCTGTAAGTGCATCTACAATGTTCCTAGATGCTGAGTACCAGAATGACCCTGCTCTAGAAGGCAAAACACCTGCTGATGTACCAGAATTTACTGCGAGCATTTGGTCTACTTACTCGTTCAATAACGGTACTGACGTAAACCTTGGTGTTTACCACGTAGGTGAGCGTTACACTGAAGATTCAAACACCTTCAAAAAAGACGCATACACTCGTGTAGATATGGGTATCGCACATACAATGAAGTATGACGAGAACCTAGATTTCGTCGCACGCTTCAATGTAGAGAACCTGTTTGATACTGACTACCTTGAAGGTGGCAGCACGAGCAACGTTGTTGTTGGCGAAGGCCGCAACTACATGGCGACTTTACAGGTAAAATACTAATTTGTTAGTAGGGTACTATTGGTAGCTTAAATGCTAAGGGGGAAGTTTCGGCTTTCCCCTTTCGTGATTCTACTATTTAGCAAAAATATCCCTAGTAATGCGAGTGACTTTTAATGATAATGAGACTGCTTATCAATAAAATTCATTTAAACTTCTTCTATAGTAAATGACTACAATTATGAATCTTTTAAAATCTAGCCTAGCGCTTGCCATCAGTTTGGTTGCAACGTCTTCTATGGCCAATAGCTTGGATCAAGCTCAATCAATTCAAAACAAGACCAATAACGCGTCGGCTTCGAGCCAAAAGGTTATTGATAAAAGCTCACAAGCGACTTTAATGCTGCAAGCTGAGATTGAGCGTCTGCAAGAAGAAGTTAAAAACCTAGAAATCTATCACGATCACCTTGCTGCATTAGTTGAGAGCCAAAACAAAGAAGCTCAAAGCATTGAAGAGCAGATCGAAGAAATCAAATACACACGCCAAGGTGTCGTGCCTTTGATGTATCAAATGATCGATGGCTTGCAACAGTTGGTAGAAAAAGACGTACCGATTAAGAAAGAGCAGCGTCTAGAGAGAGTTGAAAAGCTTCAATCAATGATGACTCGTGCAGACGTAAGTGATGCTGAGAAATACCGTCGTATCCTAGAGGCATACCAAATCGAGATGGACTACGGCATTAAGTTGGGTGTTTACCAAGGTCGTGTCGCATTGGCGAGTGATAAAACAATCGAGGCAGATGTTCTGCACCTAGGTCGTATCTCTTTGGTTGCTCGTAATCTAAATGGCAGCCAATACTGGGCTTGGAATCAAACAGAAGCTCAATGGCAAGAAGTTGATTCTTCGATGAAGTCTGAGCTCGATAAAGCTTACGATATTGCTAGCCAACAAGCGGCTCCAAGCTTGATTACTTTACCTGTTTCTTTAACTGTTGCGGAGGTTAAGTAATGAACTTAAAACCATTAGCAGCATTGCTTTGTATCACGTCTATTTCCTTTTCTGCTTTCTCTGCATCAGACACGACGGCTCTGCTCGTTAACAAAGCAAAATCAGAGAGTCGAACTCAAGCTTCTCACAACGTAGTTCGTGAAGCTGATTTCAAAAAGACAGAACAAGAACTGAAAGCGATCAAAGCGCAACTTGAAGCGAAACGTACGTCTATCCAAGGTGCGACAGATGTTCTGACTCAAACCTTCAGTGATAACGAAAATAAGTTGGCTCGCTTAGAAGAAAAACTGCGCTTAGAAACAGGTAGCCTTGGTGAGCTGTTCGGTGTCGTTCGTCAAAACGCAAAAGAACTCGGCGCAGAGCTTAGCTCAACAGTAAACAGCGTTGATCGCGCTGATCATACAGCGACCGTTGAACAAATTATCGATGCGAAATCACTGCCATCAATGCCACAACTCTCTGGTTTGTGGATGAGCATGGTTGAGCAGATTCAAGCGAGTTCTGAGCTGAGCAAATCTCAAATTGCATTCATTAATGGTGAAGGCAATACAAACAAGGTTGATGCTTACCGCCTAGGCTCGATTGGCCTAGTGACAGATCAAGGTTACGTTAGCTGGAACACTCAGCGTGAAGACGCAATCGCATACCTTAAACAGCCAGAAAATGGTCCAACGCTAACATCACTTTCTTCACTGGCAAATGGTGAAGTAGCAAATGTTGTTGTCGATCCTTCACGTGGATTCATGTTGGAGCAGTTGGCGCTAACACCTAGCCTATCTGATCGCCTTCAAGCGGGTGGTGTAGTTGGTAAAGTGATTCTTGGCTTGCTTGCAATTGGCTTAATCATCGCATTAGTTCGTGGCGTTTCACTAGCTATCGCTCGCCAGAAAATTCGTGCGCAACTTAAGAATCCTGAGCAAGCTGGCGATAACCCACTAGGCCGTGTTCTTGCCGTGTACAACAAAGAACAAAACCAAACGGTTGAAGCCTTAGAACTACGTCTTTTAGAAGCGGTTGTTGATGAGCAGACTCACTTAGAGAAAGGTCTATCAATGCTTAAGTTATTGGCAGCGCTAGCACCAATGTTAGGTCTTCTAGGTACAGTAACGGGTATGATCGAAACGTTCCAGGTAATCACACAGTTTGGTAATGGCGACCCGAAAGTAATGGCGGGTGGTATTTCTATGGCGCTTGTAACAACCGTACTTGGTCTTGTCGCTGCAATGCCTCTTTTACTGGCACACAACATTCTTAGCACTCAGGCTGAAAATATTCGCAATATTCTTGAGAAACAAGGTATTGGTCTTGTTGCGGAGCAGGCGGAAAAAACGGTTGAATCAAAAGCTGTGGTTTCACCAGTTGGGACTGCTGCGTAATGGATATTTTGTCGGGTTCTCTATTACCAGCGAGTTGGTTAACGAGTGACTGGCTGCTGTCTTTATCAAGCTTTATGGAGCAGGGCGGTTTCGTCTTGTGGTGGCTAGCGGCTGTTGTCCTAGTGTATTGGGTGCTTGTGGTAGAGCGCGTGTTATATCTCGCGTTCTACTTTCCAAAGCAGCGCCAAGCTTGGATTACTAAGTGGCATGAAAGAGAAGAGCATTCTTCTTGGCATGCCAAAGCCATTCGTGAAGGTTGGTTAGGGCAAGCAAGTATTTTACTTAACCAGAACTTGAATTTTATTAAGCTGTTAGTCGCTATTTGTCCTATGTTGGGTTTGTTAGGTACCGTCACCGGTATGATCTCTGTTTTTGATGTGATGGCGACTCAAGGAAGCAGTGACCCTAAATTGATGGCTTCAGGTATCTCGTTGGCAACACTGCCAACCATGGCGGGTATGGTTGCTGCATTAGCGGGCATGTTTGTTCATGCTCGTTTAGCGAAAGTGTGTAACCGCTTAGAATTGAAATTAGAAAAATCTTTAAGGAGTCAACGATGAGACTCGGTCGACGTCATTCTAAAAACGAAGAGGCTCAAATAGACCTTACTTCGATGCTTGATATTGTATTTATCATGCTTATTTTCTTTATTGTGACCAGTTCATTTGTTCGTGAATCAGGGGTTGAAGTTAATCGCCCACAAGCGTCTAACGTAGTAAGCCAAAAGGATGCGGGCATCTTTGTTGCGATTACTTCTGCGAATGACATCTTCATAGATAAACGTGTTGTTGATGTTGAACGTGTTCAAGCAACGTTAGAACACTTGTTACTAGAACAACCTGATGCTTCTTTGGTTATTCAAGCGGATGAACACGCTTACAACGGTACGGTTGTTAAAGTGATGGACGCCGCTAAAGGTGCGGGTGTTAAAAACATTGCGCTTGCTGCTGAAAAGCGATGATCTTGGAGGATCTTCATAAATGATTCGCCTATTTCTTGCTTTACCGCTAGCGGGTGCATTGGGCTTAGCTCTGTTTTCTTTTATGGCTTGGATGGTCGATAATGGCCACCAACGTTCACCAGACGATAGCGAGACGTTAAGTTTCAACATGGTAATGGTGGAACAAGAACAAGAAGTCCAAAGAAGACAACGTGCAGTCCCTGAAAAACCAGAAATGCCAGAGCCGCCACCGGAAGCGCAAGCGTCTCAGTCACAAGCTGAAGTTACGCCTCTGAATTCGATGTCTTCACTGCCTTCTTTGGATTTGAATACATCGATTGACGGCCTAGCGATTAACGCTCCGACATTTTCTGACTTCGGGTCAAACCAACAGGCAATGCCTCTGTATCGAGTAGAACCTCGTTACCCAGCGAAAGCGCTGAAGCGTGGCGCTGAAGGCCATGTCATTATGTCTTTTACCATCGACGAAACGGGACGCCCAATTGACATTCAAGTCACTGACGCAAACCCACGTCGTATGTTTGAACGTGAAGCGATGAGAGCACTTAAAAAATGGAAATATCAACCGAAAGTCGTCGATGGAAAAGCGATAGCTCAGGTTGGTCAAACCGTGAAACTAGAGTTTAAGTTGGCAAAATGATGAAACAGATATGGATGTTAGTGGGCTTGTTGTTAATGCCCCTTACAACACAAGCGCAAGAGCTGACCCAATATACTGCTATTCGTGTTCAAAAGGCACATAAGCTTGCTCAAGATGAACAGGTTAAACAGGCCATTGACGTACTTGCAGGCTTGGAGCTATCTAAAGGCTATGACAAAGCGTACGTAGCTCGTATGCTGGGTGTGTTTTACTGGCAAGATGGCAAAACCGATAAGGCAATTAAGCAGCTTACTTACGCCGTAGACACTAATTTGCTGGTCGATGAACAAGCTTGGGTAACCAAGCGTATGCTTGCCGATCTCTTATTAAACGATCAGCAGTTCAAAAACGCGCTTCCACATTACTATGAGTTAGTTAAAACAGCGCCAGAGGCAGAAAAGAAAGACGTGCTTTGGATGCGAATTGCACAAGCGGAATACCAAATCGAAAACTGGTCAAAAGTACTGGTAGCCATTGGTAATCGCGACAAGTTCAATGCAAAACCAGAACTGTCGCCTCTATCGCTAAAACTGGGTGCGCAACTACAGTTAAAGCAATGGAAGCAATCTATTCCAACACTGGAAAGCCTAATTGAACTTCAACCAGAAAAAGACAACTGGTGGCGTCAGCTTGTGGGCATTCAGTTAAGACTAGAGCGCAACCGTGATGCATTGAACACGTTAGCGTTGGCAGATCTTCAAGGTGTGGAGCTGAAAAACTCAGACCGCAGACTACTGGCTCAGCTTTATGCTAAACGCGGTATTCCAGAGCGTGCAGCACAAGAGATCGCAAAGTTAGATGATGCGAACAGCGATGTTCAACTTCTGGCTGAGCAAGCAACATACTGGCAGTTAGCGAAAGAGTGGGACAGTGCTATTGAAGTGTGGACGTTAGCGTCTAAAAAAGACACGCAATATCATTGGAACGTGGCTCAATTACTGGTGCAGCAAGGTTACTACGATCGTGCTCTGGTTGTTTTGGATAAAGTGAAAGACAAGAACAAGCAAGCCGATGTTGCTTTAGCGAAAGTACGCTCATGGTACAAGCTCAAGAATTTTGATAATGCTCTTGCTCAAGCGAAACGTGCGAACAACATTGAGCCATCTTCTGAAGCAAAAGGTTGGATTAAATATCTGACTCAGCTAAGAACAGTCAGTGATAACGGCAACGTTTAACTACTAGTAGCACAACAGAAGACAAGATAAAATAATCAAGAGAAAAGGGTGTCATTTGATGGTTCAAATGACACCCTTTTTTAATGTTTGACGGTTAAGTTTTTTTGATCTTTATCGTTACAGTGCGTCAATTAAGGCTCGCACATCGTGCCTGTAGACGTTGCACTTTGGATTACGCCACTGGTATCAGCAACCCAATTAATGGTGCAGTCACGATAAGGGTTTTTAAAGGCATGCAGCGTATAACCATTGTCTAACGGCTTCTTGGTTTCAATCCAAGCATAATTTCGAGACGCCCAAAAACTGATAGGGCGTGACCGTTCGGTGAGATAACGTTCTTGTACATCGGATATGTCTGAACCGATGTATTGTTGAATATGTTCTTCCGTGCTGGTTATTTGGCTGGTACACGCCGTTGCTAGCGCAGCAAAAACCAAAACAAAAATACGCATTTAAAATCCTTTTAAGCTTCATTAGCTATCATCAAACCAGTGATCAAATAGTCCCAACTTTCAATCCTTAAAGCCACAACTGTTACCTTAAACCCATCTTAATCAAGCATGTTGAGATTGACGTTTTTTGAGCTTTGACCTGTTATCGATAAGCTCTAATAGAACGAATCAAATCCCTTTAGTACACGTTAGCAAGAATATGCATACAGTTCGATTACTTCCGATGTAATGTTATGTAAATTTCCTTACGCCGCTCAGCAAACGTAAACAATGTAAATTGAATGCCAATACGAATGATTATCAACTAAATTGTCGCCATAAAATTTATAGGTATTGGTTTGTATGTCGTTAAAAAGTAGGGCGGTTCAGTCATGGGCTCGTCGACTTCATGTTTATATTTCTATGGCGCTTCTGTTCGTGGTTCTTTTCTTCTCAGTGACAGGTATAACCCTGAACCGACCTGAGTTATTTGAATCAAGCCAACCTAATATCCAACGCTCTACGCTAACGCTTCCTACGAGTTTATTTACGATCCAAGACGGCCGTTTAAAAGCTGACGAGACAGCCTTTGAAAAGTTTCTGTTTGAAGAAGCTAACCTCTCCGGCGTTCCTTCAGGTTTGGACGTCTACGCAGAGATCGAAGAGGGTGAGTTGCTCATCGGTGAAGTGTCTATGGACTTCAAAGGACCGGGCTACAACGCTTCCGTGTTTGTTGACGTTACGTCTGAATTTGTAGAAGTCGAAACCACTAACTACGGCGTTATCGCATTGTTGAACGATCTACATAAAGGTCGTAACAGCGGTGAAGTATGGAAATGGTTTATCGATATCACTGCGCTACTGATGATCTTCTTTGTGCTTACTGGCGTGTGCTTACTGTTACCTAAGAAAAAAACGCTTAATACCTCCATCAAATGGACGGTGTTTGGGTCTGCAATCTCACTTGTTATCTATTTTGTCGCCGTGCCTTAACACTTGATTCGATTGATGAATCAGATTGAAGAACGAGCTTAAGGTTAAACGGGTTTATAAGGTTGTTAAACATGAAAAAAATGAACTGGAGCAAGGCGTTTCTTGCTTTATCTCTTTTGCAAAGCCTAGGTATGGCACAAGCGATTCCTGATACGGCAAAACTGGATGTCAGCTTTGAGCTTCCAAAGATTGATACCTCTATGTATGCACGTCCTTATGTGGCGGTGTGGGTAGAGAACAGCGAACGAAAGTCAGTGAAAACCATCGAGCTTTGGGTCGGTAAAGATGAATGGCTTAAAGATCTGCGTAGCTGGTGGAGAAAGGTTGGCCGTTACGATCGTGAGCTGGTTGATGCTGTGACGTCTGCAACGCGTCCTGCTGGTCAGTACCGTTTCGTTTGGGATGGCAAGAGCGACAGCGGTGAAACGTTAGAACAAGGTGAGTACACGGTTCATATCGAAGTGGTTCGCGAACACGGTGGCCGTAACTACCTTCGTCAAAAAGTATCACTCACAGATTCAAACGCATCTTACGAATTAATAGCAACGGAAGAGACGGGTGAAATCACCCTGAACTACATCGCTAAATAGTAAGTGCGAACAGTAACTAGTAAGTACGAACTAAAACCAAGCTGAACAGAATAGACAGTGGTCATCGTAGGCTCAGATAGAGCGACACGGCTAACAATTATAAATAATGGAATTGAACATGATGAAACAAACGAAAATTAAAGCACTTGCTCTAGCAGGTGTGATGGCATTCGGCCTAGCAGCAACGACAACAGCACAAGCTCACCCACGTTGGATTCTGCCATCTCACTTTACCGTATCTAAAGAAGGTGGTGATTGGCTAACGTTCGACGTTACTGCGTCTCACGGTACGTTTGTTTTTGATAAGCCTGCTGGCAGCGAAAATGCTCATGTCATCATGCCTGATGGCCGCAGCGAGCGTCCTAACTTTGTTATCCGTGGCAAGCGTCGTTCAATCTTCGACTTCTATTTTGAAGAAGAAGGTACACACAAAGTGGCGATCAACAACTATCCGTCTTACTACACACAGTATAAAGCGGGTCGTCGCGACACCGTGAAGTGGATTAAAGCAAACAAAGCAGAGCGTGATTCAGTGCTACCAGAAAAAGCACGTGACGTGGTAACACAAATCAGCTTCACTCGTGCAGAAAGCTACATCACGGTAGGTAAGCCAACGGATTCAGTCTTCAAAATTGAAGGCAAGCTACTTGAGATGAAGCCAGTGACTCACCCTTCAGACATCGTTGAAGGCGAACCAGTAACATTCCAATTCTTCTACAACGGTGAAATCCAGAAAGATGTGAAAGCTGAGATCACTCGTGAAGGTACGCTTTACCGCAACCACCAAGAGCAGATTGATGTAGTGAGTGATGAGAACGGTGAAATCACGTTTACTCCAGACGTAGCGGGTCGTTACGTAATGAAAGCGAACTACAAAGGTGAGTTGATTGACAATCCATTGGCAGACAAAGCAAGCGCGAACGTTCACCTAACGTTCGAAGCACTGCTTCAATAGTCTGTGGTATCGGGGTTAGATCCCTGATTAAGAACCAAAAAACTTAAGGGCTCATATGAGCCCTTTATCGCTCAGTTTACTTCTGAGAATTTGCACTGTGGCTAGGGTATGAACCATGACAATAAAAACAAAACTTAACACTTTAATGACTCCTTGCTTAGCACTGGGACTTGGTTTTGCTGCATTACCTGCGCAAGCACACTTTCCCCTGATGAGCTGCTGGTTTGAAGGAAAAACTGTTGCTTGTGAAGCTGGCTATTCCGATGGAAGCAAAGCGATTGATTACGCGGTTGAGATGTACGATTACGAAGACAACTTGATTGCAAAAGAGATGACAGATAAACGTTCTATAGTTGAATTTCCACATCCAGACACTGAGTTCTACCTTGTGTTCGATTCAGGTCATGAGTTTCCAGTTGAAGTTGATGTTGTAGAGATCAGCGAAAAATGATGATTCAAGGCGTACGTGCTGATACGGGCGGCAGAGAGGGCAAATGGGTAGGGCTGATCATTGTGTTCATCCTGTGCTTTGCAAGTGTTGCTATCCCATTTCATAAAGCAGAATCCCACGTCAAAGCGGTACTTGATCATCAAATCTTAGTGACTGATGTTGAACAAGAAAACTTGGCGATGCTGTCAGAGCTGCGTTTGGCTCATGAAGAAATTCGTGATCTACGCATGGACTCAGACGGTGAATGGCCGAGTGTTGCATCACTTAAAGATGAATGGGTTGCTCCGTTTGTAGAAGATCAGAGTTGGAAGCGCAAAGGTTCTCATGCTTGGGTACTGGACGAGCGTGGTTACTATTTCTCTGCTCCCAGTGAATCTGCAACACCAAGTGAACAAGCCAAACCAGCTGATCATGGTTCTGCGGATTCCTTTATTTTGAACGCCAACAGCGTTTCTCCTGAAATCTGGATTTACCTGGGTGGCGTAGCAAGTCAACCGACTAGTTTTGATGAGAACACACTTGAATCTTCCGGCTGGAAAATGGTCGTGAATGAATCAGAAGTTGAGCAGCATGATGCATCTTCTCATTAAACAATCCGGCTTATAAAAATGCTCACTAATAATAAGAGAATTACTATGCGAATTATGACTCTGTTCATGTCGTTATTAGCGGTGTTCATGACACCCAATGCATTGGCAAAAGAATATAATATCGACAGCGACAAGCTGACGATTGGTATCACGCTTCAACCTTACTACAGCTACGTAAAAGCAGTAGTAGGTGACAAAGTGAACATTCTTCCTTTGGTTGACGCAGGTTTCAACCCACATAACTACTTGCCACAACCCAATGATTTAAAGCGATTGAGCCAAATGGATGCAATCGTAGTAAACGGTATTGGTCACGATGACTTCGCGCTTAAAGTGATTTCAGCCGCGCAACGTGATGACTTAATCGTGATCGAAGCCAACAAAGAAGTGCCTCTACTTCCTGCACTTGGTCAGTCTGTTGGTCAAGGCGCCGTAAACCCACATACCTTTGTTGGGCTCTCGACAACGATTCAAAAGGTTTACACCATCGCCAGTGAAGTCTCTAAGCTCGACCCAGACAACGCTGCGTTTTATCGCAAGAACGCACGCAAGTACGCTAAGCAATTCCGCTTTATGAAGCGTGATGCGATGCTGTCACTGGGTGAACTCAATACATCAGGTATGAAGGTCGCGACGACGCATAATGCTTATGGTTACATTCTTCAAGAGTTTGGCGTGGATGTAGCAGCAGTAATCGAGCCTGCACACGGTGTTGAGCCAAGTGCTAGCCAACTGCAAGAGACGATCGAGAAGATCCGCACATCAGGCATTGATGTTCTGTTCTACGAGTTAAACATGCCAAACCGTTTTGTTGACACCATTGAAGCGGAAACAGGCGTTCAGCTTTATCGTTTTTCTCACATGACGCATGGTGAATATGAGGACGATAAAGTAGAAGTTGAGATGAAGAAGAACCTAGAGACGTTAATCGAAGCCATGAAATTTGCGGCGGCGAACCAAGCTAAAAGCGGGAACGCATAATGTTAGGTCCATCAATCTCAATTAATAAACTCGGTCTGCAATACGATAACAACGTAATTCTTGATGATATCTCGCTCGAACTTAAAGCGGGTGAATGTCACGTGATCATGGGACCAAACGGTGGTGGTAAAACTTCATTATTGCGCTCTGTACTTGGCCTTACGCCTTTCTCTGGGCAAATAAATATCCACTGGCCAGAAAAGCCGAGTATTGGTTACGTACCTCAAAAAGCGACGTTCGAGTCGAGCTTACCTTTGACGGTCATGGACTTCGTACTGCTTAATCAAACGCGAATCCCATTGTTTTGGCGTCGCAAATCTAAGCAGCTAGGTCTTGCACTCGCACAATTAGATCGCGTTGGTATGGCGACACGCAGCGACCGCCGTATGGGACAGTTATCGGGTGGTGAACAGCAACGTGTGTTGTTTGCCCAAGCGCTGTTGGATAACCCAAGCCTATTGGTGTTGGATGAACCAACGACCGGTATGGACGAGCAGGGTGTTCGTTACCTTGAATCGTTAATTCGTGAATGTGTTAGTGAAGGTCGTACGATCCTTGCAGTACACCACGATGTCACGGCCGTGCGTCGACTCGAAGCGAACGTACATGTTGTGAACCGGTTCTTGGTTGATAGTGGACCACACGAAGAAGTCTTACACCCAAGTAAAATCGAGAGCCTATTCCAGCACTACAGCAGTGGCTCTGCCATGACCAAATCGAAGGAGGTTGCGTAATGGATTGGTTACGACAACTTGCCATTAGTGGTGTTGAAGCGGGCTGGTTATCAGACAGCTTCATGTATGCCTTCATGGTCAATGCTCTGGTTGCTGCGTTACTACTTGGTCCTCTGTTAGGTGGGCTTGGTACCTTGGTGATTGCCAAGCGTCTGGCTTTCTTCTCAGAAGCCGTCGGTCACGCAGCATTAACCGGTATCGCTATTGGTGTTTTGCTTGGCGAGCCACCAGAAAACCCAATTATTGGTTTGTTTAGCTTCTGTATGATCTTTGCTCTGCTTCTTCACTTTGTAAGAAACAGAACTAACGTACCATACGATACCTTAGTTGGTGTGTTTCTAGCACTAGCACTAGCGGTCGGCGCGGCATTGCTGATGTACGTTGCTCGTAAGATCAACATCCACATGCTTGAAAACGTACTGTTTGGCTCGATTCTTACCGTAACAGACCAAGACTTAGCGATTCTCGCAGGTAGCTGCGCGATCATCATCTTGCTATTGATACCGACTTTCAACCGTATTCTCCTGACCTGTATCAGCCCTGATATTGCAAAGGTTCGTGGCTACAACACCAGCTTTTACGATTACTTGTTTGTCATGATGATCACCTTAGTGACCATTGCAGCCGTAAAGATCGTGGGCGCGGTTTTAGTAGGTGCGTTATTGCTGATTCCAGGTGCGACAGCTCGATTGTTGACTAAACGCATGGGGAACTTTGTACTGCTGTCTGCGTTACTAGCAACCATTGCGTGCTTGGTAGGCACGGTGCTGCCTATGGAGCTCAAACTACCAGTGCCATCGGGCGCGTCAATCATCATCGTTTCTGCAACATTTTTCCTAGCAGCAACGCTATACCGAATTGTAAGAAAGGCGTAATCATGACTTGTTTAATGAATCGTATCGCTAGCTCAGTAAAAGCAGCGGCTCAAGTGAGTGTGCTGGGTAGTGTGCTAATGGCTGGTTCTGTGCTGTCACTGAACGTGCATGCAGAAGACATCCTAACCAGTACACCTGTGACTTATGCATTGGCGACAGAGCTAACCAAAGGCACGGACATTACGACCGAATATCTACCACCCAAGCGCTACGGTATTGACCGTCTGCCGAATTGGTTTGGTACCAAGGGGGCGAGTAAAGTGCTTCAATCGGGTGAAAAGGCGACCGTTGCGGTAACACTGTCATCCATCTGGCAAGCGGATCCTACGTTTGTATACGCAAGACAAGGCAATATCCACTTAGTTGAGGTTGATGCCGCTCAAGCGATAACACCGCGTGCACAAGGTGTTGCAGCACTTACATTGTCGAATGGTGATGTGTCTAAATACGCGTGGTTAAATCCGACCAACTTAACGCGTATGGCGGCGATCGTGGCTGACGACTTTAAGTTGTTGTGGCCTGCGCAAGCTGAAACGATTGATAGCAACTTACAACGTGTGATGTTGAATGTTCGTGAACTGATCAACAAGCAGCAAGCGGTATTACTGGATAACGACGTAGATTCAGTATTGCTGCTTTCAGAAAGCTTGGAAGATTTTGCCTCTGGCAGCCAACTGTTTGTTGAAGAGCGTATGTTCAAAGCTGAACTGGAATGGACAGAGGAAGACAAAGCGAAGTTAAAAGCGATGTTTTCGGAAGATGATGCTCTATGGTTAGTTACAGCGAAAAAGCCAAGCAACTTGATTAAATCATTGGTACCGAATGAGCGTATCTTAGTGGTGGATTCTGTTGATCGTTGGGGTAGAGCAGGGATTAATGGAAATGCACCTTTTGCCCGTTGGGAAGTGCAGCCATTCAAAGGCTAATCAGCGCGATTACAAATGGTAGGATCAAAAAAGCAGCCCAAATAAAGGCTGCTTTTTTTGTTCTTGACTGTTGGCTCTGAAAAGAGTGTCAGACAAGAGGACTGCGAGTTTAAGCTTATTCTGCAGTTTTTGTCTCTTCAGCTTCAACAGTTGTTTCTACTGAACCTTCAGCTTGCTCTTGAGCTGCTTTCGCTTGTTCTTCAGCTTCCATTTTTGCGCGGTCAGCTTTAGAAATGTAGCGAGGCTTGTTGCTACTATGCAGTTTAGAATTCGCCTGTTTCTGCTTCTTTTTTAGAATTTGATTGATTTTTTTCTTACGGTTCATTGCTGCATAGCCTTGTATTTAGTTTAGGCGGTGGAGGATAATCATTTTAGCTCTAGAACTCAATATTTACATGGCATTCAGCAAGGAAAATATCACTATGCAGGCAGTCGAGACCGAACGTTTAAGATTAAGAATGATCACACCTAAAGATGCGGCGTTTATTCAACGATTATACGGCTCAGAAGATTTCCTGCGTTACATTGGTGATAAGGAAATCAACGACTCTGAAAAGGCTGTTGATTACATCGAAAACAACATTCTTAAGATGCATGAAGAGAAGGGTGTCTGCTTGTTGATGGTTGAAATCAAGGACTCTTCAACACCAATTGGTATCTGCGGACTAATCAAAAGAGACACCTTAGAGTCGCATGATATTGGCTACGGTTTTGTTCCTGAGTTTTATGGTCAAGGCTTTGCCCAAGAAGCTGCGGAGGCGATAATTGAACAAGCTAAGCAGAATGCTGATATCGATCATTTAGTTGCCATCACTACCTCTGATAACATTCGAAGTATCACACTACTGACTAAGTTAGGCTTTGTGTTCGAGCGAGTTGAAGATGTGATCAGCGAAAGCGTTAATCTCAACCTGTACGGTTTCTCATTAGGTAATTAAAACATGTTCCAACATAACAATATTCTACAAGGCGAGCTTGCAACGGAGTACAAAACCGTTATTGCGATGGTGCACATCTATTGCAAAGATCACCACGGTGAAGTTCGTCAGAATAACGCGTTATGTGAGGAGTGTGAGCAACTGTTGCGTTATGCCGAAACACGGCTGGATAGATGTCCTTATGGCGAAGCAAAGCCGACCTGTAATAAGTGTCCGATTCACTGCTATAAACCCGATCCGAAAGAGCAAATGCGTTTAGTGATGCGCTATGCCGGGCCAAGAATGCTACTTAAGCATCCTATCTTAGCGATTCGACATCTGATTCATGAGAAGCGGAAAGTACCTGAAAAGCCGTTGCCGAATGTGTCGAACCGCCACATCCGAATGAATAAGAAGTAACTTGCGCTTTAAAGTAAGTTCCAAAGAAACGAAAAAGGTCTGATTTCTCAGACCTTTTTTGATATAGATACGTTGTATCTAAGTTTGAATATAGCTAGGTAACTGTAACTTACGCCGCTTGAGGCTCTTCGTAGGTCACCGTTAGGTTGTTGATCCAGCGTCTGCTCAAGTAACGGTGTGAACAAATAGCCAATTTCACCACTTCTTCTACTAACATCAGACCATAGATGTATTTGAAGTCCCACCCAGCGACAAATGCGCCGTAAACACATACTGGAATACCCACCATCCACATTGCGATGAAATCCATGCGAAGGCAGAACGCATTATCACCACCAGCACGAATAATACCGTTAATGATCACCATGTTGAGCATGCGAATTACAACTGCAAAACACATGATCATCATCGCTGGCGAAGCAAGCGGGTATAAAGCGTCTGTGGTCAGGTTTAGCCATGATAGAACATGCTCTTTACCCATAAACAGTAGCAAGCCTACAACAGCCCCAAAACCAACCACGGCTTTAATGAAGGTCAGACCCATGCTCATAGCGTCGTCAAATTCATCACGACCGAGTGAGTGACCAAGCAACACTGAACACGCTACAGAAATACCAAAGAATATTGAGTAACACAGCGACTCAAACGGCGCGAGCATTGAGAATACTGCGAGCTCCGTTGTGCCCATGTGACCAAAGATCATTTGGTAAGCCATGGTACCCATTGCCCATAACACCGCATTCATGGTCAGTGGCAGCGCAATACGACGGTAAGACAACCAAAGCGACGGACGATGTGGCGAGCTGAGTGTCGTCAAAAGCCAATGATTGCGCATACGCATGTAGCCGTACATTAAACCCACTTGAATCAAGCGCGCTAAAGTTGTTGCTAATGCCGCGCCTGCAACGCCCATCGCTGGAATACCAAAGGCACCTTTGATTAGAACGAAGTTAAGCGCAATGTTGAGTGCAATAGTCACTGCGCCCAATAGTAGCGGGGTTACGGTGTCACCTGATGAGCGCATGCTTGCTTCTACGACGACAACAATATGAGTCAGCAGTAAAACAGGGAAGCCATACCATAGGTAAGTCGCGCCGAGCTCAATGACGGTTTGATCGCTGGTTTGCAACATCATTAAAAACTGAGAACCAAGAGTGATGACTGCAGTAACTGGCAACAGAACTTTTAAGCCAAACACCATCGCGATAGATGATACCGTTCGCGCGCTTTTCCGGTCACTCTTTCCCCAGTATTGAGCGACTAATGTTCCGTTTGCTGAGGCCAACCCTGCCATAATCATAATAGCAACGAAGTGCCATTTTGATGCAATTCCCACAGCGGCAGCTGCTTCCATACCAAAGTCACTGACCATTAACACGTCAGCAAGGGCAAGAATAGCAACCAGCGCACTTTGCAAAGCAACAGGCAAACCAAGTTTTACGATACGAGGTAAGATGCTCTCTGGCTTGTTATTCATAGATGAGTTAGGGTTGATGTTAGTTGTCATAAGCTCTCCGATTTATGGCAGAACTATAGTGATTTGAGCGAAGTAACAACATGTTTAAAAAACAACAAAACCTGTGCAAATCCGTCATTGATACCATGAAGCCTAAATCAACGTGGCAAGATGATGTTTTTCTCGCAGAACAGTGTAAAGAACGTTTTTTGACCGTTGAAGATATCCCAGAGATGAAAAGCTGCGGTGTTTACATGGGGGGAATGGCAAAGCTGCATGATGCGTATTGGGTTGAACGAGAATCTGTGAATGTTCATACGTTGATCTTCACTCAAGAAGGGGGTGGGATTTTAACCACCGCGAACTCAGTACAAGCGATTACACCTTATACGCTTGTGGTTCTTCCTGCTGAAACGCCATTCCGCTTTGAACTCGATCCTCAATACAACTATTGGAAAATGGCGTGGATGCTGACGCCCGATACGCCACAGTGGCAGCATATCGCGAGTTTAGGGCAGAGTATTGTCCCTTTCGGAGAGTGTGAGCAAATCTGGTCACTGATGAATTTGGTTCACTTTGAAATTGGCGGCAGAGCGAGTTATCGAAAACTACTGATGAGTGAAATCATTCGCACGTTAACAGGGTTTGAACCTAAGTCGACCAGCACCACTGCACGTGTTCAAGCGCTCTATAACGAGATTGAAAGCAGTCTTCACCAGCCATGGACAGTGGCTGGGATGGCTGAAAGAGTGTTCATCAGTGAAGAGCAACTCAATCGAGTCACCAAGACGCTATTTAACCTGTCACCACGCAGCAAATTGATTCAATTACGCATGGATAAAGCCACCAGTCTGCTGAAATATCAAGATTGGTCAGTTTCTATGATTGCTAATCGTTTGGGCTACAAAGATCCTTATAACTTTTCGCATCGCTTCAAAAAGCATTTCGGCTTGTCACCCAGTCAGTATCGAAAGAGTCATCGACTGCCCGGTTAGCTTTGCTTGTTTCCTCGATCAATTACGCAAGATCAAGCTTTGCAGTAATATTACTGTATTGAGCTATCTATCAATTTAGTATTTTTACTCTATTCGGTACTATTAGAAATATCTAAAAACATGAATGCATATGCAATGTGAGGAATAAATGCAAAAAGCTATCGATAAGATGAATGATTTTACTCTTACATCAAAGCTCACTTTAAATAATAAAGAGTTTCAATCCGGCACGAAAATTGTTCGAAAACAGGGCTGTGGTTCAATAATAGGAACGCTTTCTGAGCCTCATCGTAAGGTACTTTTTTATCTTTATCAGAACAAAGGCGTAGTTGTTAGCAAGAATATTCTTAAGCGTGTTGGGTGGCCTGGGAAATCGGTAACATCCGCGTCAGTTCTGGTTGCAATCTATGAAATTCGCCGAATGATAGACTGTAAATGCCTATACACTATACCAAATGAAGGCTATTTGTTAGAGCCTAGACCCTGCTGTTGATATTCTGTTCATATTCTTATAATAAAATTTTAATCTCTTTACCGTATACGCTCCTTTCATTATCTTCGAATTCAAGCGTCCATTTATAAGTGACGTTATTAAACACATCTCTTAATAAAGTTGTGTCGTTGGTTGCTCTGTTAGGGAATATTATATGAATACGGACTCTTCCCCTGTCATTGAGGGTATACGTGAAGAACAAAACGAGGTCTTGGAAGTAAACGGTAAGGTTATTGAGCTAAATACCAAGCTCATACGCAATTTGGAAAATGGTTATATCGTAGGAACGATGCCATTGGCTTATAGAAAGATGATTCTTGCTATGAATCGTCATCGTGGACAACTATTCAGTGTGCCGCAGCTAAAAAAAATCGGTTGGGAAGGTGAGAAGGTCACTAACTCTTCAGTGATTGTCGCTATTTCAGAGATACGTTCTATTCTTGGTGATGGCTTGATCCTAACGATCACTGGCGAAGGCTATGTGTTCCAACCCTAGTGTAACCCTCTAAATATCGTGTACAAAAAAGGGCGCTTCATTTGGACGTATTGTCTTTAGTGAAGAGCCCCTAAGTGTATCGCTCAAAAGTAAGATAACGACTTATTCGCCCGCAATTTGTAGATGAGAGCGCTTAAGGCTCGCAATCAACATGTAAATCGTCGTCGCTAGTAACGATGCAAACAGGTAAGTGAACAACCCTGCTTGTGAATCCATGAAGCTATCTGCCACGATCGGACCTGCAACAGAGCCAATGCTGTAGCAAAGTAGCATGATCTGAGTCACTGACACCAAGTAGCTTGGGTCAAGGTTTCGGCAACCCAAGTTAATTGCGATTGGGTATAGCGCAAATGTCGCCATGCCTAATACGAACAAGCTCATGCCTAGTACGTAGAAATCGTGATTGATAGTCAACACACCAATGCTTGCAACGCCTAGCAGGCAGAACAGAGCCATCAATAACACTTGACCTACATGGTGAGATAACCAAGTCACCATTGGTTGTACAGCCATACCACCCATAATAACTAACGCCATCAAACCGCCAATGTCTTCGTGCGCAATGTTACGTTGAGCAAGCTCGACAGGCATTAAACCGTAAATCGCACCTAGCGTTAATCCAGACACAATGCAGCCAATTAACGCGCTGTGGCTTAATTTGCTGATCTGCTTTAAAGACAAAGATTGCGCATCGTGGATCTGTGGTGGTGTTGCTTGTCCGTACATCAAAACAATGATCGCACCAAACAGAAGGGTGAACATTGCGATGAAAGGTACGCCACCAGTAATACCTAAGTAACCGATACCAAGCTGACCAACTGCTGAACCGCCGTAAAGTGAACACATGTAGATAGCGAGACGTTTTGCGCGTTGTGACTCGTCACCGCTCATAAGCCATGATTCAACAATGACGAAGATGCCCGCTACCGCAACACCAGCAACAAAACGAGCCAATAGCCATACTGCTTGATGTGGGATCAATGGCAACACAAGGATCGTTGCAATGAATACGCTCAGTGCCACTACGAATGCGTCTTTATGACCAATACGAGCAATCGCACGCTCAATCAATAACGTACCCGCTAAAAGGCCTGCATAAAAGGCACTCGCCAACCAACTCGATAGGTTACTGTCTAGGCCGTATTCAGATAGCATTAATGGCAATGAGCTCATTAGGTAGCCTGAAGCGATCGCGTAGAAAGACAGTGCAATAACTGGAACGGTTATGCGAGTTGTTGGTTGGATGTTGTCCAATGCAGGAGCCTCCGATAGTGAAAGAAACGATGAATTTTCCGCGACTATGGGGGAGAAACTGAATTGGGTAAAACGAATAAAAATGGTCGTTAAGATAAAAGAAATTTATCGACTAGCGAAACTAAAATACCGTTGTGACATTTGGTGAATTAACGAGATTTTATGTGGTCAAAACGCCGTTAAACCTTTGTTCATCGGTCGTTTAATAGAGAAGGCGACAACATAATAATTCCTGTGACCAAAATTTAATTAAATGCGCTATTTTCTGTTAGACCGCTTCTTTACGGTATTGGCGTGGCGAGCTTCCACTCCACTTACGGAAGGCATGACGAAAGTTCGCGCTATCTGAAAATCCCACACGTTCAGAGATCTCTTCAATGCTCATTTTTGTCGAAGATAGGTAGTGTCGAGAAAGATGAAAGCGGACATGGTCGAGTATCTTTTGATAGCTAGTATCGGCGGCTTTAAGGTGTCGTCGCAGCGTGCGAGAAGACATCCCCAGCTCTGACGAGATTGATTCTATCGATGGATAACTTCCTGGTCTCTCAAGCAGCATTTGCGAGACCTTTTCTTTAAGGCTGGTGGACGCACTAACTTTTGCCAACATGTCATCACATGATTTAAGACACATCTGCAGCGTAATGGTATTGGCCGTAGGGAGAGGCGAGTACAAGCTGGTTGCATCAAACTGCCATTCAAGGTGGTCACTGTTAAATTCAACAGGGCAACGGAATACCTTTGTATAAAGGTCACCGTACTCTGGCTTCGGGTAAGGGAAGCGGATCACTTGTGACGGAAAGGGCTGTTGCAGCACTTCTTCACACAGGCTTTGGATCGCCGCAAACCAATATTCGCAACAAAATGGCAGTAGAGAGTCCAAGTCGATCAGCTGTTCCGCTCTAAAGTACCCAACGTTATCCTCTACCGACATGGTTTTTCTGAGTACTGGACCAGCAAGTTGCAGATATTTAAATCCAATTAGCAAAGCATCTAATAGAGTTTCGCTACTGAATACTGCATAACCTAGAACACCGAAGTCACTAAACCGAGCTTGTTGGCCAACTCTTAACCCTAAACCGCCTTCATCAGTATTTGCCAGTGCATTGCTAAACACCGCCAACTTTTGCGCCAAGGTAATGTGCGTGTCTGGCGTGTTTAGCTGAAGATCATCAATGTTACTGCCTTCTAACAATGCTTCGATATCAAGTGCGGGTGACATATAGCGATGCAGTAGTTGAAGATCAAGAATACCGAATGCTTGCATATCGGGTTCGTAGACTGCGGTGTATTCCATAGGATGCCTCTTGTTGAATATCGTCATCTTAACCGAACTTTTAACATTTACGCCTGTTGCTTGTTCTCACTTTCCTAAGCTTGTTCAAACTTTTGCTTTATGTGTGCAAGGTTTTACAAGGTCTGATTGAGCTGTGTCCGAATATCACCGGTTTTTGTCTTTTTGAAACCTGTTCGATATGTTATCAAAATGTTGTAATTTAATGGGTTGCACATTGGGGCGTCTCAAAACATTTTGCTCAATACCTACTGTTTTGCTCAATAAATACTTTTACCTACATGACACGCCAATGTGCAGGCTCTGATAGCAACAAAGACAACACTTATTACAACGATTAAAACGTCTATGGCGAATGTGACCGCTAGGTCTAGCCAAATAAGGAGATCATGGATGCACAATCTTGCTGTTAACTTGGAACGTAGCGCTTCGCTGTTTCCAACTAAAGCCGCTCTGCGTATGGGCTCGGATGAAGTCAGCTTCGCTCAGTTGGAACAACTTGCTGGGAAGGTAGCTGCCAATCTAGAACGACTTGGCTTAAAAAAGGGCGATAAGGTCGCGCTGTCGTGTCCCAATGTGACTTATTTTCCCATTGCTTATTACGGCATTCTAAAAGCAGGCTGTGTCGTTGTGCCTTTAAACGTGTTGTTTAAGGCCAGAGAGATCGCTTATCACCTCAATGACTCTGACGCGAAAGCTTATTTATGCTTTGAGGGCAGTGAAGAGTTACCTATTGGGCGCTATGGATTACAAGGTTTTGCGCAGGCCGATAACTGCGAACATTTTGTGTCTATGCCAATACCAAACGGCGCAGCATCCACGCTCTCAGAAAACCACGAGCAGCAAGAAACGATTGCAGATTGGCTAGCACAACCTTTGGATGCGTATGAGTCTGTAGCGTGTCATGGCGATGATACCGCGGTAATTCTTTATACCTCAGGTACTACAGGCCAACCAAAAGGTGCAGAGCTTTCTCATACCAACATGCAAACCAATGCGATGTCATCACAGTATCTGATGCGGTTGGAATACAGCGATACCACAATGGCCACACTTCCTCTGTTCCACAGTTTCGGTCAAACCGTCATGATGAACGCGAGCGTGTTGACGGGGTCTACCATGGTCTTAATTCCTCGCTTCGAGCCATCACTGGTGATCGAGCAGATCATTAGCCATAAAGTCAGTGTCTTTGCTGGCGTTCCTACCATGTATATCGCTCTATTAAGAGCCGGGGAAGAATCTCCTGATGCTTCTGAAAAAACAAGCAAGCGTTCTGAGCAGGTTAAGCATAGTTTGAGGTTAGGCGTGTCTGGAGGAGCGTCTATGCCACTTGAGGTGATTCGTCAGTTTGAGTCGCGCTTTGAACTGCCAGTATTGGAAGGATACGGGCTCTCTGAAACAGCGCCAGTCGCGACCTTTAATCACATTGATGGTGATCGACTGTCTGGCAGTGTCGGTCAACCACTGTGTGGACATCTTATCAAGATTACTGATGTACAAGGCAACTCGGTCGCAATGGGAGAGTTGGGCGAAGTGTACATTAAGAGCCCAAGTGTCATGAAAGGTTACTATCAACGACCAGAAGCAACCTCAGAGGCGATCAGAGATGGCTGGTTTTTAACGGGTGATATCGGGCGTGTTGATGAGCATGGGAACTTGTTCATTGTTGATCGTGTGAAAGACATGATCATCCGCGGTGGTTACAACGTTTACCCGAGAGAGATCGAAGAGGTATTGATGTGTCATCCTGATGTGGAAATGGTGGCAGTGGTGGGTGAACATCATGATCAGTTAGGTGAGGAGATTCATGCCCACGTGGTGCTTCACGAACATACGCAATGTGATAGTGCTGCCTTGATTGCTTGGTGTCGTGAGCAACTCGCAGATTATAAATACCCTCGTAAGGTGTTCATTCGTAGTGCGTTACCCATGACGGCAACAGGTAAAATCTTGAAGCGAGAGTTGCACCCTCTAGAAGTCGCGGAGGCAATCAATGGATTACTATGACTTTATTATCGTGGGCGGTGGCTCCGCTGGGTGTGTGATGGCTTCTCGATTGTCAGAAGACCCAAATACTACTGTTTGTTTGCTCGAGGCTGGTGGCAAAGACACGAGCCCCTTTATTCATACTCCAGTTGGCGTTGTGGCGATGATGCCGACCAAACTCAATAACTGGGCTTTTGAGACGGTTGAACAGCCGGGCTTAAATGGTCGTAAAGGTTATCAGCCAAGAGGAAAGACGCTTGGTGGGTCGAGTTCTATTAACGCCATGATGTACGCGCGTGGACATCGCTATGACTATGACACTTGGGAAGGTTTAGGTAATGCAGGATGGGGCTATGAGTCGTGCCTGCCTTACTTTAAGAAAGCTGAAAACAACGAAGTGCACAAAGATGAGTACCATGGTCAAGGAGGTCCCTTGAATGTGGCAAACCTTAGATCACCGAGCCCAATGTTGGAGCGCTACTTGTCCGCGTGCGAATCGATCGGTGTACCGCGAAATGAAGACATCAACGGAGCCGCTCAGTTTGGTGCCATGCCGACTCAGGTAACTCAGTTAAATGGTGAACGATGCAGTGCAGCCAAGGCCTATTTGACGCCAAACCTATCGCGTCCCAACCTAACTGTCGTAACTAAAGCTACGACTCATAAAGTCTTGTTTGAAGGTAAGAAAGCGGTTGGAGTTGAATACGGTTCTAACGGTAATCGCTATCAGATTCGATGTAACAAGGAAGTCATTTTATCTGCAGGGGCTTTCGGATCTCCTCAACTGTTGTTGCTGTCAGGCGTGGGTGCTAAAGACGAGTTGGCGGAACATAGTATCGAGCAAGTCCATGAGCTGCCAGGAGTGGGTAAGAACCTGCAAGATCATATTGATTTGGTGCACTCTTATAAGTGCAGCGAAAAGCGAGAAACCTTCGGTATTTCGTTGCAAATGGCCGCTGAAATGACTAAAGCATTACCTTTGTGGCATAAAGAGCGCCGTGGGAAAATGAGCAGTAACTTTGCTGAGGGTATTGGTTTTCTTTGTTCTGAAGATCATATCGCCGTGCCAGATTTAGAGTTTGTATTTGTGGTTGCAGTTGTCGATGACCATGCGAGGAAAATTCATACCAGTCATGGGTTTACCTCACATGTGACTTTACTTAGGCCAAAAAGCAATGGCACCGTAACACTGAATAGCACCAATCCTTACGATCCGCCTAAGATCGACCCTGCGTTTTTCAGTCACCCTGAAGACATGGAAATAATGATTAAAGGGTGGAAAAAGCAGTATCAAATGCTAGAGAGTGAAGCGTTTGATGATATCCGTGGTGATGCTTTTTATCCTGTCGTTGCTAGTGATGACAAGGCGATTGAACAAGATATCCGTAATCGTTCAGATACCCAGTACCACCCTGTGGGAACCTGCAAAATGGGGCCTAGTAGTGATTCTTTAGCCGTGGTGGATAAAGATCTTAAAGTCCATGGTTTGAATAACTTAAGAGTCATTGATGCGTCGATTATGCCGACCTTAGTTGGGGCTAATACCAATGCGCCAACCATAATGATTGCTGAGAAAGTCGCTGATCAGATTAAAGATCAATATAG
The DNA here is from genome assembly GCF_013114115.1 of Vibrio sp. 070316B. Classification (NCBI taxonomy): domain Bacteria; kingdom Pseudomonadati; phylum Pseudomonadota; class Gammaproteobacteria; order Vibrionales; family Vibrionaceae; genus Vibrio; species Vibrio sp. 070316B. The sequence goes on along the minus strand of NZ_VTYC01000025.1, from coordinate 39,481 downwards.
CTTGGTTAAGGAAGATGGTGCACACAAGCAAGACGCGAATGAGAGCGCAAAACACGAAATGACTGGCTAGAAGAACATATTAGAGATAACCGTTGGATTACAATAGGTTAGGGAGCCTTATCCTTTAAGGTTCCTTAACCTATTTTGTTTGTTGATTACTGAAAGAATCGAAACAAACTTACTTAGCTAGAGCTTGATTAAGCCATTGATCAAATTGACCTTTTGGTAACGCGCCGTTGATCGTGTCGACACGTTTACCACCCTTAAATACCATCACAGTAGGAATGCTTTTGATTTGATACATAGCCGCCAGTTGCTGTTGAGCTTCGGTATCAATTTTAACAAATCGAACATCGCCAGCGCGCTCTTTAGCGACATCGCTAAATACAGGTGCGAAACCTACACATGGGTTGCACCATGTCGCCCAAAAATCGACAACGACAGGTTGTGAACTGTTCAAAATCGATTGGAAGTTCAATGACGTGCCTTCGATTGGCGCGCCATCTAATAATGCGTTTTTGCATTTACCACAAGTTGGACTTTCTGAAATTCGTTCTGAAGGAACTCGGTTTACGCCACCACAAGAAGGGCAACGTGTGTTGAATGTAGACATAACTTTCTCTTTTTATTGCAACTCCGTGTCTAACGCGATTTACGAATCACGTACGGAACGCTTATACTGTTTAAAACAAGAATACGATACTTAAATAAAAACAAACAATAAACAGGTAAATGATGACAAAATTTTACGCCGAAATTACTGGCTGGGGAAAGTGTCTGCCACCAGCCGTGCTGTCCAATGATGATTTAAGCACTTTCATTGATACGTCTGACGAGTGGATTCGTACTCGAACTGGTATCGAAAACCGTCGTATCAGTCATGTAAATACCTCTGAACTAGCAACTGTTGCTGCTCAACATGCAATGGCGTGTGCTGGTTTAACAGCCGAAGATATCGATCTTGTGATCGTAGCGACGTGCAGTCCAGACTCTCTTATTCCAAATACTGCGTCTAAAGTTCAACAGAACCTAGGCATCAAGAGTGCAGCGGCTTTTGACCTTAATGCGGCGTGTACAGGCTTCATTTACGGTGTTGAAACTGCAACTCGATTGATTCAGGCGGGCAACTACCGCAATGCGATCGTTGTGGGCGCAGAGCGTCTATCATTCTTCATCGATTGGACCAAGCGTGATACAGCGGTTCTATTTGGTGATGGCGCTGGCGCTGTGGTTCTATCGCGTACTGAAGAGCAAGTTGGCCTGCAAGAAGCGCAGATCGGTTGTGACGCCGAAGGTCGTGATATTCTAGCAGTACCAAAATTTGGTACTTCAATGGATCGTTTTGCGGCTGATAACGGCTACTGGGACTTTGATTTCGTAGGTAAAGAGATCTTTAAACGTGCGGTTAAAGGCATGGGCGCTGCAGCGCACACAGTATTGAGCCGTACTGGCATCTCAACGGACAACATCGATGTTGTGATTCCACACCAAGCAAACATCCGAATCATTCAAACTCTGTGTGACATGGCGGGTATTGAGCGCGATAAGGCGTTTGTGAACATTCAAAACTATGGCAACACATCGGCTGCGACTGTGCCAATTGCATTGTGTGAATCGTTAGAGCAAGGCTTTGTTAAACCGAACTCAAACATCCTTGTGGCGGCATTCGGTGCCGGTTTAACTTGGGGGGCAGGCCATATTAAGTGGGGTAGCCGTGTTGAGCCGTTAGGTCAATCGGACGCTAAGCTTCCAGAAGCAGATAGCTCGGCATTAGAACTTCTAGAGAGAGCCATTTTACACTGTAAAACGCGTCCTAATTCTGAGAATGAGTAGCAGCATGGCGCAAGTTCGTTTTATGACAGAAGCCGACCTCGATGGAGCGGCTTTAGTTCACCAAGCTACTTTTGTTCGACAGCAAAAATCAAAAAAATGGTTACAATGTAACTTAAGTGCTGCGCCACGCTTTCTTAACTTTGTTGCTGAAAGCGATGGCGAGATTGTCGGCTACATTATTTGGGTTCAAAAGAGTGGGTTTAGGCCTGAAGCTGTTTTGGAGCTAGAACAACTTGCTGTGTTACCGAGTGCTCAGGGGCAAGGATTGGGCAAAAAGCTGATTCTAGACTCTTTGCGTCAAGTGAAGCAGAAGCTATCAGAGCAGGGCTCGACACTAAAACATGTATTAGTGACCACCAGGGCAGATAACTTTGCACAAAAGCTCTATCAGTCGACATTGGGCGCAGAAGTCGAAACCACGATTTCAAACCTTTACTCAGCCGATGAAGTGCTTATGATAGCTCGCAATGTAGGTGAACGAATCTGATCGCTGAGTTCTTAGAACCATTATTATCAGCGGCATAACTCGATTAACGTTTTATTAGGGGCTTTCGTGGCCCCTTTGTTATTTCTTAGGAAGTGTTTTGAAGAAAGTTTTAGCAATTGGCTACGTTTGGCCAGAACCGAATTCATCGGCGGCTGGCAGCCATATGATGTCACTTTTACGACTGTTCAAGAGACAAGGTTGGTCCGTTGAGTTCGCAACGCCAGCTCAAGAAACCGAGCATATGATTGATCTTTCTGAAGAGGGCATTACAAGCCAATCTATTCAGCTAAATTGCGATAGCTTTGACCAGTACATCGAAGAGCTGCAACCTGATGTTGTCATGTTTGACCGCTTTATGATGGAAGAGCAATTCGGCTGGCGCGTCGAGAAGGTATGTCCGAATGCCTTTAAGCTACTGGATACTGAAGATTTACAATTCCTACGCAATGCTCGACATGAAGCTGTTAAGAAAGAGACAGAGTTAACGAAAGAGCACCTGTACAGTGACTTGGCGAAACGTGAAATCGCTGCAATCCTGCGCTGTGATCTTTCGTTGATCATCTCAAGTTACGAGATGGAATTGCTCCAAGCCGAGTTCAATATCGATCCCAAACTGCTTCATCACTTGCCGTTCATGGTTGATCTTAATACGTTGCCTGAAAGTACGAAAAGCTTTGAAGAACGTAAGCATTTCATGACGATAGGTAACTTTAGACACGCACCGAATTGGGATGCTGTGCTTCAGTTACACAAGATTTGGCCGAAGATTCGCAAGCAGTTACCTGATAGTGAACTTCATATTTACGGATCTTATCCGCCGCCGAAAGCAACCGCTTTGCATAATCCAAAAACCGGTTTCCATATCAAAGGTTGGGCGAAAGATGCTCAAGAAGTAATGGAACAGGCGCGTGTTTGTGTTGCGCCATTACGTTTTGGCGCTGGCATTAAAGGCAAGCTGCTTGATGCGATGAAGCTGCAAACTCCAAACGTGACGAGCGAGATCGGCAGTGAAGGCATGTTACCGCAAGGCGAACTGCAATGGCCGGGTGCGGTTGCTGATGATATTGATGAGTTTGTTGAACAAGCTGTCGCACTCTATAAAGATGAAGAGAAGTGGCTTAAGGCTCAAAGTCAATGTCACTCAATTCTTGAAACACACTATGAACAGAATCAGCTGGGCGACAAATTAATCGAGCGATTGATTGCACTAGATTCTGAGCTTAAATCTCATCGACTGAATAACTTCTTCGGTTCAATGCTCAAGCACCACAGCATGGCAAGCACTAAGTACATGTCGCAGTGGATTGCTGAGAAGAACAAGATCAAATAGCTGTTCTTTACCAAAGACAGAATAAATCTTAAGCCCTTAGGTTAACGCCTAGGGGCTTTTTTCATGGGTGAAGCTTCTTGGCTTTAGACACTAGACTTGCAAAACCGAAACATAGTGCCATTACATTAGCATTGACTAATTTATATTTATTAGTAAACTCTAATTTAACTTGTGGTGAGTTAGATTAGAGTTTGTGGATAGGAGAGGTCAGTGATTAGTTTTATACCTTGGGATGCGTTTTTCGGCGGCATGCTGTTAGGCGCGTCGGCAATTATTCTGATGTTGGGCATCGGGCGAGTAGCAGGAATCAGCGGAATCGTTAGTCGTTTATTACCGTCTAGAAAGAATAAAAGCTTAGAATCAGGATCTGAATCCAGCTCGGACACGCGTATTGAGAAAACCGAGAAACATTGGCGACTTGCCTTTGTTGTCGGAATGGTTGTGAGCGGTTGGTTGTTGATTCCTACCGGTTATCAACTCCCTCAATTAGAGGAGATGAACCTGTTGGTAGTTGTTATTGCTGGTCTGTTAGTCGGCTTTGGTACTAAAACAGCGAATGGTTGTACTAGTGGACATGGCATTGTGGGCATGGCGCGTTTGTCTAAACGTTCGATTATCGCAACGTGTGTATTCATGAGTGTGGCAATAGCAACCATGCTTATCAAGAACCTGATAGGGCTGGGGGCATAATGAAAAACTCTTTATTTACTATCGTCGTTGGTTTGCTTGCCGGAATCTTGTTTGGCTCGGGTATGATCATTTCAGGCATGGTAGACCCTAACAAGGTACTTGGATTTTTAGATGTGACAGGCGATTGGGACATAAGCCTGGCATTCGTAATGGGCGGTGCACTGATGGTGTTTGCTCCGTTTTATCACTTAGTCATTAAAAAGCGTGACAAAGCTATTAATGGTGAGCAATTAGATAGCCGAAACAACCCGTTAATCGACAGAAAGCTGATTGTGGGTTCCACAGCGTTTGGATTAGGTTGGGGGCTTGCAGGCTTTTGTCCGGGACCTGCGGTGACGAGTCTCAGTGGCGGTAACCCAACCGTATGGGTATTTATGGTCAGCATGCTGGTGGGAATGTGGCTTGCAGGTCGAACGAATAAAACCTGTTAGGGTAAACCTATCGTGTACTTGATAGGCTTGATATGAGCATTTGAGAGGTTGACTGGCTTTTGAGTAAAAAGCCAGTCAGCCTCCTTTTAGATCTATCTATTGTTTGATGGTCGTTGATACTGGGCAATGGTCACTGAGTTTGTAGTCCAGCACGTCTTGTGTTTTAAATACCTGTTGTTTAGCAGGAGCTGCATTCAATGATTCACTCACCACAATATGATCAATAACAGAGCGGAACTGATGCGTGCGATGGTTGTTGCGGTTAGAGCGTACTTTGCAGTCGGCGCGTGTCTTTCGTGTCGCTAACTGCGCATCAGTATATTGTGTTAACTCTTTCCACATCCAATCTCGTGAGTAGGCGAGGTTATGGTTAAAGTCGCCAAGAATGGCGTAGTCTTCGTTATTGCGCTCTCTCTGCTTTATCCATTTATTCAATTGCTGAGCTTGCTCTTTTAAACGTGAGCAGTCGCGGTTGGACTTATAAGCACCACTGCATCCTGCCTTTAAATGAACAGAGAGCATATGAATGGGTTTAGTCTCTGTTTCTATAACGATATAGCTGGCAAACCTAAGCTTGCTGTTAGAACTCGATTCCAGAGGAAAATCAGCGTAGTCGGTGAGGCTTACTTCTTTACGAACCGCAAACCCAGTGTATTGGTTCACTTCTTTGAACTGGCGGTTGCTGTTCTTAGGTAGCGCCCGGTCAGACATCAATATCTTGTATTGATCACCAGCCACACGCTGAATGGCATTTATGTCATCGACTTCTTGAAACGCAACCACATCGGCGTTTAAGGATTGAAAGTATTCTTCAAGTTTGTCGAAATCAGCTTGATCACGTTTGTCAGAAAACTTATTCACAGCCTCGTTGGTTGATAACCATTCGATATTCCAACTGGATATGGTTAAAGGTTCAGCAATTGCTTGGTTACCGATTAGGCAGCCTAACATTAACCACTTTTGTAGTCGTTTCATCCCAAATATCCCTAAATTTGTCGACCAATATTGATGAGCCGTTATCCTACAACACTTACCAAAAATTCAACTCTTTTTAGCAGTTTTTTTATTGTTACATTGTTTCTTTTCGAGTTGAGAACTAGCGTAATAATATTGAATTGATCTTAGTCAGCGTTCTCTTTTTATTGATCCAAATCAATACCCAAGTTTGGTGGTTCTCGTTAAATACGCCACAATATCTAGTGTTAGTTTAACGGTAAATCGCTCTATATAGTGTGTTTGTGGATAAGTCTGTGAATACCTCAAGAGTAAGGAGAAGTGGTGAAATCAATCGTAATCAAGCGTGATGGCTCAAGAGCTCCATTCAGTAGAGATCGCATCCAGGCTGCAGTGGAAGCAGCATCAGACAAAACCGATAAGGAAATTGCTATTTATGCATTGAATGTGGCATTAGCAGTTGAGTTGAAGCTCGAAGACTACGATGAAGTTCATATCTCTGAAATTCAAACCATGGTCGAGAACGAGCTAATGCAGGGACCATATAAGTCTCTAGCACGTGCATACATCGAATATCGTCATGATCGCGATATTGCACGTGAGAAGCAAAGTGCGTTAACTCGTGAAATCGAAGGTTTGATCGAAGAAAGCAACGTTGATCTAATCAACGAAAACGCGAACAAAGATGGCAAAGTAATCCCAACTCAGCGTGACCTGCTGGCGGGTATCGTGGCTAAACACTATGCAAAAACTCACATTTTGCCACGTGACATCGTACATGCTCACGAGTGTGGTGACATTCACTACCACGATTTAGACTACGCACCGTTTTTCCCGATGTTTAACTGTATGCTTATCGACTTGAAAGGCATGTTAACGCATGGCTTCAAGATGGGTAATGCAGAAATCGATACGCCTAAGTCTATCTCTACCGCAACGGCAGTAACTGCGCAGATCATCGCACAAGTGGCGAGCCATATTTACGGCGGTACAACAATCAACCGTATCGACGAGGTTTTAGAACCTTACGTGATGGCAAGTTACGAGAAGCATTTATCGTTAGCGAAAGAGTGGGACATTCACAGCCCAGAAGCGTTTGCTATTTCTCGCACTGAGAAAGAGTGTTACGACGCATTCCAATCTCTTGAATACGAAGTAAATACACTGCACACCGCTAACGGTCAAACACCATTCGTGACGTTTGGTTTTGGTTTAGGTGAAAGCTGGGGCTCGAAACTGATTCAGCAATCAATCTTGAAAAACCGCATTGCAGGTTTGGGTAAGAACCGTAAAACAGCCGTGTTCCCTAAACTGGTATTTGCAATCAAAGATGGCTTGAACCACCAGCCACAAGATCCAAACTACGATATCAAGCAACTGGCACTTGAGTGTGCGTCTAAGCGCATGTACCCAGACATTCTTAACTACGACAAAGTAGTAGAAGTGACAGGGTCATTCAAAACACCTATGGGCTGCCGTAGCTTCTTGAATACATACGAAGAAAACGGCGAGCTTATCCATGAAGGCCGTAACAATTTAGGTGTTGTGAGCTTGAACTTGCCACGTATTTCGATCAACGCAAAACAAGATATGGCTAAGTTCTACGAGTTGCTAGATGAAAAACTGAAGCTTGCTCGTCGCGCATTGGAAACTCGTATCTCTCGTCTAGAAAACGTGAAAGCGCGTGTTGCTCCAATCCTATATATGGAAGGTGCATGTGGTGTTCGCTTGAAAGCAGACGACTCTATTGCTGATATCTTTAAGAACGGCCGTGCTTCTGTGTCCCTTGGTTACATTGGTATCCACGAAGCGATGACTGCGCTTTACGGTACTGACGTTCACCTGTACGACGATGGCGAAATGCGTGCTAAAGCGCTTGAGCTGGTGGAGTACATGAAGCGTGAAGTGGAATCTTGGACCAAAGAGACAGGTTACGCATTCAGCCTATACGGCACACCAAGTGAAAACCTATGTAGCCGCTTCTGCAGCATCGATACCAAAGAGTTTGGTGTGATTGATGGTGTAACAGACCGTGGTTACTACACAAACAGCTTCCACTTAGATGTGCAGAAGAAAGTGAACCCATACGACAAGATCGATTTCGAGATGCCTTATCCTGAAATTTCTAGTGGTGGTTTCATCTGTTACGGCGAATTCCCTAACATGCAGAAGAACATCGAAGCATTAGAAAACGTATGGGATTACAGCTACACACGTGTTCCTTACTACGGCACCAACACACCGATTGATGAGTGTTACGAGTGTGGTTACAACGGTGAGTTTGACTGTACAAGCAAGGGCTTTACGTGTCCTAAGTGTGGCAACCATGACTCAACCAAAGTATCGGTAACACGTCGTGTTTGTGGTTACCTTGGTAGTCCAGACGCTCGCCCATTTAACTTCGGTAAGCAAGAAGAAGTTAAACGCCGCGTGAAGCATCTTTAATAAGCCCTAAGATCAATAGCTAGCTTATTTAGAAGAGCTAAGTTTCTAAGAAATAAGATTGGTATTGGCGCTATGTCGATACCAATTCATTTGTTTCACTTCTCGCTATTTTTCGAGTTAAACCACTAAGCCATCACGAGTTATCAATACTGCCTTATGAATTATCATCAATATCACCCAATCGACGTTGTAAACGGCCCCGGAACACGCTGCACCTTGTTCGTATCGGGTTGTGTGCACCAGTGCCGTGGGTGTTATAACCAGTCGACGCAAAGGTTGGATTCTGGGCATTTGTTCACTCAAGAACTACAAGACCACATTATTGCCGATCTGAATGACCCGCGAATCAAACGTCGTGGCTTGTCGCTTTCTGGTGGTGATCCTCTGCATCCTGCGAATGTGTCTGAAGTGCTTAAGCTTGTTCAGCGTGTAAAAGCTGAATGCGAAGGCAAAGATATCTGGATGTGGACGGGCTACGAGCTAGACGAACTCGATGAAAAGCAGAAGCAAGTGCTGGAATATGTCGATACTTTGATTGATGGTCGCTTTGAGCAAGATAAAGCGGATCCGATGTTGGATTGGCGTGGTAGTTCAAACCAAATTATCCATCGATTCACTGATAACTAAGGCTGTCGTCACTTCGTATTGTTGTAAAACGAAAAAGGGCATCATGGTTAGCGCAATGCAATCAATCAGCCCTTGGGTGTGAGTTCTTTTCGTTTGTTCTAGTAGTTCAAATAAATATTAAGTGGTTAGTTGGTTAGGCTCTTCTATGAGGTTGTTTATCCATTTCTTAGAACGAATTCGCTGGCTAGTTAACGCGATCTTCGCCAGCTCCTCCAGTAACACAATCATCAAAACCCATTCTAAAGACCAGCCAAGCACCAAAGCGGTGAAGTAGGCGAGGGGGATGCCAATCGCCCACTGGCCGAATATGTCGATAAAGATGCTGTAGTTGATGTCCCCACCACTCTTTAAAACACCTCCGATGCCAACCATGTTGAACACTCTCAATATCATCCCTGCCGCCATCACCAAGGCTACGTTGACCGCTGTATCTTTGAGTTCTAGGTGCGTTAAATCGATTAATTGAATAATGGCAGGCTTGGCGATAAAACACAGCAGTGCCAATAGTGTCGCAAGCGCACAGCTTACAAATACATAGCCCCAAGCGGTGTTTTCAACACGTTGATAGTTCTTAGCACCAATCTCATTACCAAGGATGATCGAAGCAGCGACGGCAAAACCTAAGAAAGCTGAAATTAAGATACTTTCCACTGGAGATAGCAGTGAGATGATCGCAAGTTCACCAACCCCGATCTGACCTACAATAACGTTGTAAATCAGTATTCCACCAGCCCATGCCGTGTCGTGAATCAGCATAGGAATCGCAATCTTGAAGTACTTCTTTCTGTGCTTAGGCAATATTGCATCACGCCAACTCTCAATCGTAGGGAATAGATGCGCGTAATGTTTTCTCGCCATAACAAGCAATGCAATCGTCTGAAAGAATCGAGAAGCTGTGGTGCCAATCGCTGCGCCAACCACGCCGAGTTCTGGAAAGCCAAATAGTCCGAAGATCAGCAGAGCATTGAGAATCGCATTGACGATGATTGCCCAAATACTGATCTTGGTGGGCAATTTGGCTTCACCAACCGATCGCAGTGCGCTTTCTAGCGGCACAACGATTGCCGTACCAATAAGGCTGGCTCCTGTTATCCAAAGGTAATCCGTTGCCAAGCGGATGTAATCAGGGTCTGAGGCCACCACAGACACGACTGATTCAGGAGCCAATGTGTAAATCAAAATAAAAGGGATGATGGCAAAGATAGACAAGGCCCAAGATTGCGACAAGACACGTCGAATCCCATTGAAATCGCCCGCACCAAAATATTGCGAAGCTAGCACACTGACTGCACCGCTGATTCCCGATACCATGATTAGGTTAAAGAAGAAGATACGGTTGCCAACACCAACTGCTGCGGTTGCCGCATCACCAAGCTGATTGACCATGAAAATATCGACTACGCCGAGCAATGAAAACAACATGGTTTGCAGAGACACAGGTAAACCGATGTGCAGTAACTTTTGCCAAAAATCTTTGTCTAAATGACGATATGTCGAGAGCATCGCACTTCCCCTGTCGTGAATATGCGAGAAGTGTATCGGCATTTGTTTTAGCTGTATTGTTCAGGTTAATCACAAACTTTTGCCAAACTATCTACTTTTATGGGTTGGCCAATTGAATGAGTTAACAGTGGTATGAGTGATAAACAAGAACGTTACGACATTTCTGAAAAGACCCATCAAGAGTTTGTCGATCAAAGCCATGTATTGGCATTTGAAGAGCTAGGTATCGTTCAATGTGGGACAGCATCGTGCCGCGATTTCTTTTCTGTTTATCGAAAGAACCAACAAAAACATATGCTGCTGTACACCGTAAGAGGCAAAGGGTGGCTTGAAAGTGAAGGGTGTCGATATATTCTAGAGCCGGGGTCGTGCATTACTGTGCCAGCAGGCGTTGAGAACGGTTTTGGTATTGAAGAAGAAACATGGCAAATAGCGTGGATCTTTCTATCGCCTGATAAACAATGGGAGAATGTCGTTACTGATGAGGTGAGTTACACGTTATCCCCAGCAGCAGAAGTCGTCTCATCTTGCATACATACCTTGCTAAGAAGTATTGCTTTGCCAATTGATTTAGGTGGAGCGATTGCCAATCACAGTGTGGCTCAAATCGAGTTCATGATTAACGCGCCGGTTCCGCAGCAACAATCAAGAAATTTGATTCGTTTGAGACGAGTGTTCGACAGTGTTCAAAAGCAGCTTCACAAAGAGTGGAACGTGCATGAACTGGCAAGCCTGTTTCCGTGTTCAGAACCGCATTTTCATCGCTTATGCCAGCGTTACTATTCGCATGGTCCTATGACACACATCATGCGAATGAGGATGGAGTACGCGGCTCGTTTGTTGAAATCCAGCGATTGGTCCATTCAACACATCGGCGAGATTGTTGGGTATCCTAATGCGGCCAATTTCAGTACTCGGTTTAAAGCATGGTCGGGCGTGACACCAAGGCAATTCAAACAAGGCATTTAGCTGAGAATCAACAAGGTACTTCTTAAACAAGCCACTGATCTTTTGATAAAGCACTAAAAGTGTTCGAAATTTGCGCTGTTTTGTGACGTAAAATGACCAATCTCTGATTACTTATTCTAACTAAGCGCTTCTATTAAAAAATGTTTCTGATTTGTCTACGATAATGTTAACGTGAAACTCATTACTTGAATTTCAAAGGGTTGTGACTTTCATGTTTTCACATCTACCAAAACCAACTTTAGATCCAATTCTATCTCTTTCTGTTGCTTACCGCGGCGATACTCGTACTGATAAAGTCGACTTAGGCATTGGCGTTTACAAAAATGACCAAGGCGAAACTCCGATCATGAAAGCCGTTTCTATGGCTCAAGATATCGTTGTTGAAACGCAGAAAACCAAAGCTTACGTTGGCCTAGCAGGCTGTGAAGAGTTCAACCAGAGCATGGTTGATCTGCTGCTTAAAGGGACTTCTGCAATGGATCGCGTTGCTGCGATTCAAACACCAGGTGCAAGTGGAGCACTTCGTATGTTGGGTGACTTAATGAAAGTTTCTCAACCAGACACCACGGTTTGGATTTCAAACCCAAGCTACGTTAACCACAAACCGGTGATGGAGGCGGCAGGCTTAAAAGTTCGATACTACAATTACTTCAGTCCTGAAACGAAGCAAGTTGATACCGCAAGAATGTTGGATGACCTTTCAAAAGCGGGTCCATCAGATGTGGTACTACTGCACGGTTGCTGTCACAACCCAACGGGTGCGGATATCGACTTTGAGGCGTGGCAGGAAATTACCAAACTATCGCAGAAAAATGGCTTCTTGCCGTTTGTTGATATTGCTTACCAAGGCTTTGGTGACGGCTTAGAAGAAGATGCGAAAGGTCTTCAGCATATGGCGAACAACGTGGAAGAGATGTTGATTACCACTTCTTGCTCAAAGAACTTCGGTTTGTACCGAGAAAGAACGGGCGCGGCGATTGTGATTGGTAAGAATAGCGAACACGTTGGCAACGCAAAAGGTAAGCTACTGACGCTTGCTCGCTCAACTTACACGATGCCGCCAGATCACGGTGCGGCTTTGGTGAAAACAATTCTTCAGAATCAAGAGCTAACATCGATTTGGAAGCAAGAGTTGAGTGAAATGCAGCAACGTTTGTTAAATCTGCGCCAAAGTTTATGTGATGAATTGCGAAATACTTATAACACGTCACAATTTGATTTCATTGAAAGCCATAAAGGTATGTTTACTGTACTAGGCTTTAAAGAAACTCAAATGAATCAATTACGTGAAGAATATGGCATCTACGGTGTTGGTGACGGACGCATCAATATTGCAGGCCTTTCTGAATCCCATATTCCTTACGTAGCAAAAGCGATAGCCAACGTATCAAAATAGAAGGTGACTGAATGTATAATTGGAAAGCGATTATAATCCTAATGTTAAGTGGCGGTCTGTTTGCTTGTTCAACTACGACTCAAGCGCCAGTTGAACCAGAGCAAAAGCCTCAGGTCGAACAACCAGTAGTTGATGACTCTTCTAAGCCTGACGCAACTGAAGGCGACAAAGTAACGGAACCTACTGAGAAGCCAGAAGAAGTAAAACCAGCTGAACCAGAAGCAAAGCCAAAACCTGAAGAAAAGCCAGTAGCGAAACCTACAAAAACCAGTGATGGTAAATTGATTCTTGGTGAAGAAGAGTGGGTATTTGTTCCAGGTTTGAAAGAAGCGTTTAAAGCACGTGTCGATACTGGTGCGACAACGTCTTCAATCAGTGCGGTTGATATCGTCGATTTTGAGCGTGACGGAAAAGACTGGGTTAAATTCAAGATTGAACATGATGGCATCACAACAGAAGAGATCAGCTTACCTGTAGAGCGTTGGGTGAAGATCAAACAATCTAGCGCTGAAGGCACACAACGTCGTGCCGTGGTTGTAGCTTCTATCCAAATTGGTGACCTGAAAGACAAAACTGAATTTACACTTGCAGATCGAACGCATCTTTCTTTCCCACTTCTTTTGGGAAGAAGCTTCTTTAGAGATGTTGCGGTTGTCGATGTAAGCCAGAAGTACGTTCAGAAGAAAGTGACTAAATAGACTTAGCTTCTGTTGATTCAGACTTGTTCTGAGACTTTCTCTTTTGGAAAATTGAATCCCTGCTAATTGAATTAGCGGGGATTTTTTCGTTTTACGGTCTAAAATCTTAGTAAATATCGTTAATTCGGCTCTGTTCGTCATCAGGTTACTGTTTAGCCTCGACAACGTGATCCAGATCTCTATATAATCCGCGCTTCGTTTTTGTTTAATCCATACTTTCGTAGTCCTTATTTAGGTTTATTCAGTGACCTAATAACGATCTATCCAGTACACGCTTAGGAATTACTTCTTTGATATCTACCGCGAACATCACAATGCAATTTGGCGCAGAGCCTCTGTTTGAAAACATCTCTGCTAAATTTGGTAACGGAAACCGTTATGGCTTGATCGGCGCCAATGGTTGCGGAAAATCAACGTTCATGAAAATCCTAAGTGGCGCATTAACGCCAAGCTCGGGCAACGTTTCAATCACTCCTGGAGAAAAACTGGGCGTATTGAGCCAAGATCAGTTTGCTTTTGAGCAGTACAGCGTAATCGACGTTGTGATCATGGGCGACAGAAAGTTATGGGAAGTAAAACAAGAGCGTGACCGTATTTACTCTTTGCCTGAAATGAGCGAAGAAGACGGTATGAAAGTGGCAGAGCTTGAAAGCGAGTTCGCTGAAATGGATGGCTATACAGCGGAAAGTCGTGCTGGAGATATTCTTATTCAAGCGGGTATTGAAGAAGAGCTTCATTTTGGCCTGATGCAGCAAGTGGCTCCAGGTTGGAAACTGCGTGTGCTTTTGGCACAAGCATTGTTTGCGAACCCAGACATTCTGTTACTTGATGAACCGACCAACAACTTGGACATTCACACCATCAACTGGCTTGCTGAAGAGCTAAACCAGCGTAAATGTACAATGATCATCATTTCGCACGATAGACACTTCCTGAACTCGGTATGTACGCACATGGCGGACATCGATTACGGTGAACTTCGCATCTACCCAGGTAACTACGAGTACTTCCTAGAAGCATCGGGTTTACGTCGTGAACAACTTCTGGCTTCTAATGCGAAGAAAACGGCAGAAATAAACGAACTGCAAGACTTCGTAAACCGTTTTGGTGCCAATGCATCAAAAGCGAAGCAAGCGAGTTCTCGTGCCAAGAAGATGGAAAAGATCACCCTTGATGAAGTGAAGTCTTCGAGCCGTATGAGCCCATCAATTAACTTCGGCGAAGGTAAAAAGCTGCATCGTCAAGCGCTTGAGCTTCAAGAGCTAGGCCACGGTTTCGAAGGCGAGACGCTATTTGCTGGTGGTAATTTGTTACTTGAGGCGGGTACGCGCCTTGCGGTTATCGGTGAGAACGGCGTAGGTAAAACCACTTTACTACGCTGTCTAGTTGGTGAATTGGAGCAAAACCAAGGTATCGTAAAATGGTCTGAAAACGCATCAGTCGGCTACTGCCCGCAAGATAGCAGCGCAGACTTTGACAACGATTTGAGCATATTCGATTGGATTTCACAGTGGCGTACAGCGAAGCACGATGACTTAATGGTGCGTGGCATTCTAGGTCGTCTGCTGTTTACTGCTGATGACGCAAACAAGAAAGCACGTAACTGTTCTGGTGGTGAGAAGAACCGTCTGCTATTTGGTAAGCTAATGATGCAAGACATCAATGTTCTTGTGATGGACGAACCAACGAACCACATGGATATGGAAGCGATCCAAGCGCTAAATGATGCGCTGAAGGTTTATCCAGGTACGCTTATTTTTGTGAGTCACGACCGTGAGTTTGTATCTTCACTGGCAACACACATCATTGATGTGAAAGACCAGCAATTAGTGAGTTTCCAAGGTACTTATGAAGAGTACCTAGATCATCAGAAAAAGATGCTGATGGTTAACCTGTAACAGTCACTATGCAAGACTGATTGAGGTAGGTGAACTGATACTATTGGTTCATCACCAGAAGAAAATAAAGCCCCCGAGCACCGTTGTGTTCGGGGGCTTTTTGTTAGCTAGTACTAATGATCTTATTAGTACTTGAACAACTGAACTTGGGTATTCAACTGTTGGGCGATGCCACGTAATTCTTCTGAAAGGTGGCGCGAGTTATCGGCTTCCGTCGACATCTTGTCTGACACATCATTAACTAATTGGATGTTTTTGCTTACTTCGCCAGTCACGGTTCTTTGCTCAGATGCCGCATTTGAGATGTGTGACGCCATATCAGAGATCTGCTGGATCGATGTTGCGATCTCTTCAAGCGCTGTGGTGGCATTGTTCGCATCATCAACACTAGATTGAGCTAAGTCTTGGCTACGCTGCATTGATTCAACGGCACTAACACTGTTTTTCTGCAGAGTCTCAATCATTTCACGAATCTCATCAGTAGAGCTGTGAGTGCGTTGAGATAGCACGCGTACTTCATCTGCAACCACTGCGAAACCACGACCTTGTTCACCAGCACGTGCCGCTTCAATCGCTGCATTAAGTGCAAGTAGGTTAGTTTGCTCTGCGATGTCTGAAATTGTTGAAAGGATCGCGTTAATGTCTAGGGCATTCTTTTCAAGCTCTTGAATGATGCCCGATGCATTTTCTACCTGTTGTGCAAGGTTAGTGATTGAATCTTGATTACGAATAATCACACGCTTGCCTTGCTCACAGTTTTCAGTAGAACTGATCGCTGAATCTGCTGTCATCTGTGCGTTGTTTGCCACTTCCTCAGCCGTTGCCGACATCTCGTGAACTGCGGTTGCGATTTGCGAGATCTCATGCAGTTGAACTGTTAGGCCATCGCTCGTTTGGCGAGCAACATTGGTACTGACTTCAGATTGCTCGTTCAATTGGCTAGAAGAGTCTGCGATATCACGGACAATTTCTTGTAGCTTAGCGATGAACGCATTCACGTGATGAGCCAGTGTGCCAATTTCGTCCTTGCTGTTGACGGTAATACGTTGGGTTAAATCACCATCGCCTTTAGATAGTGCTTCCATTGCTGAACTTAACGTTGTTAGGGGGGCGAGTGCTTTCTTAATGACAAACATTGCCACAAATGCAATAACGGCAAGCTGAATCAGGCCAAAGATGGCCGATTGGCGAAGCAACGAGCGGTAAGAAGCAAAAGATTGGGATTTATCGATAACGACAGTGAAGTACCAGTCGGTATGAGGAACTTTTTTCGCTGAAAGCAGAGACTCCGCGCCGTCGATGCTCATCTCCTCAAAACCCGGATCTTGAGATAGCGATTTGATCTTATTCGCTGAGAGGTTTTGTGAGACGTTAGCAACTGATTTAAGCGTAAGGTCACGGTCTCTGTGGGCAACAATTTTACCATTTCCATCGACAAGGAATGCGTAAACGCCTGGCTGCTCAATGCTTACAACATCGTTAATCAACGTATTTAGGTTAAGATCTGCGCCAATAACACCTGAATACCCGTTGGTATTGAAAGGGCTGGCAATGGTCACGACAAGGTCATTGGTTGCCACATCGACGTAGGGTTCTGTCACTACTGTTTTGCCTGTAGACATTGGTACTTTGTACCAGTCGCGAGTGCGAGGGTCATAACCTTCGGGTACGGGCAAATCGACACCTTGTAGGAAACGGCCGTCAGAAAGTCCAGCATACGCAATTTGGAATCGACCTGCGTTAGTACTTTGGGTGAAATAGCTTTTTGGATCGTCCGTGTATTTGAACGCGTCTTTCGCTGCATTTACAACGTTAATACGACCTTCTATCCACTTTTCAATTCCAGAAACATTGGCCTCGGTAAGCGTGGTCGAATATTGTTGGATAGAACGGTAAGTTTCGTTCAACAGTTGCTTGCCAGTGATATAAGTTTGAATCATCGTCATGGCGAAGATAATGACAACAAACATCAACGTTAGTTTGTTCTTAATAGAAATGCTGCTTACACCCATTAAGGTACTCCATTTTCAGCAAAATTTTCGCAAAGAGTATCAGTACGCCATATTGCAGTAAAGCTGTTTTATCAATTGGCATTTATTAATAATTTAATTGTATAAAAGGTACTAGAGCGGTTGTGATTGGATGGCCCAAATCAAGAATAGAACGCAGCGTGTCGTGAAGCTGTTTGTATAAAACTGATGGTAAAAGATGAGAACGAAAAAAGGCTAACAGGTAAAGAACCCATTAGCCTTAAAATCATGCTGTAAATGAATAATCAATAAGAATTAGCCACTTACATTAGGGGGTATAGTGAGCTTAGAAGCCGAATCGAGCAGACATTAACAGCTGATGTCCGTATGTACCGTTATTGCGCATATCTAGACCAACAGACAGTTGTTCTGTTGAATGGAAACGGGCACCAATACCCACGATTGAGCGAGTATCATCATTGTCGATCAGCTGACCAAGGCGAGCGTTAACTTCAACGTTTGCCATTAACCACGCTCTTAAGCCTAGGTTAATTTCAGTCTTGATGTGGTTGTCGTCATTGCGCTCAATGTTGTGAAGTAGCATTTGGCCAGTCACATCAGCAAATTGACTAATTGGACCGTTAAAACCCATACCGACAGCAGCATCCCAATCACTTTCAAATTCTGAATCGATGCGAGCCACAAAGTGTGAGTTCTGAGTAAACATGGTTGTGACTTCACCACCGAAAGTACTAGGGCTGGTACCCATGCGCAGCTCGAATGTGTTGTAGTTAAAGTTGTTTGCAGACGCAGAGAATGAACACAGTGCAGCTAGTCCTAAAAGGACAGTCTTGTTAGTGCAACCTAGCATGGTGACTCCATATAAATGTATTTTGCGGCAGTATAATACAAAAAAGCCTGCAATATGCAGGCCAATTTATTTGAAGTCGTTAGTTTTATATTTGTCGGTTATAGAATTTGGATGTGGTCAACCTCGATTTCCGGTGTTTTGCCACCTTCGTATTCACCGAAGATACGTACTTTGGTATCTGCTGTTAACGGTTGTGCTAGACGGATATCGTCGTCCAGTTCAATTTGAATTTCGCTCTGGCCGTCAGAGAAGATAAATGTGTCGTTCTTAAGTTGACGAACAATCTTGCCGTCTACAATCGCGTCTTGCTCAGAAAACATGCTTGTGTCTGCAAGTAGGGTCGCTACAGAAACGGTTTCAATAGGTCCTGTGTAAGCAATCGGGCTCTCGTGCTTGTTACCTTTGTGGTCACCAGCCATTGCGAAAGTTGGAGCAAGAATAATAGTGGTTGCGATAGCTAATACAGTTTTTTTCATGGTGAATCCCTTAATGTTGTTTGTTAGTTGAAACGTTTTGTTTCGATGAGGCTATTAAACAACACTCGGTTTGAATCTAGAGTGAGTAACACATTCATTTTCCATTCATTTTATTGAGCATCGAGTCGCCAATGACGTTAAGATGGTTAAAGAGAAGTATTGCCTGCGGGCTGAGAAATTAAGGATTTAAGTACGAATGCGAGCACCATTGAACGCCCTTATGGTTCAGGGAACCACATCAGATGCCGGAAAAAGTGTATTGGTGGCAGGTTTATGCCGTGTTTTGGCTAGGAAAGGCATTAAAGTGGCACCTTTTAAGCCACAGAACATGGCTTTGAATAGTGCCGTGACCAAAGACGGCGGCGAAATTGGCCGCGCTCAAGCCGTTCAGGCACAAGCTTGTAATATTGAACCTTCAGTGCACATGAACCCTGTATTGCTTAAACCCAATTCTGATACTGGCGCTCAAGTGATTCTGCAAGGGCGCGCATTAAGTAACATGGAGGCTACGGGCTACCATGATTATAAGAAAGTCGCGATGAATACAGTAATCGATTCTTTTGATCGACTTTTGGATGAATACGAAAGCGTGATGATCGAAGGGGCGGGAAGTCCTGCAGAAATCAACCTTCGCGAGAATGATATCGCGAACATGGGATTCGCTGAAAAGGCAGATATCCCAGTGATTATTGTGGCTGATATTGACCGTGGTGGTGTATTTGCGCACCTGTATGGCACATTAGCTCTGTTATCTGAATCTGAACAAGCTCGTGTAAAAGGGTTTGTGATTAACCGTTTTAGAGGCGATATCGCGCTGCTTCAGTCGGGCCTTGATTGGCTAGAAGAGAAAACGGGCAAGCCTGTAATAGGTGTGTTGCCATATCTGCATGGCTTTAATTTGGAAGCTGAAGATGCCATTACCTCCGCTCAAGAATCCGATGGAGAGGCTAAGCTAAAAGTCGTGGTACCTGTTCTAACACGAATCAGCAACCATACGGACTTTGATGCGTTGAGACTTAATCCTTCAATTGATCTTCGTTACGTCGGTAAAGGTGAGCGTTTGAACAACGCTGATTTGATCATCTTACCGGGTACTAAGTCAGTAAGAGCCGATTTGGATTATTTGAAGCAGCAAGGTTGGGACAAAGACATTCAGCGTCACCTGCGTTTAGGTGGCAAAGTGATGGGCATATGTGGTGGTTATCAGATGCTCGGTAATCTTATCCACGATCCTGATGGCGTTGAAGGCGAGCCGGGAAGCAGTGAAGGGTTAGGGTACCTTGATGCTGAAACCACGTTAACGCAACAGAAAACGTTAACGAACGTGTTTGGGAATTTAAGCCTAAATGGAAAGTCAGCACCAGTAAAAGGGTATGAAATTCACGTAGGTAGGACTGATGTCAATGAAATAGCATTACCGGTTCAGTTAGAATCTGGCAACCTTGATGGCGCGATAAACTCAGACAACTCGATATTTGGTACCTACTTGCACGGTGTATTGGATAACAGCGATGCGTTATCCCTGATTTGTGAATGGGCAGGTGCTAATGAAGTAGCAGCGATTGACCACGAACAACTGAAAGAGTTGGGTATTAATCGAATCGCCGATGCCATCGAAGAGCACTTAAATCTTGACCTGCTTTGGCCTGAGCTGAAACAAACTGACCAAGAAATTAAAAGAACAACAGATAAGTGAGAGCAATGAAAAAACTAGTCATTCTTTTAGCGGTAGCGTTAACCACCTCATTGAGTCCTGCTCATGCTTTGGCTGCCGAGAAACTCCGTGTCTATGCGGCATCATCTATGACTAATGCGGTGAATCTGTTAGTTGAAGAGTTTGAGAAAAACCATTCTGTTGACGTTATTCCTGTCTATGCCAGCACATCTTCATTGGTACGACAGATCGAAAGAGGTGCACCAGCAGACATCTTTATCTCGGCAAATGAAAAATGGATGACTCATCTTGTCGATCGAAACTATGTTTCTAGTGACAATGTCACAAATCTTTGTGAGAACGAGCTTGTGCTAATCTCTCCAAAGGAAGATTCAATTTCATTTGATATTTCAAAAGGTGAGCAGTGGTCTAAACTTCTTGATAATGAAAGGCTTGCAGTTGGCAACACCATGTCGGTTCCTGCTGGTATCTATGCGAAAGAAGCGCTAGAAAAACTGGCTGTTTGGGATGAGGTCAAGACACGATTAGCACCAAGTAATAACGTTCGTATGGCATTGGCATTGGTAGAGCGCAATGAAGCTAAGCTCGGTATTGTTTACAAAACGGATGCGCTATTATCTAAGGAAGTGAGTCTTGTATCGACGTTCCCGGTAGATTTGCATACACCAATACGTTACCCTGTAGCGAAACTGAGTGACCAAGCGGTTGCTCAGGAGTTCTATACTTTCCTTAGTAGCGAGCAAGCGAAGGACATTTTGAACAGTTTTGGTTTTGAAGTGCGTTAAATGATGTACCTATCGGAATACGAATACCAAGCTTTAATGCTTAGCTTGAAAGTGGCTGGATTTGCTATCCTATGGCTGATCCCAATCGGGATTGGCCTCGCGTGGCTGCTTGCAAAAAAGCAGTTTGTGGGAAAAAGCATTCTAGAGAGTATTGTTCACCTACCTTTGGTGTTGCCTCCAGTGGTGATTGGCTATTTGTTGCTGGTGATGATGGGTAGACAAGGCATTATCGGCTCTTGGCTGAATGAGGTGTTTGGTATCGTATTCAGCTTTAGTTGGAAAGGCGCGGCATTAGCCTGTGTCGTAGTAGCACTGCCATTAATGGTTCGTTCAATTCGTTTAAGCTTAGAAACGGTCGACAGTAAATTGGAAGAGGCGGCCGCCACATTAGGCGCTTCACCAGTCAGAGTATTCTTTACTATCACCTTGCCTTTAATGATCCCTGGGATCATTACGGGAACCATGCTTTCATTTGCGCGAAGCCTTGGTGAGTTTGGTGCTACGATCAGCTTTGTATCCAATATCCCGGGTGAAACTCAAACCATTCCACTGGCTATGTATACCTTTATTGAAACTCCAGGTGCTGAAATGGAAGCCGCACGCCTGTGTGCAATTTCTATTGTGATAGCGCTAGGTTCATTGATGTTGTCTGAATGGTTAAACAGAAAGTCGGCACAACGCTTGGGAGGTAATGCATGAGTGCTTTGATCCTCCAATACCAACAGCAGCTTGGTGAAACCTTCTTCGATATCGACTTAGAACTGCCAAGCCGTGGTATCACGGCGATCTTTGGTCGCTCTGGGGCGGGTAAAACCTCTTTAATCAATGCCATTAGTGGCCTTAAACAGCCAGATAAAGGTTTGATCAGTGTGTCGGGGACAACCTTGTTCGACAGTGTACAAGGGATTAACTTGCCAACGCATAAGCGCAATGTGGGCTATGTGTTTCAAGAGTCACGATTGTTCCCTCATATGAAGGTATCGGCGAATCTTAAATACGGTGTTAAAGGCACAGATAAAGCGCACTTTGATCAGATCGTGTCTCTGCTTTTATTAAACTCGTTGCTAGATCGTTATCCGGCTAGTTTATCTGGCGGAGAGAAGCAGCGTGTGGCAATTGGCCGAGCTCTGTTATCTAAGCCAAGCATTTTGTTGATGGATGAGCCATTGGCATCTCTTGATTTACCTAGAAAGCGTGAAGTGATGCCGTTTCTGGAGAACTTATCCGAGACCGTACAAATTCCGATTATTTACGTCACTCACAGCCTCAACGAAATCTTACGATTGGCGAATCACTTGGTCATCATTGACCAAGGTAAGGTAGTGTCGTCTGGTGTGACCGAACAGGTATGGGCGTCACGTGCGATGCAGCCTTGGCAGTCTTTCTCAGAGCAAAGCTCACTGTTTGAAGCGAAACTGGCAGAGCACAACGACGATTACGCTTTGTCTCGTTTAATGCTCGGAAAGTCTACGTCTTTGTGGGTTCAGAAAGTGTCGAGTGAGATTGGGGCTACCGTAAGGCTTCAGGTTAGGGCAAATGATGTCTCGATCACGCTAGAGGAGCCAAAAGGCACTTCAATCCGTAACATTCTTCCTGTGTCGATTAAAAGCGTAGAGACGCATCAACAAGGGAGCAATAAGCAGAGTGTGGCGGTTGAGTTGGAATTGGAGCCTGGCTGTTATCTATGGGCAACCATTACATCTTGGGCATTGGATGAGCTTGGCCTTAAAGTCGGCCAGCAAGTATTTGCCCAGATTAAGGGCGTGAGTGTAGCTCAAAGAGACATTGCCGTTACTCATTAAAAGTTAACGCGACTTGTCTGCTTTGGAGTTCTTGTTTAGAAGATATTGGCTTTAGATTAGGTAAAACTCGATCTTGATTCCATGAGTGGGAACATGCGTCATTTTTATACGGTATAAACTTCGGTTTTGAGCCACACTGTATGAGTGCAAAGTCATATTATTTGCACAGCACAAGAGCGGCGTGAAGTATTGATGAATCGCAGATAAGCGACCAATAGAAAAAGCAGTGGGTATAAAAAAGCCGCTTGTTTAAAGCAACAGGCGGCTTAGCATCAGTATCACTGTTTGCGTTCAACCTAATCTAAGGTTGAGCAATGGCTTATTTAGTGAAAACTTCTTTAAAATCACGCTTCAAGATAGCATCACGACGAGCTTTCTTGATTTGTTTAACCATGTCTTTTACACAGTTGTGTAGAACTTGGTCTAGTAGTTGAGCGCGGTACTCTTCTTTTTCTTCGTCAGTCATGCCTTCTGGAAGTTTAAGAGTAGGGAACTCTTCCATCACGTTAACACCAGCGAAAGCTTGGCTAACCGTGATTAGAGCGTGGAACTGTTCGAAGTTGTCCAAAACATTTTGTGCGCTTGCTGGCAGGCTGTCCCAAGCTTCGCGTACTGCTTCTTCAGACACTTCATGAATAGAAGTAACCATAAAGTGCATCTCTTTTGGCACTTCATCAAATTCGATAACTTGGCGAAGTTCAGGAGAGATTGTGGTTAAATCGATTTCTTGTTGCTCTGTGTTTGTAGCGTCTGACATAGTATTTCTCTTTAAAAAGAAACAATGCTAAAAAGATCTGTAAAAAAGTCAATATAATATAGAGATTAGGGCATGATTTAAGCCCAAAAATGAGCTACTTTGAATATTCAACACTCGATAAAGGTGATGCGATGATAGAAAAGGGATCTTCGATGCGCATATTGCTGGTTGACGATGTTCAGCTAGACAGAATGCAACTTGCTATTCGACTAAAACAATTAGGTCATATTGTTGAAGCTGTCGGCAGCGGTAAAGAAGCCCTGAACGTTTATTCTGGTTTTGATCCAGAGCTCGTCTTGCTTGATATTAGTATGCCTGAAATGGATGGCTTCGAAGTAGCGAACGAGATCCGTGAACGATTCCCTGAATGGGTACCTATTATCTTTCTGAGCGGTCACGAAGAGCCTGAGATGATAGCTAAGGCCATTGATGCGGGTGGTGACGACTATTTGATCAAGCCGGTAAATAAAGTCGTACTCAATTCTAAACTGATTGCCATGCAGCGCATCGCCTACATGAGGCGTGAGCTGAAGCAAAGTACCGCCAAGTTAGAAGAGCTCAACATCCTCCTGCAACAGCAAGCCAATGAAGATGGCCTCACCAAATTGTACAACCGTCGATATATGGATACTAAGCTTGAAGAGAGCATTGCGTGGCACGGAAGACGTAATATATCCATGACGGTGATTCTACTCGATGTAGACTTCTTTAAGCCTTACAACGATAATTACGGGCACATTCAAGGAGATAAGTGCTTACAAGGCCTTGCTAATACCCTAAAGGTACTGTTTGTGAGAGCTGGAGAGTTTGTCGGCCGTTATGGCGGTGAAGAGTTTGTGCTTATCTTGAGTGATACCGACAGTGATGCTGCAGAACAGCAGGCGATTCGTATCAAAGAAGCGCTTTATGATATGAACTACGCACATGAGTATTCTACGATTTCAGACAGAGTGACAGCGTCACAAGGGGTGTTGTCGTTTGTGCCTAATGGCGATGAGTCTTTGGCCTCCATCTATGAGAAGGTCGACCAAGCGCTTTATCAAGCAAAACAAAGCGGTAGAAACACCTATATCCAGCGCAACATTTTAGAGCACACATGATAGCTGTTGAGCTCTTTTAGTAATTTGAATTTATAATCCTAGTAGCGTTTGAACTAGGAAGTGTTTTAAGTGATAAACGACATGCCACAATCAAAGTCATTTTCTATGGCTAATTCGCGTTGGACACTGATTGTCCCTGCGCTTTGTTTGATTACCTCTCCTACGGTTTCAGCCAACGTTTTGTCAGACGCATTTCGCAAGGAGCTAGAGCAGCGTTTTGCCACCAGTGTATTACTCAACGATACCGATGTTTTTACTTTTGGTATTAATAACTTCGATCCAAATGAAGTTTTTAGTTTAGACAATGAAGATATTGGCTCGAATGATTCGGTAAGTCGCCGTCAAAACATTACATCTCTCAGTCTTCCTTACACCTTTGAGCTGCCCAAATACATTGAAGGCAACCATCAAGAGATAACGTTGCGCTTATCAGCATTGCGTATCGAGAACGACGTTGAATATGCAGCGACGATAAAAAGCGATTATCAAAAAGAGTCTGTGGTTTCTGGTTACGTCGAGTTTGCTAATGTCTCTCAATTAAATGAGTACTGGAGCTTTCATTCAGGTATTGGTAATCATATCTCTTATTATCGCAACGACTTTGAATACCGCTCGTCACTACTTGAGCCTATTCAGGACCAATTGGATGGACTTTATTACAACACAGATGCGTGGGCATATATCATAGAGCCGAAAATTAAGCTGATTTTTGAAGATAAAAATCATTGGGGGAGATACAAACTGAGTACCAGTTGGCACTATTTTAATGGTGTTGGTTGGGGAGAAGCTAACAACGGTGATGTAGGGAACCCGGAAGGTTGGTATATCGCTAACGAAGCTAAGATCTTCTACGATCTCGTGCGTTGGGATAAAAACATTACATCGATGTATTCGAGCATTAGAAGAATTGATATCGGTGGGGACACCGTGGAGTCGATGGGGACGACCTCGTATTATGAGGGTAGTGTAGGTTGGTTGCTGAACCCCAACTTATTCAATGAATGGGTTGATAATGTAGGCATCGGTTTTACGATCAACTACGGGAGTAGCTTAAAAGGTGGTAGCCTCGTTCTGTTCTTCAACCAAGACTAGTTGCTTGCTGTTTAAAGCGAACTGCATTTAGCACCAAATATCTAATTAACCAAAGAATCATAGCCAAGCACGTATAGAGCTTGGCTTTTGTTTTTTTAGCTATGAATACAGAGTTTGTTTCGGCCCGTCTTTTTGGCTTTGTACAATGCTTGATCGGCAAGCTTCAATACTTCTTCAGGGTGCTTGGTGGTTGTACTGTCTGCCAATCCAATACTCACTGACACATTGACAATTTCAGATGCTTGACCATTTTTACCACGCTTTTTGATGCCTTCATCATGATCATCAGGTCGCTCTTTTGTGTTACGAATTGTCATATCGTAGTCGTGCACTTGTGAAACGAGCGATTGAAGGTGTTCTTTGACTTGTTCGGTATGTTTACCTTTGAAGATGATCGTGAATTCCTCTCCACCATAACGATAAGCTCGAGCGCCACCTGTCGTCTCTTTTAAGATGCTCGCCACTAATTTCAACACGTCATCGCCAATGTCGTGCCCGTACGTGTCATTGAACTTCTTAAAGTGGTCGATATCGACCATCGCCATTGAATACTTGCGCCCTAGATGCTTCATATCGACTTCTAAGGCGTGACGCCCTGGAATGTTTGTCAGTTGGTCATTAAATGCCATATCGTGGCTAGCAGACATCACATAAACAATGATTAAAGTGCCTGACAAAGAAAACATTGTGCTCGATATGTACTGAAC
Source organism: Vibrio sp. 070316B (assembly GCF_013114115.1). NCBI lineage: Bacteria > Pseudomonadati > Pseudomonadota > Gammaproteobacteria > Vibrionales > Vibrionaceae > Vibrio > Vibrio sp. 070316B. The sequence continues at coordinate 12,985 of NZ_VTYC01000025.1, read as the reverse complement.
ATCGAAAAAGATAAAGGTACTCGACGCCAGCAGGATTGCACTATACACAACCACATCGATTGAACGGTTGTAGACCAGAACCAAAATCGCAGTTAAACCCAATAAACACAGACTATATAAGACTAAAACGAAAGGCAGTTTAGAAAAGTCTCTGACGGTGAAGAGGATACCTTCGCTCCATGATTCAAAACCTCCGGCATGAAAATGAGAAACGATAAGTTGCGCCCAAACCACAAATAACACCAATACCAGAGCATACAAGAACATTGACTTAGAATTCACGCCTGTATCTGGGAAGGCGTACACAAGTAGGCAGGTGACAGGCACTAATGCCGCAAGTAGAGAGAGCTCTAATAGAGTCGTTCCGGTATTTAACGGGGTTTGCAAACGAACTTGGATTACAAGATAGGCGACAAGCATGGTCACTGACACCATGGCCATGCGCCCTTGCCTGAATGTATGGCATAGCAATACCGCAACGCTTAATAGAATATACGGAAGGTTGCTAGCAAACCCTAAGTTTGAATCCGTCACCAGAATGACGTTGTTCATACCTGCAAGTAAAATTGCTAGAAGGAGTAAAGGGAAGCAAAATCGAAACATGCTCGACGTTACAAAAGAAGATGCCATTTATGTGGTGAGCCTAACTATAATGATGATCTTATTAATTAATACTATACGTAGGATACGGTTAAACAAGCGATTGCCAAGCATTTTGCTTAAACGAGAGTGAAAACATAGTCATAGGTCGCTATTGGTGCAACCGCTTTTATATGTATTCAGGTTGCTATTAACTACAGAACGAACTACACAGTATATATGAGAAATTTATTAGTCGTTATAGATACTTAACAAAACCTATGTGGTTAATGCTTAAGGGGCATATTCGATTTTAAAACGGTTTAATATTTGTTTTAAAATTGACCGATATAATGCTTTAACAGCCAAAACCAACCAGGTTGGCATAACGTCTAAGACAAGGTTGAAGATTAGATCTTACATAGAGCTACAAACGGAGGTGTAGTATGCAAATTAGTGTGGATGTACATAACTATATGGAGACGCTGGTGGGCCATGTATTGTCTACCGAAGAATACGTGTCTAGTTATACAAACGAGCAGTTGGCTGATCTCGCATGTTTAGCATTAGGTCAGTTAAAACCTATCTATATTCGCTTTGATATCGATTTCCTTTCGGCCTTACCAGAAGATAAATTGGTTCTGTACAAAAGGAATAGTGAGATCGCGGTCAAAAATGCAGAAAGTATGATTATTGACGACAGACGACGCGATCGTAAGGACAATGTGCCCGTGATCTTCAGTCAACACAATTTTGATGATGACGTAGAATTGCAATGGTATGAAAAGCCATTGTTGAACCGTAAACAGTCATGATAGGTTAGTATCAGTAACGTCATTTAAGGAGTAAAAAACGTGGGATTCTTTTCTAGATTATTTGGTGGCAAAGAAAAAACCGAACAAAAAGTAGAGATTGAGCCAGTCGAATATAGAGGGTTCAATATCTATCAAGATGCCATTGCTGAATCTGGTCAATACCGTGTTGCCGGGCGTATCGAGAAAGAAATTGATGGTGAGATTAAAAGTCATCGTTTTATTCGTTCAGATGTTGTTTCAAACAAAGAAGACGCCAACGAATTGATGCTCAAGAAGTCGCAAATGTTCATCGACCAAATGGGCGATAGCATATTTAGCTAACCAATTAGGGTTAGATTTGATGCTAGTCATAATTTAGAGAGCTTTCAGTGTATATGCTGAAAGCTCTTTTTAGTTTTAGGGACAAAGAGCAGCTAGTCGGTTGTTATTAAAAGGATTATTGGCAAGTGGTTTGACCTCTTTATTCGAGAGGGGCATCATTTATCTAAATTAAGTGCTCAAATTCCATCCAAATCGTTATAAGTAATAACTTTTCCTGTTCTTTGAACAAAACGCTTGAAGTATTAGTTGTCGTTAGATACAAACGAATAAGTCATTGTACCAATTGTTAAAGTATCGCTATGCAAATTGGTGTAGCCAAGTGCGCTTACGATCTCTTTAATTTGCCTTTGGTAAGAATAATAATCACAAATTGATACACAAGGAGTCTAATTTGTTGATAGGTGTACCAAGAGAAACGCTCGCTGGTGAAACGCGAGTCGCTGCATCGCCGAAATCGGTCGAACAGCTTCTAAAGTTAGGATTTGAAGTTTGTGTTGAATCACAAGCAGGTGCGCTAGCAAGTTTTGAAGATTCAGCTTACGAACAAGCTGGTGCAAAAGTTGTAAGCGCAGATGAAGCTTGGAAATCCGATATTATCTTTAAAGTTAACGCTCCAATCGTTGATGATACTAAGAATGAAATCGACCTACTTAAAGATGGCGCAACATTGGTCAGCTTTATTTGGCCGGCTCAAAACCCGGAATTAATGGAGCAGCTGTCGAGCCGTAACATTAATGTGATGGCAATGGACTCTGTGCCTCGTATTTCAAGAGCTCAAGCGCTCGATGCACTAAGTTCTATGGCCAATATCGCGGGTTATCGTGCTGTTGTTGAAGCGGCGCATGAATTTGGTCGATTCTTCACGGGTCAAATTACAGCGGCAGGTAAAGTTCCACCAGCGAAAGTACTGGTTGCTGGTGCGGGTGTTGCTGGCTTGGCGGCAATTGGTGCAGCTGGTAGTTTAGGTGCCATTGTTCGTTCATTCGATGTTCGTCCTGAAGTTAAAGAGCAAGTGGAGTCGATGGGCGCTGAGTTCTTGGAAGTGGATTTTCAGGAAGATACAGGCGCTGGTGATGGCTACGCAAAAGAGATGTCTGACGCGTTCAACAAGAAAGCGGAAGAGCTTTACGCGGCTCAAGCAAAAGACGTTGATATCATTATTACTACAGCACTAATTCCGGGTCGTCCTGCGCCTAAACTTATCACCAAAGAGATGGTCGATAGCATGAGCCCAGGTAGCGTAATTGTGGACCTTGCGGCAGCAAATGGTGGTAACTGTGAATACACGGTTGCGGATCAAGTGATCACAACAGCGAATGGTGTGAAGGTTGTCGGTTACACCGATATGGTTGGTCGTCTACCTACTCAGTCTTCCCAACTGTACGCGACTAACCTAGTGAACTTACTGAAACTACTTTGCAAAGAGAAAGACGGTAACATCAATATCGACTTTGAAGATGTTGTACTTCGTGGTGTCACAGTCGTTAAAGAGGGCGAAGTCACTTGGCCAGCTCCACCAATTCAAGTTTCTGCTCAACCTCAACAGGCTAAGCCAAAAGCAACGAAACCTGAGCCAAAAGTTGAAGAGCCTACTTCTCCAGTTAAAAAAGCGGCAGGTATGGCAATCGCGGTTGGTGCATTCGCTTGGATAGCTTCGGTGGCTCCTGCTGCGTTCTTATCTCACTTTACCGTTTTTGTTCTCGCTTGTGTGGTGGGTTATTACGTAGTTTGGAATGTTAGCCATTCTCTTCATACGCCTTTGATGTCTGTAACGAACGCGATTTCAGGGATCATTGTGGTGGGTGCGCTATTACAGATTGGACAGGGAAGCGGCGTCGTGACTTTCCTATCGTTTATTGCCGTTTTAATTGCAAGTATCAATATCTTTGGTGGCTTTACCGTGACCAAACGTATGCTTGAAATGTTCCGTAAAGACTAAGGAGTAACAGATGTCTGAAGGATTAGTACAAGCAGCTTATATTGTTGCTGCTGTATTCTTTATTATGAGCTTGGCTGGATTATCGAAGCAGGAATCTGCACGTGCAGGTAACTATTACGGTATCACGGGTATGGCAATCGCGTTGATCGCGACGATCTTTGGCCCTCACTCTGCAGGTATTGTGTGGATCATCATTGCAATGGTGATCGGTGGTGGTATTGGTATCCACTACGCAAGAAAAGTAGAAATGACTGAAATGCCAGAGCTGGTGGCAATTCTGCACAGCTTCGTAGGTATGGCAGCGGTACTTGTGGGTTACAACAGCTACATCGATCCACCGGCGGCTGTGTCACTTAACCCTGCTGATATTCATGCAGAGCACGTTATCCACCTAGTGGAAGTGTTCCTTGGCGTATTTATCGGTGCTGTGACGTTCACAGGTTCGATTGTTGCGTTTGGTAAGCTTCGCGGCGTTATCTCTTCGTCTGCACTGAACATTCCTCACAAGCACAAATGGAACCTAGCGGCTATCGTGGTTTCAACACTACTTATGATCATGTTCGTTAAAGCAGATGGCAGCATGTTCGCACTGATGGTGATGACACTTATCGCGTTCGCATTCGGTTACCACTTAGTGGCGTCGATCGGCGGTGCAGATATGCCAGTGGTTGTTTCTATGTTGAACTCGTACTCTGGTTGGGCTGCTGCGGCGGCAGGTTTCATGCTTGCAAACGACCTGCTTATCGTAACTGGTGCACTGGTTGGTTCGTCGGGTGCGATTCTGTCTTACATCATGTGTAAAGCAATGAACCGCTCGTTCATTAGTGTTATTGCTGGTGGTTTCGGTCAGGAAGTACAAGTGTCTGAAGGCGATGAAGATCAAGGTGAACACCGTGAAACTTCAGCGGAAGACGTGGCTGACATGCTTAAGAACTCTAAGTCAGTAATCATCACTCCTGGATACGGCATGGCAGTAGCTCAAGCTCAGTACCCAGTGCATGAAATTACTGAAAAGTTGCGTGCACAAGGCGTAAACGTTCGCTTTGGTATCCACCCAGTAGCCGGTAGGTTACCGGGTCACATGAATGTACTGCTTGCTGAAGCAAAAGTCCCTTACGATATCGTTCTTGAAATGGACGAGATCAATGATGACTTTGACGAGACAGATACTGTATTGGTTATTGGTGCGAATGACACCGTAAACCCAGCAGCTCTGGAAGATCCAAACAGCCCAATCGCTGGCATGCCAGTGCTTGAAGTTTGGAACGCTCAAAACGTTATCGTGTTCAAGCGTTCTATGAACACGGGTTACGCAGGCGTACAAAACCCATTGTTCTTTAAAGACAATACACAGATGCTGTTTGGCGATGCTAAACAAAGCTGTCTAGGTATTCTAGAGCACCTATAGAGGTCGGTTCTAGAAACAAAAGTAAGGAGCTCAATTGAGCTCCTTTTTTGTGCCCACAGAGTGGGGGAAATAGTGCGAATGCGAGAGAATATGAGCGCACTAATTGCTTCCCATAGCGACGATGAAATGGCTTAGCTCTAATGCGTTAGACTAGTACATCCGCTCGCTTTGAGCGCAATCAAGTCAATTTAATGACAGTTAGTCGTCATTCTTGCTGTTTTTCATGCGGTTAAAATTTATCTTTGAAAGCGAATGGTATATATTTGTTTGATCTATATGAATTTGCGCTGGTTTGTGATCATCAAAAGAACATTTACTCTTCTTATCGCTACGTTATCAGTATCAGTAAACGCGTTTGCTGATTCTTTGCCTGAGCGTATCGATAATTTCACCAAACTATTTGATCATGAAACGGCAATCGAATCTTATGATATTCGATTGCTTCAGGCTGATTATCCGACGCGTTTGATCACGCCTTCTTCAATGCTGCCGCAAACAGCAGAGTACCCATTAAAAGATATTCAACGCTTATACCAGTTATCAAAAACCTGTAGCGGTAAGTTGCCGTTAAGCCCATTAATAACGGAGCCTTTGGTGTTTACACGTGCGATGTGTAAAGGGACCAAGCTATCTGATCGTTGGTTTAGCCGTAGCGGTCTGATTCACCCAGGTGGTGGCTCTTATGCAGCACGTTACGTTGAGAAATACCCAGAAAAGTTCGATGCGCTAAAACGCTTTATGCACATCCAAGAGCGTCCAAATACTGAACACGATGAACTGCTATCTCGTTTGCAGCAGATGGACAATGAAGCCATTACCGCGCTTCTGGCTGGTGCAAGCATGTTTGTTGAACTTGATGAAATGTGGGTCAAACGGGGCGACAGATATTACCTATACAAAGAGTCTGACTGGCATGAAAACGCGACGTTAGCAGGGCTGTCGTTCAGCTTATCTTCAGAAGGTAAGAGCTGTTTCGTCCAACGTGGTAATGTGTGTTGGGAAATTGAAGATCACTCTGAACTGCTTCAGGTCGCAATGTTCATCTTGGTGATTGCCAACATCATGCTTGTGCTAGGTTGGGCGATATACCGTTGGAACAGTAAGAAACAGGAATTGAAGAGTCGTATGTTGGTTCTTCAGATCTTAACGCACGAACTGAGAACACCGATTGCGAGCTTATCATTGACCGTTGAAGGCTTCAGACGTGAGTTCGAACACTTACCTGAATCGGTATATGATGAGTTCCGTCGACTGTGTGAAGACACGCGTCGTTTAAGGCAGCTAGCAGAAGCAAGTAAAGACTACCTACAGTCGGACAACCAACCACTCGCGACTGAGTGGGTGCCAAGTGTCCAAGAGTGGTTAGAGTACAAAGTTGAAGAAGATTTTGCGCCGGGAATTGAACTGCGCATCAACCAAGATATCGCTGCAAAAGTGAACGTATATTGGTTAGGAACCTGTATCGATAACCTGATCAGGAACGCTGTTAAATACGGTGTCGCACCAGTGATACTAGAACTGAATACTTCTGACAAGAAGCTGACATTCAAAGTTATAGATAATGGAGACTTGTCCCGCAAAGACTGGGGGCAACTAAGAAAGCCATTCGTTAGTAAGAGTGGACTTGGTTTAGGTCTGACGATAGTAGAATCTATGGTCGGAAAAATGGGCGGTCACATGACGCTAATCGGCCCCCCGACAACATTTATTTTGGAGATACCTTGTGAAACAGACATTGCTTCTCGTTGAAGATGATAAAAATTTAGCTGATGGCCTATTAGTTAGCCTTGAGCAAGCTGGGTATGAATGTTTACATGCTGAACTGATCTCTGAAGTTGAAGGCTATTGGGAACAAGCGGATCTAGTTATTCTAGACCGTCAACTTCCTGATGGTGACTCAGTAGACTCACTTCCAAGCTGGAAGAAAAAGAAAGATATTCCTGTAATCTTGCTGACTGCACTGGTTACGGTAAAAGACAAAGTAGCGGGCCTAGATTCAGGCGCTAACGACTACCTAACGAAGCCATTCGCAGAAGCAGAGTTGTTTGCTCGTATCCGTGCTCAACTTCGCCTACCAGATGCTGAAGAGCAAGACGCGTCAAAAGTTATCGCTCAAAACCTTGTTATCGACAAGGCAACACGTGAAGTGTTTTTCAATGAGCAAGAAGTCACGTTAACACGTACTGAGTTTGATCTTCTGCTGTTCTTGGCAAGCAATCTTGGCCGTGTATTTACACGCGACGAACTGCTTGACCACGTTTGGGGTTACAACCACTTCCCAACAACACGTACAGTAGACACGCACGTTCTTCAGTTAAGACAGAAACTGCCAGGTCTAGAGATCGAAACGCTACGTGGCGTTGGCTACAAGATGAAAGCGTAATGAAAAAAGCCTTACTTCCACTATTAATATTGACGAGCGTGGTTAACACCGCGTACGCCACAGATTGGTTTAAGAGCAGCGATGCTCTCACTCAAGTGCATAAACATTTGTTGGATAATGATCTACCGCAGATGTTTGATTCTCTAGTGGAAGTTTGGCAAATCAATGTTTCTCAATCTCGAGAAGAGCACCTCAATGAACTGTTCGACCAAGCGTTGAATAAAGATTGTGGTAAAACCCTCACTAAGAAAACGCTACCGGACTGGATTAGCTCGGTTGTTGTTAAGAGACACATCATCCAAAGCCCAGGTCGAGACACATTTCGGGTTTCAATTGATGTCGAATCTGAACAAGAAATCCAAAACATCACCTTCGAAAAGTGGGTAGATAAAGTCGTTTCTTCCGATAGCGAGTTTACGAAAGAAAGCGAAGTGGTTAACAACGCCTCGGTCAGTTTGTACCGCAAGCGCTATAACTTAGCGTCACAGCTCGATTCTGGCTTGTATCGCCTGAACGTGAAGGGCGAAGGGGGTAACTCTTGGAGCACATGGATCATTTTGGGTGAAGTTGCCATGCGTCAGCAAGTACGCTGGGCATCAAAAGATACGTGGCGAATAGATAAGAAAGACCTGCTTAACCCATACTGTCCGCTTCCTAAGCTAGAAATCGGTTTGTACGATTATGTCGACGAGCACTATGAACAAGTGTGGGGTAAGAGCTATGAATCGGATTACCCGATGAATCTGACAGGCGAAGATCTGCCCAATGACCGTTATGTTCTGGCGGTTTCTATGGTGCATTCGCGTTGGCAAGGTGACATAGCGATAGAACAAGCACAAACTATCAGTAAAACTTATGATATTTCTAGCGAAGAAGAGTTAAAGTAATTTAAAATTGTGCCGTTAACTATGTAAGGGATCTAACAAAGATAAACGGCATGAAAAAAACTACTAAACTACTCGCAGCGTCAATTGCATTCGCCAGTCTTCCTATTTCAGCAGCAAACTACGCCATTGAAGCGCGTGGTGATGCAATGGGTGGTGTTGGTGTTGTTTCTGCAAACTTCCTAACCGCTCCATTCTATAACCCAGCATTGGTTGCCATTTACCGTCGCAATGATGATATGGGTATGATTACGCCTAGCTTTGGTGGTAATTATAATGATCCTAACGATATGAAATCGAATATCGATAGTGTCATTGACGCTTCAAATACTGCAGACTTAGATGCCGCTCTTAACAAACTTGATGGTAACCAGGCGAACGTAGAGCTTGGTGGTGTTGTGGCGTTCGCGCTACCTAACCAATTTGTTGCTGCAAACCTATTTGCTAAAGCCTACACAGAATCTTTTGCGACACCTGATGTTTACACAACGGGTTCCGATACGGACAAAGTTGAGTTGTCTACCGTTGAAGCGGTTTCAATTGGTGTAGCTGAAGTTGGCCTTTCTCTTGCTAAATACCAAACCTTTATAGGCCAACACATCTCTTTTGGTATTACTCCTAAGATTCAACGCATCTACACATACAACTACATTGCATCGGTTAATGATTACGATCTCTCTGACGTAAGAGAAAACAGCAATGGTGAAACTGCATTTAACATGGATGCAGGTGCGCTTTGGTTCTTCGGACCGTTCCGAGTAGGTGTTGCTGCGACCAACTTGTTCTCAAGAGATATTGAGACGAAAGATACAACCCGAACGTTAACTAGCAGCACAAGTGGTGCCACTCACCAAGTTGGTGGTAAATACGCTTATCAGCTTGAGCCAGTTTATACCGTTGGTGCTGGTATCGTGTCTGACTACTTCTCGTTAAGTGTCGATTACGATTTGAATGAAACTGAAAAGTTTACTTCGTTTGAAGACAATGAGCAGATGATTCGTGTCGGTACTGAAGTTGACCTATTGCGTCAAATACAGCTAAGGGCAGGGTACTACAAGAACCTCGCTTACTCTGATTCAGAAGGGACCATCACAGCGGGTATCGGTTTGTCGCCTCTTAATTTGTTTCAGTTAGATCTAAGTGCTAACTACACAAACGAAAATGCAATGGGTGCATCTATCAATTTCCTTGCTAGTTACTAACAGTCCTTATATAGTTCTGCTCCTAAACAAAGGAGCAGAGCATGCTAAACGACTTACCAACCCTTTCTCACGAAGAGCAACAGAAAGCTGTTGAGCGAATTCAAGAAATGATGACCCAAGGTGTCAGCACAGCACAAGCTATCAAAATCGTTGCTGAGCAAATTCGTGAAGAAATGAGTAATAAAGAAGAGTAGGGCATTGGCCCTTCTTTTTTACCCATCTAATGCACTATAACTAAATATATTACCCTCTAGTATATTCTCTCGTTCATACCAACACTTTATTCGTCCTCAGTTTTGACCTATCCAAAACGCTTAAGTTAAGTTTATTCAGTAAGTTACATCAGAGTAATCAACTTTAAGGGCTTTTTTGGGTTCCTAACTGTAATTAAATTACAACAGGATCTGAAAGTTAAACAACTGGCACTTTTGGTGTCAGCATTTATGTCACTAGGCGTAAGTTGTTCAATATTCGAGCTTTTTCAACGATCGTGACGCTGTGACTTCAATTAGCGAATAGATTAGGGTAAGCCTAATGAGTAAGGTTTTGTGGTTTGAGTGTGGGAGTGTTCGTTACAAGCACCGATATTAAGATACCCAGCGACAGATCTGTCCATCTATCGCTGTTTAGGCTTAAATACGCATACTTCAAGTGCAGCAGAACGCATTAGCTGAGGGGGATTTAGTGCGGAAAATACAAGGTTTGTGTTGAGGTGGATAGTGATTTATTTAAGTGTGTGGCTTGAACTTAAAACAAGTTGATTCACAGCCACTAGAGTGAGCAGGTAGATTCGAAGACTTGCCATGCAAAAGCGGCGAGCATTAAGGGACTTAGCTGGCTGGGCGCAATCTTACAGGTACTTAGAGACGCGCAGGTGAAAAACGAAGAGGTGGAATCAAAACGTCACGACTTGGTTTCGTCCGTTATTCTTTGCTTCATACAGCGCTTTGTCTGCACGTTTAATTGCAGAACGTATCGACTCATTCTGCTTAAGCTGTGTGATACCAGTAGAAGCTGTGACAGTCAGCGCGTTCGGCCATACCTTTGTGTCCATTGCAAGGTACAAGTTATCGATTGATTCGTGACACTGTAGCGTTGTTTGTTCTAGGCAAACGAGTAGAAACTCCTCACCACCCCAGCGATAAAGCAAATAATGCTCGCCAAGTGTTTCATTTGCGGTAGTAACAAATTGGATGAGAACCTTATCACCAACTTCATGGCCATGCTGGTCGTTAATCTGCTTGAAATGGTCTAAGTCAAACAACGCGACGTGAATCATTTTTCCTTGTTGTGCTAACCATTCGAAATCATAGAAGGTATCTAGCGCTTCGGTTCTGTTTCTGCAGCCAGTCAACGGATCTGTTGTGGCCTTTACCTTTAACTCTTCAATCTCTTGGGTTAGATGGCGTTGTTGCTGTGCTAAGCGCCTTTTGTTTCGTCGAGCGATATGTAGAGCACAGCAGACATAGTAGACGGCATATATTACCCATAGCCCAACTAAGAGTTCACCGAGTAAAGCCTTGCTGATGATTTTACCGTGGAAGGCAATACTAGAGATCTTAATTGAGTGATGCCCTTCGAGCGTGCTAGCACCAAGACCGAGTTCAACTGATACTGCGTTCGTGATGTCTACCGCGCTATCAGAAACAGGGCGTTTATAATGATCAATCCACCAGAATGGGACATTGAAGTAGTCCAAGTCGATGTGGCTTGCATCGGGTAGCGAAAAGTCTAAGCGATTGAACTTATTCGACATTGCATCGCCCTTAACACTGTAACCCTTGTCGTAGTTGCGAATGTAAAAGCGAAACCTAGGGTTCTCTTGTCCTTCGTATTCCATGTTTATGGATACCGAATCATACGTGGAGAGATCTAACCCTTTGCCTTCTGTAGATAGCACGAATTCAACTTCACAGAATGGCTTGCTGTAGGTTCTCTTAAAGTCACACTGTAACTCAATTCCATCTTTTGAACTGTGTAATGAGCCAATTGTGTCGCCATTATGAATGCTATCTGTGTTAACCCGTGTAGGGTATTTGTCTGCTTCAATGACATAGCTCTTGTTCATAATCTTATCAAAAGAGAGTAGCGACAATAGGGTGATTGCTAGGCAAAAAATTGAGAGAAATATGTTGAGTTTGCGGAATGCTTTGTCGCTCATGATGTTAATCCGTACACGTGATTCGAACCTAATACGCAATGCCTTAGAGTTGGCGTAATCGAAGATTAGAGTATTAGCATTGCTGGAATTGCTACCTCTAAAACTGTTCTAGAAGTGACGGTTATACAGGAAACTGCGCCATTAGACCAAGATGAAGTTTAAAAATTGAACGCAGAGCATTGATTTTGAATGTAATTTACTCAGTAAGTACCGTTTTTACGGGCAGATAAATTTAACTGTATAAATACACAGTTAAATTTTAAGTGGATTTGTTCGTCGTGATTAGAGCGAATCTACGTCCTTTATAAGCTCGCCAAGTAGCGGGCCATCAGCAAACTGTTCATTAGTTCTAATTAAAGAAATGTTGCACTGTCACTTTTAAGGTGTGTGACTTTAGTGAGTAAGTAGAACGTATGAAAATAACCACTAAACAAACACCTGAATTGTTGGCGCTATACACGATCGGAGCCCGATTTTTGTAGATTTGATCGCTGGTCACGTTGAACTTAGAGCTAATAGCTAGTGATACACGAGATCTGGTAATGGCTAGGTTAAAGATCTTAAGTCTCCACAGGTTCATAGGCACGGGTACTACGAAGCGCAGTTTGCCAAAGAGTGTGCTCAAACCTATAGACTCAAATGTGCTCGTAGATAGCTTTGGTATAGGCGTCTTCGCTGTTAAAGCTTGAAGCAACCAAGCGCAGGAAGCATTGCATCACAATGGATAAAATTAAGTACGTAGATTTTGTTATGTAGTTGAAGCATTCGTGTATGTGAAATCTGAAAGCACAACAGCAGGATAACTTACAAAGTTAACACACAGGAATCTTTAGCCATTGTTGTAAGTTAGGAGGAATTGAACGTTTTTAAAATTCAGTGGTTAACATCAGATGAGAATTTCTGTTTCGTGAACAAAGTAATGCAATGGTTCTAACATTAGAAACTGTGTTAAAGGCGACTTGAACAGGTGCGCTGGGTTTAGAGCCTATAAGGTTGTTTTACTGGCGTAATGAAAATAGAGTGAATTATATGGAGCTAACGTGTATCCAAATCCAAAAGTGCTTAAACGAATGAAATTAAGCAGCGCGTATGTAAAATATGCCAGGGATAAGGCTAATAAGTCTCCCAGATTTCAATGTCCATCACTGCGTATTATGTCTGCTTATGTTCAATCGTGCATACCTCCTTGAATCAGTGCAACCTCTTGTATTTAGAGGTTTTATCATTGAAGTATCGCGAAATGAGTAAGAATTACATTTTTCGAGAGTTAGAGTGCCAAATGACCAAGGAAGA
>NZ_VTYC01000024.1:0-81493 GCF_013114115.1 Vibrio sp. 070316B | reverse complement strand
ATAATGGTGCCTCGAGGCGGAATCGAACCACCGACACGCGGATTTTCAATCCGCTGCTCTACCGACTGAGCTATCGAGGCAAAAGAATGGTGCCGACTACCGGAGTCGAACTGGTGACCTACTGATTACAAGTCAGTTGCTCTACCTACTGAGCTAAGTCGGCACACTAAATTCTTTATGCTTTTGTCCGTGCTGTTACTCCCTGTTAAAGAGTGTTGACACCAACAAATCAAATTGTGGTGCCCGGAGGCGGAATCGAACCACCGACACGAGGATTTTCAATCCTCTGCTCTACCGACTGAGCTATCCGGGCAACGGAGCGCTATTAAACGGATTTTCTGCATAACCGTCAACACCTTTTTTGAAAATAATTAAAAAAAACGTTCGTTAGTTGTTTTTTTATTCAAAAGTGAGGCTTACGTTTTACCTTGGTTAAAATCTTTCTTGAACTTTGTTACTTTTTCTAGGTATCGGCGCGACTCTTTGTTCGGGTGTTTTTTAGTAAGTGCCCAGTAAGCTTGACTCGGTTGCAGTGAGTTTAAGTCACGCATTGCTCGCTTTCTGTCCTTGCTAAAGGTATTGAGTACACCACCAGTGCCACCGTTGTACGCAGAAATCATGCTGTATTCCAATGTTGTGGGGTGTCGCACATCTTTCAAATAGCGATTTTTAAGGATGTAAAAGTACGCGGTGCCGGCATCAATGTTGTTTTCTGGGTTGAATAAGTACTCAGGAGTAGGCTCCCCAGGTTTGTTTTTTACCAGTTTAAATACATCTCGACCTGCTGTTTTCGGCACAACTTGCATCAAGCCGTATGCATTCGCCCAGCTAACCGCATATGGGTTAAAGCTACTTTCTGTCTTGATGATTGCGTAGATTAAGTCTTCTGGGATGTCATAGCGCTTAGATGCACGTCGAACGATATCGGCATATTGGTAACTACGTTGGCTTGCGTGATCGGCCACCATAGGGATTTCAACGTAATAGGCTTTTTTAAAGTCGACTTCTTTGGTTTTGAGGTTGTTGGCAATCAGGTAGTCAGCAAATTTGTTGGCGCGCCATGTCCATTGGATAGGCTTTTTCTCTTGGTCTACAACTTGGTTATAGAGAAAAGGTTTACCTTCTAATTTGATACTTTTTGAAGAGAATAGGTCGACATGTGCTGGATCATCCGGTGTCAACAGCGTTGTCATAATTGCATTTTTGAGGTGTTTTTTAGGCTCTGTTGAGGAAACTGTTTCTACCGTTATCAGGCCCTCGCTAAAGTTTACTTCTGATCGGCTCAAGTAATTATCTATGTATTTCACATAGTTACTCTTACCTGCCATCTTGATTTCGTTGCTACCCCAGCGCTTTTGGATATTGCCAGAAAAGCTATTGATCAAAGCGTCTAATGCGCCTGTATCTTTTTCAAATTGACCGGGTAACTCCGCTAAGTTATTTACGAATCGGTTGGTTGGCTCGTAATTCACATCATAAATGCTCTCAACGAACTCACGACTGCAACCAGTAAGTAGCATGGCGGTTAGGAAGTAACTGAGCTTTTTCATAGTTCCTCATACAAAAATGACATCGCAGCGCTAACCATGATGTCATTAAAATTTGCTTAAATAAATGTCTTATTCGCTTGGTGGAGTGTAGCCATCAATTACGACATCTTTACCTTCGAAAAGGAAGTTAACCATCTCAGTTTCAAGAAGTTTACGATGTTCAGGATCCATCATATTTAGCTTCTTTTCATTGATAAGCATGGTTTGTTTGCTTTGCCATTGTCCCCAAGCTTCTTTAGAGATGTTGTCAAAGATACGCTTACCTAAGTCACCTGGGTAAAGTTGAAATTCTAAGCCTTCAGCGTCTTTCTGGAGGCGAGCACAAAATACAGTGCGGCTCATAGTGGTTCCTCTTATCGCGTTCGTTGATTCAAACGTCGTCATTCAGTTCAAAGGGTAGGCTTTCAATAAGCTGCTTTACAGGAGCGGCTAGGCCAATTTCTTCTGGTTTTGATAAGTTATACCAGAGACCTTTAGTCCCTTCCATTATCAAATCTGGTTGTTTATCTAATTTTACTAATACTGGTGTGATATCTAAGTGGTAGTGGCTGAAAGTATGCCTAAACGCAATCATGGTCTTGATTGAATCTGTGTTTGTGATTGAACGAAGATCCAATTGGTGTTCGATTTCTGCGTTCTCATTTTGAGGGAAACAGAATAAGCCTCCCCAGATACCTGATTGAGGGCGCTGCTCAAGCCATACTTGGTTATCGTGATACAGGATTACAAACCATGTCTCTTTTACTGGTTTCTCTTTCTTTGGCTTTTTGCCAGGGAAGTCGAGTTGTCTATCGAGTTTTTTAGCTTCACACATGCTTTCAATTGGGCACAGAGTACATTTAGGCTTGCTACGAGTACAAACCATTGCTCCCATATCCATCATAGCTTGATTGTACTTATCGACATCTTGCTTTGGTGTGTGTGCCTCTGCGTGTTCCCAGAGTTGGTTTTCAACCTTCTTTTGTCCAGGCCAACCCTCGACAGCAAAGCTTCTCGCAAGCGTTCGTTTTACATTGCCATCAAGAATCGCATGAGGAAGCTTATGAACCGAAGACAGCACAGCCGCAGCAGTCGAGCGACCGATGCCCGGTAGCGCGTTCATCTCCTCGATAGAAAGCGGAAATTCACCACCATATTGCTCTGCGACGATCTTGGCAGCTTTGTGTAGGTTACGAGCTCGTGCGTAGTAACCAAGCCCTGTCCATAGATGGAGCACTTCATCTTGCTCGGCGTTTGCTAGATCGATAACTGTTGGAAAACGTTCCAGGAAGCGTTGGTAGTATGGAATCACCGTGGTGACCTGAGTCTGCTGAAGCATTATTTCAGATAGCCAAACGGTGTAGGCGGTTTTGTTTTGTTGCCAAGGTAATTCTTTACGCCCGTAGGCGTCATACCACTTTAATATGGCGGTTGCGAAAGGAGTCACGACATGCTCTATGCTTTGCTATTATTAGAAGCGAAATTGCACCACACTTAACGTTGGATGTAAAACAGACAAATTGTGTGGGAATTTATCCACGGAAAGACTTGCACCGAAGGCAATTCTTTGGATAATCCCCGCTTTGATTAATCAATGTGCAGGCAAAAATCAATGAGTGAAGTGACCACTAACGAATATACTGAAGACGGCAAACTGGTTCGTAAGATCCGTAGTTTTGTTCGCCGCGAAGGCCGCTTAACAAAAGGCCAAGAGAACGCGATGAATGAATGTTGGCCAACAATGGGTATCGACTACAACCCAGAGCTTCTTAACTGGAAAGAAGTATTTGGCAACGATAACCCAGTTGTACTAGAGATTGGCTTCGGTATGGGTGCATCACTGGTTGAAATGGCAAAGAACGCACCTGAGAAGAACTTCTTAGGTATTGAAGTTCACAGCCCAGGTGTTGGTGCTTGTTTGGGTACTGCGCGCGATGCTGGCGTAACTAACCTACGTGTAATGTGTCACGATGCTGTTGAAGTATTTGAACACATGATTCCAGATAGCAGCCTGCATACACTGCAACTGTTTTTCCCTGACCCATGGCACAAAGCCCGTCACCACAAGCGTCGTATCGTTAAAGCTGAATTCGCTGAAATGGTTCGTGCTAAGCTACACCTTGAAACTGGTATTTTCCACATGGCAACTGACTGGGAAAACTACGCAGAGCACATGATTGAAGTAATGAACGTTGCTCCAGGTTTTGAGAATATCGCTGAAGATGGTGATTACATTCCTCGCCCGGATGAGCGTCCACTGACTAAATTTGAAGCTCGTGGCCACCGTTTAGGTCACGGCGTTTGGGATATTAAGTACAAGCGTACTCAGTAATTCTGAACATCAACAAATATAAGGTGAGATTTGATTAGGATCTTAACCTTACACTTTGTGGGATTGATAAAAGCCAACATTATTGTAGTGTTGGCTTTTTTGTCCTTAGGCTTTTATTTCAGTAAAGGCTTAACGACAGAAAGTAGTATCAATCACAGTAAGTAAGTGAGCAGAAATAGCGTAGGAAAAAGGCTTGAGAACAAGGCAGCATTTTTCGATAAGTATTACTCTACAATCAAAAATTCTCACGCAGTTATCGAGCGCTTTAACAAGCTAGAGTGAGCCGTTATTTACTACGATTGGTATATGTTACATCCCTACAAAAATAACAATATAGAAGTAAGCACACATGAAACCAACTCAAGCTATTTTGGCCGAGATCTTAGAAGAAGTTCGCCCTTTAATTGGTCAGGGAAAGGTCGCTGATTATATTCCTGCATTAGCGCGTGTATCGAACCAGAAACTGGCGATTGCGGTGTACACCAATGAAGGAGAAGTGATTCAAGCTGGTGATGCAGAGGAAGCCTTCTCTGTACAATCTATCTCTAAGGCTTTGAGTTTGACGTTAGCAATGGTGCTCTATAAGCCGGAAGAGATTTGGCAGCGTGTAGGTAAAGAGCCTTCAGGGCAAGCCTTTAACTCGATGATTCAGCTTGAGATGGAACATGGGATTCCTCGTAACCCGTTCATCAATGCTGGTGCAATTGTTGTTGCAGACCTACTACAAAGCCGCTTGTCAGCGCCAAGACAGCGTTTATTAGAGTTTGTGCGTCAGTTATCGGGCGATACGCATATCGTGTACGACAAGGTTGTAGCTGCTTCAGAAATGATGCACAGCGACCGCAACGCGGCTATCGCGTACTTGATGCGCTCGTTTGGTAATTTCGAGAACGATGTTATCCCTGTACTCAATAATTACTTCCATGCTTGTGCACTTAAGATGACTTGTGTGGATTTGGCGAAAACCTTTAGCTATTTAGCGAACAAAGGTGTATCAGTTCAGACTAAGAAAGAGATCATCACGCCGGTACAGACTAAGCAGTTGAATGCTTTGCTTGCGACTTGTGGTTTGTACGATGGAGCCGGTGAGTTTGCTTATCGCGTTGGTATGCCGGGTAAATCGGGAGTAGGTGGCGGTATTATCGCTATCGTACCGGGTGAGATGACGATTGCAGTGTGGTCTCCAGAGCTGGATCCTTCTGGTAACTCACTGGCTGGCACTAAGGCTCTCGAGCTGCTTTCAGAACGTATTGGTCGTTCTATTTTCTAAGAGAAAGATACGAGATTCGAGCACGGACGTTGTCCTATAGAACGCTTCGCTCCGAGACAGGGCTATAAAACAAAAAGGGTTGACCCTAAAGCCAACCCTTACGCAATGCTTCTCGAATCTCGAACTATTCGTCTTCTTCAGCCATGAAGGCTTCTAGCAAATCGTTGAGGAACAGCTTTCCTTTTTCTGTGATCTGCCAATGAGTGTCGGTTTCGCTCAAGTAACCTAGCTCTTTTGCCCACTCAATTGTTGGCTGAACAGCGTCAAAACCAAGCCCTGTCGTATCAATGAAATCTTGCTTAGGGCATGCTTCCATCAGCCTGAAACGGTTCATGAAAAACTCGAAAGGGCGATCTTCGTTTGCTACTTCAAATTCATCCGAAATATAAGGCTTCACCATATTCTGGTAAGCCGCCAAATAGCCTCTAGGGTGTTTAACCTTAGTCGTTCGAATGATTCGTCCATCAGCAAAACTCAGCTTGCCATGAGAGCCGCAGCCAATACCCAAGTAGTCACCGAAACGCCAGTAGTTGAGGTTGTGTTGACACTGGTAGCCCGGCTTGCTGTAGCCTGATATTTCGTACTGCACATACCCTGCATCAGCGAGCTTTTTGTGGCCCAATTCGAAGATGTCCCAGAGATCATCGTCATCAGGTAGGGTGGGCGTTTTGTAATAGAACATGGTGTTAGGTTCTATTGTTAGCTGGTACCAAGATAAATGCGGGGGATCTAACTCGATCGCTTTATCTAGATCCGACAACGCTTGCTCGATGCTTTGATCCGGTAAGCCATGCATAAGATCGAGGTTAAAGCTGTTTAGACCGATTTTATGTGCAAGGTGAGCTGCGTTGACTGCTTCATCTTGACCATGGATACGCCCAAGCCTTTCTAGCTTCTCTTGCTCAAAGCTTTGTACACCAACCGAGATACGGGTAATCCCCGCTTTTTGGTAACCAGCAAAACGCTCCGCTTCAATGGTGCCGGGGTTGGCTTCCATGGTAATTTCAATTTCAGGTTTGAATGGGATGCGTTGCTCAATGCCTTGAAGCAGTCGACCGATACCTTCTGGAGAGAACAGGCTTGGAGTACCACCACCAATAAAGATCGAATGCAGCGGACGAGGCATGCCATTTAGCTGATATTTTTCGATATCAGTATCAAGATCTTCTAGCAGTGCATCGATGTACTCTTTTTCTGGGATCTCGGTTTTCAACGCGTGTGAGTTGAAATCACAATACGGACACTTTTGTACACACCACGGGATGTGTACATAAAGGCTAAGAGCTGGTGGAACGAGTGCTGCATTGTGCATTACTGATCTTGCTCTTTGAGTGCTTTGAATAGTGACGCAAGGGCTTTACCACGGTGTGATAGTTGCTTTTTGCGTGAAGGGTCAAGCTCGGCAGATGCACAGTTCTCTTCTGGAACAAAGAATACAGGATCGTAGCCAAAGCCATTTTCGCCGTGTTCTTCAGTCAGAATTTGTCCTTCCCACTTACCATGACATACCAATGGTGTTGGATCATTTTCGTGACGCATTAGCACCAATACACAGTGGAAACGAGCAGTACGCTTTGCTACCTCAACACCTTGCATGGCATCAAGCAGCTTTTCGATGTTCTGCTTATCGGTAGCACCTTCACCTGAGTAACGTGCAGAGTAGATACCTGGCGCGCCCTTAAGGAAGTCAACCTCTAAACCGGAGTCGTCAGCAATGGCTGGCAGCCCTGTCTCTTTGGCAGCATGGCGAGCTTTGATGATGGCATTTTCAATGAAAGTTGTTCCTGTCTCAGCGACTTCTGAAACGTTAAACTCACTTTGTGCGACAACGTCAAAACCAAACTCAGACAGAATACCTGCCATCTCGCGAACTTTACCTTGGTTGCCTGTGGCTAAAACAATCTTACTCATGGGGATGTTGCTCTAATAAGTTGGTGAACAGAAAAGTGAAGGCTGAACCTACTCTTCTATATAGAATTTTTGTGTGAATCGCAGTGGGCCTGTGCCTTTCAAACCTGCGTTAACATCAATATCAAAAGTGATGTTTTCTTCGTGTGTTACAGGGAACTCAGCTAGGTAATAAATCGCATCACCTTCCTTTATCTCGCGGAAGTTAAGTGTGCGAGTATTGCCCACAAGGTTCTTGGCTGTTCCCGTGACTTTAGCGGTTGTTGCTGGTTTGCCAAGGGAAGCTTTGTCTAGCACGCTGATGTTCAGAATCGCTGAGTAGCCATTTCGCTTAAGTTTATATTGCTTAGCGACTTGAGCCGTTAAAAATGTTGAGTTAAAAGCTGAGTAGTGAACCTCGACATCCTTAATGTTTTTAAATTGTCCTGCTGAGCTTGGTAGGGCAACAAGAGCTGTAAGTAGTGCTGTAATCCATAGACGCATAATGACTCCAATAAATAGCAAAAAGCCATCATAGGATGGCTTTGACTTCAGTGGGGATTTGGCTTGGCGAGCATATTCGAACTTGTTTGTGCCGGCCGAGCTCTCCCTTTTCTATCTTAATTTGCCCTTTAGCGACCTTAAACTGTTTCGCTAGGTATTTCGCTAAGTGGACATTGGCTTTGCCATCTACTGGTGGAGCAGTAATGGCAATTTTGAGTTCCTCACCATGCAAGCCAACAATCTTGTCTCGGCTTGCTTTGGGTTGGATATAGAGTCTAAGAAGAATATCGTCTCCCTCGACCCAAACCGCTTTTGGCATCGTCAAAGTACCTGATGTTCGTACTTGAATTATAGCTGATACCAAATAGGACCAATCATGTCACCCATTAGGAAGTTCGCAAACTGAAGAACAATGAACAGAACCAGAACGCTTAAGTCGAAGCCACCCATATCCGGTAGGATACGGCGGATAGGCATTAGCATTGGCTCAGTCAGTTGGTGGAACACATACTCGATTGGGCTGCGACCTTGACTAACCCAGCTTAGGATTGCACGGATTAGTAGTACCCAGAAAATCAAACCACCCGCCGCTTTAATCAGAGATAGTCCGCCAAAGATTAGGAAGCTGATGTCGAACACAGCCGCGCCGCTAGAGATAATTAAGTTGAGAGCGACGAACTTGAGTACACATAGCACATAAGCGAAAACAACCGTTGCCAGATCTAGGCTGCCGATTGATGGAATAACTCGGCGTAGTGGAGCAACCACTGGTTGTGTCGCTTTTACGATGAATTGTGAGAACGGATTGTAGAAATCTGCACGTGATGCTTGTAGCCAGATACGCAAGATCACAACCATGATGTAAAGATCAAAAACGGTCGAGATCAGAAAGCTCATCGAGTTCATATTGTTTCCTTTTTCGGATTTACTTGCCGCTTAGATATCACATGAGCGACGCAAGGCTTTTGTACCTTGATTGGTACTAAAACAGTTTTTCCATCTCTTCAGCTCGAGCAACTGCCGCTTGCATGGCTTTGGCTACGATGTCTGATAGTTGATGTTCATTAAACGTGCGCAGTGCTTCGGCGGTAGTACCACCTTTTGAAGTCACTTGCTCACGCAGTGTAGATAATTCTGTATCTGGATTCGCGACCACCATCTCTGCCGCGCCTAATGCCGATTGCTGCACTAGCTTGCGGGCCGTCTCTTGGTCGAAACCTTGATTGACTGCTTCCGCTTGCATCGCTTCCATAAATAGGAAGAAGTAAGCCGGAGCGCTGCCTGCCGCTGCAATAATGTTGTTGATACCAGATTCTTGCTCTACCCAGCTCACTTCACCTACAGCTTGCATTAGCTGTGATGCGAAATCTTTATCTGCTTGGCTAACGGTTGAATCTGCATAAAGCCCACTCATGCCTTTACCAAGCAATGATGGCGTGTTTGGCATTACACGAACCAGGTTCAGTTGGCAGTCTAACATCTCATTGAGTCGATTCGCATTAATACCTGCGGCAATTGAGATTACCAGTTTGTTGCTAAAGTCGATGCTTTGTAAGGGTTTACATACATCGGCCATCATTTGTGGTTTCACCGATAATACAACAACGTCTGCTTGCTCAGCTGCGGCAATATTATCGCTGGTGGTATTGATGCCATATTCTTGCTCTAACGGCACTCTTCTCGTGTCAGAAGGCGCTGTCGCTGTAATCTTATGCGCTGGGTAACCACTCGCTACTAAGCCCGCTACAATTGAGCGAACCATGTTTCCCGCCCCGATAAAGGCGATGTTCTTATGTTCCATATATCAAATCCTGAGCGTGTCGCTACGCGGTGAAAGCGGAGCGGTATCAATACTTAAACTTTTTTGGTTGTTAGGTGTCGTTACTTCGCGTAATCACGAGCACCAAAAATCGCGGTTCCAATGCGAACCATGGTGCTGCCAGCCTCGACTGCTGCGTCCATATCACCACTCATGCCCATCGAAAGGGTATCAATATCAGGATATTTTGCAGCTAGCTTATCTTTTAGCTCTGCCAGTTGAGAGAAAGCGTTAAGCTGTGATTGATAGTCAGAGACGTTTGCAGGAATCGACATCAACCCTCTTAAAGTGAGGTTGGGCAGTGAGGAAATCAACTCTGCCAGTGCAAAAACTGACTCTTCAGATGTGCCAGACTTGGACGCTTCACCACTGGTGTTTACTTGAATTAACACTTGCAAAGGTGGAAGCTCGCTTGGACGTTGGTCATTCAGTCTCTGAGCGATCTTATCGCGATCGATGGAGTGTACCCATGCGAAGCTTTCTGCGATAAGGCGAGTTTTATTAGACTGGATTGGACCAATAAAGTGCCATTCCAAATTTAGGTTAGAATGTTGTTCTGAAAAGTGTTTTACTTTATCGACACCTTCTTGAACATAGTTTTCACCAAAGGCAATTTGGCCTCCGAGTGCGGCTTCTAGAATCGCATCAATAGGTTTAGTTTTGCTGACGGCTAAAAGTTGCACGGACTCTGGAGCTCGTCCGCACTTTTGCTCAGCACTACGAATCTGTGAGGTGATTTGTTCGATATTTTGTTGAATACTACTCATAGCTGACTTTACTTAAGGGAAAATAAATGGATATCACTGAGTTACTAGATTTTAGTGTAAAGCATAACGCGTCAGATCTACATCTTTCTGCGGGTGTATCTCCAATGGTACGTATAGATGGTGAAGTAAGGAAGCTTGGAATACCAGCTTTGAGTCATGCTGATGTGCACCGTTTGGTTTTTGAGATCATGAGCGACTCGCAGCGCGGTGAATTTGAGGAAAAACTGGAAGTCGACTTCTCTTTTGAATTACCCAATATCGGTCGTTTTCGTGTTAACGCTTTTAACCAAGCCCGTGGCTGCTCAGCTGTCTTTCGAACTATCCCTGTCGAGATACCAACGTTAGAGCAGTTAGGTGCTCCTGATATCTTTGAAAAGATTGCTAATTTCGAAAAGGGTCTCGTGCTAGTTACAGGCCCAACAGGTTCTGGTAAATCGACCACTCTTGCGGCGATGGTGGATTACGTAAATCGTAACCATAATAAGCATATCCTGACGATTGAAGACCCGATTGAATTTGTTCACACCAACAATAAGTGTCTAGTGAACCAGCGTGAGGTTCATCGTGATACTCATAGCTTTAAAGCGGCGCTGCGCAGTGCGTTACGTGAAGACCCTGATGTTATCCTTGTTGGTGAGCTTCGTGACCAAGAAACCATTAGTTTAGCGCTCACGGCTGCAGAAACTGGTCACTTGGTTTTTGGTACCTTACATACCAGCTCGGCGGCAAAAACGATTGACCGTATCATCGATGTTTTCCCTGGTAGTGATAAAGATATGGTTCGTTCAATGTTATCTGAATCATTACGCTCGGTGATTGCCCAGAAGTTGTTAAAACGGGTTGGTGGTGGTCGTGTGGCTTGTCATGAAATAATGATGGCGACACCAGCGATCAGAAACTTGATTCGTGAAGATAAGGTCGCTCAGATGTATTCGATCATTCAAACGGGTGCAGCACATGGCATGCAAACCATGGAGCAAAATGCGAAGCAGCTGATGGCTCAAGGCTTAGTTGACTCGGAAGAGGTCGAGAAAAAGATCGAAATTGAAACCTCAATGTTTTAATCAAGGTGTACATAATGGAATTGAATCAAATCCTTGAGGGAATGCTTTCTCAAAAAGCGTCCGATCTTTACATCACGGTTGATGCGCCTGTTTTGTTCCGTGTCGATGGTGAGCTGCGACCGCAAGGTGAGAAGCTGAATTCGGCGCAGGTCGCTCAGCTACTTGATGCGATGATGGATCAAGAACGACGTGATGAATATCAGCAAACGCGTGAGGCTAACTTTGCCATTGTACGTGATTTTGGTCGCTTTCGTGTTAGTGCGTTCTTTCAGCGAGAGCTGCCTGGAGCAGTGATTCGACGCATCGAGACGAACATCCCAACCTTTGAGCAATTAAAGCTTCCTGATGTATTACAAGACCTCTCAATTGCCAAGCGTGGGCTTGTGCTGGTGGTTGGGGCTACGGGTTCTGGTAAATCGACCTCGATGGCGGCGATGACAGGCTACCGCAATACCAATCGCTCGGGGCATATCTTGACGGTTGAAGACCCGATTGAATTCGTCCACGAACATAAGAAATGCATAGTTACTCAGCGTGAGGTAGGGCTCGACACCGAGAGCTATGAAGTCGCCCTTAAAAACTCGTTGCGCCAAGCGCCAGATATGATTTTGATTGGCGAAATCCGTAGCCGCGAAACCATGGAATATGCGATGACCTTTGCTGAGACGGGTCACTTGTGTATGGCAACTTTGCACGCGAATAATGCCAACCAAGCGTTAGAGCGTATTCTTCATTTGGTGCCTAAAGAACAGAAAGAACAGTTCCTGTTTGATCTGTCGATGAATTTACGTGGTGTGATTGCTCAGCAGTTAATTCGAGATAAGAATGGCAGCGGGCGTCATGGTGTATTTGAAATTCTACTCAACAGCCCACGAGTGTCTGACTTGATTCGTCGCGGTGAATTGCACGAGCTAAAAGCAACAATGGCAAAATCAAAAGAAGTCGGCATGCAAACCTTTGACCAAGCTTTGTTTGATTTAGTTGTAGCGGGAAAGATTAGCGAAGAAGATGCGTTTCATAGTGCCGATTCGGCTAATGACTTACGTTTGATGCTAAAAACCAGACGAGGTGATGGTGACTATGGAACTGGAGCATTATCTGGCGTGAAAATTGATATGGGTTAGATTGAAAAATAAAAAGCCAGAGCTCTTTTGACGGAGAGATCTGGCTTACCATTGTTGTTCTAGTTGCTGTTCAACGAGCCATGACTTCTTCGACTGTCGTCGTAGTACATATTGCCACTATTGAATCCTGAATTGGTTTTGCCATCATTCATGTAACTAGCGCTACTAGACCCTGTTGAGCTGCACGCAGAAATGGTTAGAGCGGCGAAGATTGCTAGAAAAATTTTCATGTGAACTCCCACTTACCTATTGATGAATTGCATCGTCTTTACGGCGAGAAATTCGTGCGGGATCACAAATCGGGTTGCTTTTTGCTCACTTAATTTTCGTTAAGAATATTGTGCTTCAAACCAGCTTTCGAGAATGACAACTGCGGACTGGTTATCAACATTTCCTTTACTTAATGCTTTGTAGCCACCCATGTCAAAGAGGTCGGCTCTTGCTTCTGCGGTCGATAATCTTTCGTCATGCAGCTCAACATCAACACCAAAACGACCTTTTAAGCGGTTAGCAAATTTCTTTGCTCTTGGTGTGATGGTCTCTAGATCACGACCGTGAAGATCGGTAGGTAGCCCGACGACGATAAGATTTGGTTGCCACTCTTTAATCTGTTTTTCGATATCGTCCCAGTTCGGGATACCGTCTTTAGCTTTAAACGCTTTTAAAGGGCTCGCTGTGCCAGTGATTTCTTGTCCAATCGCGCTGCCGATACTTTTTGTACCGTAATCAAATGCCATAATTGTTCGTGACATGGGGTTTCCAAATTTATCTGTGTTTGAGAGTGTCTGTTTATTTTATTTAGCTGATTTGAGCTAGGCGTGACCAGCGTCTGCTGAAAGCTGAGCGGCATTAATACCTAACATTTGTACCGCAACTTTCCAGCGATCTGAAATTGGCGTATCGAAGATGACTTTAGGGTCGGCCTCAACGGTTAACCATGAGTTCTCGGTCAGTTCGGTTTCCAGTTGTCCCGGTTCCCACCCTGCATACCCAAGTGCGACTAAATAATTCATCGGCTCATCTTCTGTGCCTAACACCATCAAGATATCTTTTGAGGTTGTTACTGAGATTTGGTTAGTCATGTTGATGCTGGATTGATAGCTGCCTTTAGGTTTGTGCAAAATAAACCCGCGGTCTTCTGCTACAGGTCCACCATTTAATACCGGCTTATCAAGGCTAGCTTGATTCGCTTTTGGTTGTTCAGACTCAACCTCAACTTGTTTGAGCATACTACCGACAGTGACATCGATGGGAGCGTTAATCATTAACCCCATCGCACCTTCCTCGTTGTGTTCACAGAGGTAGATTACCGAGTTTTGAAAATACGGATCTTTCATCCCGGGCATAGCGACCAAAAAGTGGTTCGTTAGGTTCATAGAGCCTCCTGCCAGTGTGTTCCCAATAAAGGAAAAGAGCGGCGTAAAGCCGCTCATTCTATCCCTAAGACGTATGTGTGAAGCGCTAGGGCTTTCTTTTAGCTTAGGTTATTTTGCGTTAACGCGACGCTCAATTGCATCCATTAATTTGCCCGTTACCGAGATATCGAAAGCGGCTTCGATTTCGCGGATACATGTAGGGCTCGTTACGTTGATTTCAGTTAGCTTATCACCGATGACGTCTAGGCCAACGAAGATTAGACCTTTTTCTTTTAGTGCAGGAGCAACCGCTCTTGCGATCGCCCAATCTGTGTCACTTAGAGGACGTGCTTCACCAGTACCGCCAGCTGCAAGGTTACCTCGAGTTTCGCCTTTAGCAGGGATTCGAGCTAGGCAGTAAGGCATTGGCTCACCGTCAACTACAAGAATACGCTTATCACCGTTGCTGATGTCAGGAACGAAAGTCTGTGCCATCGCGTAGTTTTGACCGTGGTTAGTCAGTGTTTCTATGATCACTGATACGTTTGGATCGCCTTCTTTCACACGGAAGATCGATGCACCACCCATACCATCAAGTGGTTTAAGGATTACGTCGCCATGCTTCTCGCGGAATTCTTTGATTTTCTCCGCTTTGCGAGTCACGATGGTGGTTGGTGTTAGTTCAGGGAACCATGCTGTGAACAGCTTCTCGTTACAGTCACGTAGGCTTTGTGGTTTGTTTACGATCAGTGCGCCATTCTCTTCAGCACGCTCAAGAATGTAGGTTGCGTAGATGTACTCAGTATCAAACGGAGGATCTTTACGCATCAGTACAGCATCTAAATCAGATAGCGCGATAGTCTGTTCTGACTTGAATTCATACCAACCATTTGGATCTTCTTTGAGCTCAACGACCTTAGTGTCTGCAATCGCTACGCCTTGATCTAAGTGTAGATCATTCATTTCCATGTAATGGATTTCGTAACCACGACGCTGAGCTTCAAGCATCATGGCAAAGCTAGAGTCTTTTTTGATGTTAATGGATGAAATTGGATCCATTACGATGCCAAGTTTGATCATTTTTTTCTCCTAGCCTAGATCGCCAAAACGGACTTGTAAGGCAGTAATTGCGGTTAGAGCTGCTGTTTCGGTACGAAGTACACGTGGGCCGAGTAGCGTCTCTTCAAATTTGTATTGTTCTGTCATGCCGATTTCTTCAGCCGACAAGCCACCTTCAGGGCCGATCAATAGGCGTACCTTACTGATAGGTTCTGGAAGGGTATTAATTGAGTATTTTGCACGAGGATGTAAGTTCAGCTTTAATGCTTCACTCGGTTCACTACACCATTCTTCAAGTTGCATGATAGGGCGAATCACTGGAACTGTATTTCGACCGCACTGCTCACACGCTGCGATCGCAATTTTCTGCCACTGAGCGAGTTTTTTCTCGAAGCGTTTAGCATCTAGTTTAACGCCGCAGCGTTCTGAAATCAGAGGAGTAATGGTATTCACACCAAGCTCTACTGATTTTTGGATTGTGAACTCCATTTTGTCGCCACGTGAAATCACTTGTCCTAAGTGTAAGTCTAATGGAGATTCACTGCTGCGCTCGATTCGCTCAGTCACGTCAACAGTGACATTCTTCTTTGATACTTCAGTGATTGTCGCTGGAAATTCAGCACCGCTGCCATCAAAAAGAAGCACTTCTTGACCTTCTTTCATACGAAGGACACGACCAACATGACCCGCGGCATCTTCGCCTAAAGCGAGTGAACCTAACTGATGAATGCGTTCTGGGTGATGGATACGAGGGATTCTCATGCTGGTAAACCTATAAATATGATCATTTGGGTATTTTGTCTCTGCCTAACATGGATGCTTTTAGTTAAAAAAACAAGGGTAGAGCAAGAGTTTCAGGGGCAATTCTGAAACTCTTGTTTGAGACGGCTAGGAATGTGGGTTACGCGAGTGGCGTTATTTACAAGCTGGATAAACAAATGGGTTGTGATTGCCTTGGATGGCATAGATACGCTCATCACGAGTACATTCCCACGCATCGACAGGGAACTGCTTGTTCCACGCCATCATCAGATTGGTTTGCTGTTTAGATAGCTTGAAACCATACTCTTGGCTCATGTAAAGATAAGTTCGAGCGATAGAGCCTTTCGCTCTGTCTGGCGGCATCACCTTACGTTGCTTGAAGTTGACCTGCATTTCACACTGACCATAGCTTACTCCATCCATACCATTCCACTGACTGAAATTGTAGTTGGAGCGATCCCCGTTAACCTCACCAATTGCCGGCGTCAAGTTGTGAAGGTCGGCTTCCATGGATTTGAATATTTTGTCATTGCGGGTGCAGTTCTTGCGTCCACCGTCTTGCCAGCATTGTCGCTGGTGGCCAAATTGCCAAGCGGGAACCACGTGTTCCCACTCAATTCGACTGGCCCGTTTTTGTTGCTTTCGCACTTGATAACCACAGCCTGCAAGATCTGGAATGCCTTTCTTTTTGTCTTTCCAAGTAATGTCACAGCCACAATAGAATGAAGTCGGGTGATCAAGGTAAATCTTCACGGCTTCTTTTTTTGCTTTGGAGAATGAGCTTGGTGGAGCGGCGAAAACGCTTTGGGTTACCAGTAGGCCAAATACTATCGATAAGTAAAAAGACACCGATAGGCCAAATGCTTTTGGAGTGGTTTTATACATAGAAAAAGACTGATAAAAGTATGATAAACATCAGTCTAGCACTCAAAGGATGGATTTCTCCATTACATTTCTATCATGAATTCCATTGAGTGCAGTTTTCTAAATTGGCGAGGGGCGCGAGAAAATAAAGCTGGCGCCGAGTCGGGGGGAGTTAGCTGAGTTGCGTGCCTGTAAAGGCCAAGGTTTGATTACACTGCTGGCAGCGGTAGCTTGACTGGTTACGTAACACCTTGTTGTGACGTCTGATAGAAAGTGGATAAACTGTGCAGGCACAGCGATACTCAAAGGTCTTCCCTTGCACTGAGGATATCTCAAAGCTATGGGTCGTTTTAGCTGGCACGTTGAATACCTTTTCCATCACGTATTTCCATTCATTCCCGTGAGGTCTCACTCGCCCAAAGACTTGATGTGTAATCAGATGTGCCAGTTCATGAGGCACCACCTCGTTAATGAAGGCATCCTCATTCTCGGCGAAGAGTACATGGTTGAGCTTAATTTCATTAAGCTGAAGGTAGGCCTTTCCTGCCGCTTTACCTCTTAACTTGTAAGTAATGGTCGGGCATGGGAATTCACGAGAGAAATGTTGATTAGCGATAGCTAGGCACTCGGCCAATTTCTTATTTGCTCGATGTTGTTGCGGGGTGTAAGACAAGCGTTGTTAACTCCAAAAAAAGGCCTCAGCGTTTAAGCTAAGGCCTCATCATAACATTGCTCGTTATTCTGGCGATAATTTAAAGGTGGTGATTCTTCTTGATGATTTCGTGGTAGGCATGCCATGTACCATAACCAAGTAGCGGCATGGTGACGATCATACCAATGCCGTAGGTTGCAAAGCCCACCAGAATACCGGCACAAATAATACTTGCCCACACCACCATTGCAGGGATGTTGGATTTCACGGCATTGAAGCTGGTGAAGATTGCGCTCATCACATCCACGCGTCTCTCCATCATCAATGGAATAGAAAATGCCGAGATGCTGAAGATTAGGCTGGCGATAACAAATCCAATGACAGAACCCGTGATCAAGAAGGGCGCAAACTCTGCTAATGGTGCGCCTTGTACAGATGGATACAAAGCGTGCAATAGAGCGGCGATACGCATCCAGAATATCATCGCGACCATTAATACAATCGCAAAGGCCCACTGGTGAGTCGAGTTGCGAGTAATGGCTTTCATTGAATGGAATAGGCTGGCGTTGTGCCCTTTTTCTCTTTCCCAGGCTGCGTCATACAAGCCCAGAGCAAGAAAAGGTCCTATCAGCATGTACACAATCAAGCTTGGCATCACCACCAAGTGTGTTCCTTGCCATTGGACAAGTTGAACAATGGCGATTGCCGCTCCCATAAAGCACAAACCGTAAAATGCGCTGATTAATGGCATTCTTACTAAGTCATGCAGAGCAAGCGACAACCAATGAAAGGGTGCGGAAATACTGATTTGGTTGCAAGGAATGGTGCGAGC
Source organism: Vibrio sp. 070316B (assembly GCF_013114115.1). NCBI lineage: Bacteria > Pseudomonadati > Pseudomonadota > Gammaproteobacteria > Vibrionales > Vibrionaceae > Vibrio > Vibrio sp. 070316B. Next base: position 63,673 of record NZ_VTYC01000024.1, on the reverse strand, counting down.
GTAATCCTTATCGCTGACCTTGTGTTTTTTATCGTTCAGTTCGGATGGGTGCGCGGTACGAGGCATAGATCCCCCTAGTTAAATAACGTCCTAGTTATAATTCCATAAGGCTCATCGATGTGGCTTGTGTGAGAGTTATGGTGTTGAGCTAAATTGCTCTTTGTCATCCCAGTTTTTGTTCTAGCGTGCATTTAACGAGCGTTATCAGACTGAATTAATTTAAGTTAAATGTGAGCTTGATCGCCTAGGAGTTACCTTAACTATTGTCAGTAGTGTTAGAAAACACAAATTATCAGCGGCTTTTTATACTTAGTGGTTAACGGTAAAGAAGGGCGTTAGAGAAAGAAGTAGCCAGTGAAGGTTCGGTAAGTACATAAAAATAAAGCCCTTACTAAGCAGTAAGGGCTTTAAAGAAACAAATCGCAGTGGCTAAATTATTTTAGGCCAGCGAAGTCAGCAAGGATTGCTGCTTTGTCAGTCGCTTCCCAAGGGAACTCTTCGCGACCGAAGTGACCGTATGCTGCAGTCTGCTTGTAGATAGGCTGAAGAAGGTTCAGCATCTCTTGAAGACCGTATGGACGTAGGTCGAAGTTTTGACGAACTGCTTCAATGATGATTTCGTGCGCTACTTTCTCAGTACCGAACGTTTCAACCATGATTGATGTTGGATCCGCAACACCGATAGCGTAAGACAGTTGAATCTCACAACGGTCAGCCATACCAGCTGCAACGATGTTTTTCGCAACGTAACGTGCTGCGTAAGCTGCAGAACGGTCAACCTTTGATGGATCTTTACCAGAGAATGCACCGCCACCGTGACGAGCTGCGCCGCCGTAGGTATCAACGATGATCTTACGACCAGTTAGACCACAGTCACCCATTGGGCCACCGATTACGAAACGGCCTGTTGGGTTGATGAAGAAGTTAGTGTCTTTGTTGATCCACTCTGAAGGAAGTACTGGCTTGATGATCTCTTCCATTACTGCTTCACGTAGGTCAGGTGTTGTTACTGAATCACAGTGTTGAGTAGAAAGAACAACAGCATCGATACCAACGATCTTACCTTGGTCGTACTGGAAAGTAACTTGAGATTTCGCATCTGGGCGAAGGAAGTCTAGCTTGCCGCTCTTACGTACTTCAGCTTGCTTTTTAACAAGAAGGTGAGAGTAAGTGATTGGAGCTGGCATTAGGATTTCAGTTTCGTTAGTCGCGTAACCAAACATGATGCCTTGGTCGCCTGCGCCTTGCTCTTTCGGGTCTGCTTTATCAACACCTTGGTTGATGTCTGGAGACTGCTTACCAATTGTGTTTAGAACGGCACAAGAGTCTGCGTCAAAGCCCATATCAGAGTGAACGTAACCAATTTCACGAACTGTTTCACGAGTGATCTCTTCGATATCAACCCATGCAGAAGTTGTTACTTCACCGCCAACCATAACCATGCCGGTTTTTACGTAAGTCTCACAAGCAACACGTGCTTTTGGATCTTGTTCTAAGATGGCATCAAGAACAGCATCAGAGATTTGGTCTGCAATTTTATCTGGATGACCTTCTGAAACAGATTCAGAAGTGAATAGGTGCTTAGCCATGAGAGCTCCACTTTTAGTTTTTGGTGTAAATAGTTCATGGCGTCGCAAGCTAGGAAGCGCCGCCATTAAATACAGTATATTTTGTAGGTGTTTCTACATCTAGACGTCTATTCTAAATTCCAGCGGTCGAATTACAAGCTCTTTTTTATGATATGCCATAACTAAACGTTTGCGTGTTGGTTGAGATAAGCGGCTGACAAGTGATGTAAATGTTCGAAAATTGCGAAAAATGACCGTTAAAATGCCAGTAAAACGTTTGCAGTCGCAATAGTCGTTTGAGAGAATACCCGCGCTAATTAAAATGAAAACATTAGCACTATCTCTTTTTTAAATCGCTTATGTATCCAGGAGCAGACATGCCTTCTCGTAAAGATCTAGCCAATGCAATCCGCGCACTTAGCATGGACGGTGTTCAACAAGCAAATTCAGGCCACCCAGGCGCACCTATGGGTATGGCTGACATCGCTGAAGTTCTTTGGCGTGGCCACTTGAACCACAACCCAGCAAACCCAGAGTGGGCTGACCGCGACCGTTTTATCCTGTCTAACGGCCATGGTTCAATGTTGATTTACTCTCTGCTTCACCTTGCAGGCTACGAGCTTTCAATTGAAGATCTGAAAAACTTCCGTCAACTGCACTCTAAGACTCCTGGTCACCCAGAGTACGGTTACGCTCCTGGTATCGAGACAACGACGGGTCCTCTAGGTCAAGGCATCACTAACGCTGTTGGTATGGCAATGGCAGAGAAAGCACTGGCTGCACAGTTCAACAAAGAAGGCCACGACATCGTAGACCACTACACTTATGCATTCATGGGTGATGGCTGTCTGATGGAAGGTATCTCTCACGAAGCATGTTCACTAGCTGGTACGCTAGGTCTTGGTAAGCTGGTTGCTTTTTGGGATGACAACGGTATCTCTATCGATGGTGAAGTGGAAGGTTGGTTCTCTGACGATACTCCTAAGCGTTTTGAAGCATACGGCTGGCACGTAATCCCAGCAGTAGACGGTCACGATCCTAAAGCAATCAATGCAGCTATCGAAGCAGCTAAAGCAGACCCTCGTCCAACGCTTATCTGTACTAAAACTATCATCGGTTTTGGTTCTCCAAACAAAGCAGGTACGCACGACTGTCACGGTGCTCCACTAGGTGCTGATGAAATCACAGCAACTAAAGCAGCATTGGGTTGGGAACACGGTCCTTTCGAAATCCCAGCTGATATCGCAGCTGAGTGGAATGCGAAAGAAGCAGGCGCAGCGAAAGAAGCAGCGTGGAATGCTAAGTTTGACGCATACGCAGCGGCTTACCCAGAGCTAGCAGCAGAATTCAAACGTCGTACTAACGGTGAACTTCCAGCACAATGGGAAGAGAAAGCAAACGCAATCATTGCTGATCTTCAAGCTAACCCTGCAAACATTGCTTCACGTAAAGCATCTCAAAATGCTCTAGAAGCGTTTGGTCAAATGCTTCCAGAATTCATGGGCGGCTCTGCTGACCTAGCGCCTTCGAACCTAACTATGTGGTCTGGTTCTAAGTCTCTAGAAGCAAATGACTTCTCTGGTAACTACATCCACTACGGTGTACGTGAATTCGGTATGACTGCAATCATGAACGGTATCGCTCTGCACGGTGGTTTCGTACCATACGGCGCGACATTCCTAATGTTCATGGAATACGCTCGCAACGCAATGCGTATGGCTGCTCTGATGAAAGTTCAGAACATCCAAGTTTACACGCACGACTCTATCGGTCTTGGCGAAGATGGCCCAACTCACCAACCAGTTGAGCAAATGGCTTCTCTACGTCTAACTCCAAACATGAGCACATGGCGTCCATGTGACCAAGTTGAGTCAGCAGTCGCTTGGAAACTGGCTATCGAACGTAAAGACGGCCCAACGTCTCTAATTTTCTCTCGTCAAAACCTTGCACAGCAAGAGCGTAGCGAAGAGCAAGTAGCGAACATCGCAAAGGGTGGTTACATCCTGAAAGATTGTGAAGGCAAGCCAGAGCTGATCCTTATCGCTACAGGTTCTGAAGTTGAGCTAGCGGTTAACGCTGCTGCTGAACTAACAGCTGAAGGTAAGAAGGTACGCGTAGTATCTATGCCTGCAACTGACGCATTCGATAAGCAAGACGCTGAGTACCGTGAATCTGTACTTCCATCTGACGTAACAGCTCGTATCGCTATCGAAGCTGGCATCGCTGACTTCTGGTACAAGTACGTTGGTTTCGGTGGCAAGATCATCGGTATGACAACGTTTGGTGAATCTGCACCTGCAGGTGAGCTATTCAAGATGTTCGGTTTCACAACTGAAAACGTAGTGAACACAGCGAAAGAGCTTCTTGCTTAATCATTACTTGTTAGCCTCGTGCTAACAAGCAATGAAAGAAAAACCGAGCTATCAGGCTCGGTTTTTTTAGTAATATACAAATTTTAGGCTATTCGAATTCATTACCCCAATTGTCCAGCTCTTTAGTGCCACATACTTTACATGTCACGTACCTATCCATGTTGTAGTAGTGGCCGCCATTGATAATTGAGTTAGCAAAAAGCTTAATTCTACCGAGTAAACTTTTGTCGGTATCATAACTGCTTGTCTGGCGAACAAGAATTTCACTATGTGGTGTGTCTTTATTGCATGTCTTGCAAAAATGAGTCGCTGGGTATCCAGACATAACCTTTTCCTTTGGTTGAGAAAACTGGGTTAGAAACAGCCGTAGAACTAGGTAAGACTCATCACTTAAATAACTACATTAATCAAGACTGATAATCAATGCTAATAGATTGCTTTTGTCTAGTTAGACAATTCAACTAATGCCTTTTGGGTAGGATTCAGTTATTATCTGTTGCACGAAATTTTGGTTAGATGTACGGAACTATGCTAAAAGTCGCGATAAACGGATTTGGACGAATAGGGCGTAACGTATTACGCGCTGTTTATGAAAGTGGCAAAAGCCAACAAATCAAAGTAGTAGCTGTCAATGAGCTTGCTCAGCCTGACGCTATGGCTCACCTATTACAGTACGATACCAGCCACGGTCGCTTCGGTAAGAAGATCTCCAACGACCAAGAGCACATCTATGTCCATCATGGCATCGGTGTGGAAGATAAAGGTGAGTTCGATACGATTCGTATTCTACACCTTGCTGATATCGAGTTGCTGCCTTGGCGTGACCTCGAAGTGGACATCGTTCTTGATTGTACTGGTGTTTACGGCTGCCGTGCAGACGGCCTAGCGCACATTGCGGCTGGCGCGAAAAAGGTACTGTTCTCACATCCGGGAGCTAATGACCTAGACAACACCATTATCTACGGTGTGAACCACGATACTATCGAAGCCGACCACAGAATCGTTTCTAACGGTTCATGCACCACCAACTGTATCGTTCCTATTATTAAGGTTCTTGATGAAGCCTTTGGCATCGAGTCAGGCACCATCACGACCATTCACTCTTCGATGAATGATCAGCAAGTAATTGATGCGTATCACAGCGACCTTCGTCGTACTCGAGCTGCAAGCCAATCCATTATTCCCGTCGATACCAAACTGCATAAAGGTATTGAAAGAATCTTCCCGAAATTTTCTAACAAGTTTGAAGCTATTTCTGTGCGAGTGCCGACGGTTAATGTTACGGCTATGGATTTAAGTGTCACAATTAATACGAATGTGAAAGTTAATGACGTAAATCAAACCATTGTTAACGCATCTCAGTGTACATTACACAACATCGTTGACTATACTGAAGCGCCGCTCGTATCCATTGACTTTAATCATGATCCCCATAGCGCGATTGTTGATGGTTCACAAACTCGAGTGAGCAATGGCCACTTAGTGAAAATGCTAGTGTGGTGTGATAATGAATGGGGCTTTGCGAACCGAATGCTGGATACGGTTCTTGCAATGCAAGCTTCAGAAGGCAAGAAGTAAGACCTAGAAGCAAATGTGCGGATTATTTATTTTTTAGCTTGAAATAAATGCGAAGTGTCCACATATTATGAGTAGCTAAAGTATTACCAGTTGAATAATTTATAGGCTTAGCAGGGTTGCTGAGTTTCCAAAACTTTATTTTTATTTAAATTTGAGAGGACAAATCATGTCTGTGATCAAGATGACTGACCTGGAACTTGCAGGTAAACGCGTATTTATCCGTGCTGACCTAAACGTACCAGTAAAAGACGGTAAAGTAACTTCAGATGCACGTATCCTAGCATCTCTACCAACTATCAAGCTTTGCCTAGAAGCTGGTGCAAAAGTAATGGTTACTTCTCACCTTGGTCGTCCTACTGAAGGCGAATACAACGAAGAGTTCTCTCTAGCTCCTGTAGTTAACTACCTAAACGACGCACTAGATTGCGAAGTTAAACTAGCTAAAGATTACCTAAACGGCCTAGAGCTAAACGCTGGTGAGCTTGTTGTTCTAGAAAACGTTCGCTTCAACAAAGGCGAGAAGAAAAACGAAGAAGAGCTATCTAAAGCATACGCATCTCTATGTGACATCTTCGTAATGGATGCATTCGGTACGGCTCACCGTGCACAAGCATCTACTCACGGTGTTGGTACTCACGCTCCTGTAGCATGTGCTGGTCCTCTTCTTGCTGCTGAGCTAGAAGCACTAGGTAAAGCAATGGATAACCCAGAGCGTCCACTAGTTGCTATCGTTGGTGGTTCTAAAGTTTCTACTAAACTAACAGTTCTTGAGTCTCTATCTAAAGTTGCAGACCAACTTGTTGTTGGTGGTGGTATCGCAAACACCTTCATCGCTGCTGAAGGCCACAACGTAGGTAAGTCTCTATACGAAGCAGACCTAGTTGACACTGCTAAGAAGCTGATGAAAGAGTGTGCTATCCCAGTAGCGACTGACGTTGCATGTGCTAAAGCATTCGACGAGAACGCAGAAGCTGAAATCAAACACGTATCTGAAGTTGCAGACGACGACATGATCTTCGACCTAGGTCCAGATTCAACTGCAGCTCTAGCTGAAATCATCGGCAACGCAAAAACTATCCTTTGGAACGGCCCTGTAGGCGTATTCGAATTCAAGAACTTCGAAGCGGGTACAGCAGGTATCTCTAAAGCAATCGCTGAGTCTGCAGGTTTCTCTGTAGCAGGTGGTGGTGACACGCTAGCAGCTATCGACAAGTTCGGTATCAAAGCTGACGTTTCTTACATCTCTACTGGCGGCGGCGCTTTCCTTGAGTTCGTTGAAGGTAAAGTACTTCCTGCAGTAGCAATGCTTGAAGAGCGTGCTAAAGCATAATTGATTTAGAAAGGCGAGATGCGAATCTCGCCTTTTAACGTTTGCTGCATATCACACTTTTTTGCTAGAATGGCATAAGTTGTGAGCAAACGATTGCAAGTTTTTAAACTTAAGTTTTTTAATCTTAAAACGATAGAATAAATAGGACTATTTCCATGTCTAAGATCTTCGATTTTGTAAAACCTGGTGTGATTTCTGGCGATGACGTACAGAAAGTATTTGAAGTAGCAAAAGAAAACAAATTTGCTCTTCCTGCTGTAAACGTTGTTGGTACTGACTCTGTAAACGCAGTACTAGAAGCAGCTGCTAAAGTTAAATCTCCAGTAGTTGTTCAGTTCTCTAACGGTGGCGCTGCATTCTTCGCAGGTAAAGGCGTTAAACTTGAAGGTCAAGGTGCACAAATCCTTGGTGCTGTAGCTGGTGCTAAATACGTACACGCTGTAGCTGAAGCTTACGGCGTTCCAGTTATTCTACATACTGACCACGCTGCTAAGAAACTACTTCCATGGATCGACGGTCTACTAGACGCTGGTGAAGAGTTCTTCGCACAAACTGGTAAGCCTCTATTCTCTTCTCACATGCTAGACCTTTCTGAAGAGTCTCTAGAAGAGAACATCGAAACATGTGCTAAGTACCTAGAGCGCATGGCTAAAATGAACATGACAATCGAAATCGAACTTGGTTGTACTGGTGGTGAAGAAGACGGCGTTGATAACTCTGATATGGACGCATCTGAGCTTTACACTTCTCCAGAAGACGTAGCATACGCATACGAGAAACTAATGGCTGTTAGCCCACGTTTCACTATCGCTGCTTCTTTCGGTAACGTACACGGTGTTTACCAAGCTGGTAACGTTGTACTTACTCCAACTATCCTACGTGATTCTCAAGCATACTGTGCAGAGAAGTTCGGTATCGCACCTAACGCTCTAAACTTCGTATTCCACGGTGGTTCTGGTTCTTCTGAAGAAGAAATCCAAGAGTCTATCGGCTACGGTGTTATCAAAATGAACATCGATACTGATACACAGTGGGCAACTTGGGATGGTATCCGTCAGTACTCTGCTGATAACTTCGATTTCCTACAAGGTCAAATCGGTAACCCAACTGGCGAAGCTGCGCCAAACAAGAAGTACTACGATCCACGCGTATGGCTACGTGCTGGTCAAGCTTCTATGGTTACTCGTCTTGAGAAAGCATTCGCTGACCTTAACGCTGTAGACGTACTATAATTCTTTGAATTAAGTACTCTTTAAGTTTTAAAAACCCGCTCATCGAGCGGGTTTTTTTGTGTCTGATAAAAAATTGTATTATTTATGTGAAAAACCTAGCGTACGGTGAATAAATTTCGTAGTCTTTTAATTATCGGTATTTGTGTTTATGCGTAAGCTTCCTTTATTCAAAGGCTTACATAAATATGACTTTGCAATCTGTCAAAGATAGGATATCGTGCCGAAAAACAGGGGATAGACACTCTGTTTCGTAAAAAGGACTTAGCAAGTTTTTATGTTAACGTTATGATTTAATTGTACAAATTAAAGGTGGCGGTTAAATAGTAAGGCTTGGTTTAAGGCAGTTTAGCTCATAGCATATTACATAGAGGATGCACATTATGGCTGAGAGTTCTACAACGATTGAGACCCCGCTTGTGGATGGTCTTTCAAACGCAGAACAGTGGTTAACGAATAACTCAGATTTGTTTATTCAGTACGGTGTAAACATTATATCTGCACTGGTTATTCTGTTTATTGGTAACCTAATCGTAAAGGCTGTAGCGAACAGCGTAGCTAAGGTTCTTCAGAAGAAGAAGATGGACCGAGCGGTTGTTGAGTTCATCCATGGTTTAGTTCGTTACTTGTTGTTTGTTATCGTTCTAATTGCAGCTCTTGGTCGCCTTGGTGTTCAAACTGCATCTGTTGTTGCGGTAATTGGTGCGGCTGGTCTAGCGGTTGGTCTTGCTCTGCAAGGCTCACTATCGAACTTCGCTGCAGGTGTACTGATTGTTGCATTCCGTCCATTTAAATCTGGTGATTACGTAGAAATTGGCGGTGTTGCAGGTTCAGTTGATTCGATTCAAATCTTCCAAACGGTTCTAACAACGCCTGATAACAAAATGGTTGTAGTACCAAACGGCAGCGTTATCGGTAGCCCAATCACTAACTACTCTCGTCATGCGACACGTCGTATCGACCTAATGATCGGTGTTTCTTACGGTGCAGATCTACAAAAGACCAAAGAGCTTTTGACTCAGATATGTGAATCTGACGAGCGTGTATTGAAAGAACCTGGTGTTCAAGTTGGTGTTCACACGCTAGCTGACTCTTCAGTTAACTTCGTGGTTCGCCCATGGGTTAGCACTGCTGAGTACTGGAATGTTTACTTCGACCTAATGCAAGCAATCAAAGAAGGCTTGGATAAAGAAGGTATCGAAATCCCATTCCCACAAATGGATGTTCACATGAACAAAGTTGAGGGCTAATAAAGCTTCGACACGTTGAACAAAAAAAGGCGGATAACCTAAGTTATCCGCCTTTTTTCTTGGAGCAATATTTTCAAACGACTTCTACCAATACTGCTCAATAAGTCCATTGGCGAGTACCGTTGCGATAGCAAACATCATGGTTGCAACGGCGATGTCGATGCCTTTCTTAACATTTGGTTTAGACAGTGTTGGACCAAGTTTTGCTGCTCCCAGTGATAGCGAGTAAAACCAAACGAACGAAGCCAAGATGGTTCCCATAGCAAAAGCAATTCTGTCGTTACCTTCAAACTGTCCGCCAATCGAACCAAGAATCACAACGGTATCCAAATAGAGGTGTGGGTTTAACACAGTTACAGCCAAGGCCCCAAGAATGACTGTGCGTTTACCACGAGCCAGTATCTCTCCTTTTGATTCCTTGTCTGAAGGCGCTTTAAAAGCACTACGCAGCGACAACAAACCATAGACAGTTAGGAAAGCGATACCACCTAGTGTCACTGAAGTGAGCAGGACTTCATTTTGCGACAAGATAGCGCCACCACCAAAGATGCCTAACGAGATAAATAGGGTGTCGAGTAAGCTACAAATCGTTGCTGTGGTTAAATGGTGATTGCGCTTTATCCCTTGATTTAGGACGTACGCATTTTGTGCGCCAATAGGGATAATCATGCTTGCCCCTAGACCAAAACCTTGTAATAAAACCCAAAAACTCATTTTAACCTCCCATTTAATTAACGACACATACTGGTGATAAGGGGAAGATACTCCGCTCCTTGTGATAAGTATAATTAATGATTTTAATATATTATTAGAGTTGCTAATGTGGTGTAAGTTCTGATTAAAAAGGAAGCAAAGCAATGCGTGGTTTGGATTATAAATGGATAGAAGCGCTGGATGCCGTGGTTAAACAACGCAGTTTTGAAAGGGCGGCAGAGCAGTTATATATCTCTCAATCTGCGGTGTCACAGCGCATTAAACAGCTAGAAAAGTGGCTCGCTCAACCTGCATTGGTAAGGGAAAACCCACCCAGACCAACCCCGGCCGGTAAAAAGTTACTAGGGTTATATCGTCGAGTCCGTTTGCTGGAGCATGAACTGGTTCCCGAACTCATGAATGAAGATGGTAATCAGCCCTTATCAATATCCATTGCGACCAACGCGGATAGCTTAGCCACTTGGTTACTGCCTGCTTTGTCGGGTGTGATGAAGTCGCGCCAAGTGGAATTGAATCTTGCTATTCATGGCGAATCGAGAACCATAGAGAAAATCAAAAGTGGTGAAGTGGCAGGTGCTATTAGTTTGGAGTCTCAAGCGATTCCTGGCTGTAGTGCCGACTACCTTGGTCGCATGGATTATGTGTGTGTGGCGAGCCCTGACTTTCATCAACGTTATTTTTCTGAAGGGGTTAATTACACCACATTGAGAAAAGCCCCTGCAGTGTCTTATGATCAATATGACGACCTACATAAGAAGTTTTTGCATGATCATTTTAATGTGCCTAGAGACAGTGTGATCAATCACACGGTCGGTAGCTCAGAAGCATTTGTACGTTTAGCATTGTCGGGCGTTGCCTACTGTTTGATTCCGAGGTTACAGATCATCGAGGAGCTAGAATCGGGTTCGTTGATTGATATTACCCCCGGTTTTTTATTGTCTTATCGGATTTATTGGCACCATTGGCAGCTTGAAAGTGGGGTACTTAAAGAGATCTCGCAAGCGATCTTGAGTTTTGCTCACGAACATCTACCACAGTAAGTTGGCGGTTTTTTCAGCGTCAAAGTTCTGTTAGAAGTGTTGCGTCTGGATTGGATAAGCGACAAATTACTCTATGATGAAAAGACATTTGTTTAGCATAGGTCTCCCCCCATGAAGTTTGTACCAAAGATGTTAGCAACCTCTCTTGCCCTTACTGCTGCCTTGAGCGCTGTGAGCTTTTCTGCATTGGCTAACTCGCCATCTTTTCCGCATATTTCTACCACCGGTTATGGCGAAGTAATCGCGACGCCCGATATGGCGACGTTTTCGGTCAGAGTTGTAGAGTCGACGATGACGGCAGAACAAGCAAAAATCACCGTTGATAAAGTGGTAACCGATTTTCTTAATAAGCTGCACCAAGCCGGTGTTGATGAGGCGAGTGTACACAGCTCTAACCTGTACCTAGCACCTCAATATCACTACCCGAAAGACGGCAAGCCAGAGTTGGTCGGTTACCGAGCTTCACGTAATGTGACGGTCGAAGTGAAGGAGCTATCGAATCTCAATGAGTATATGGATATTGCTATTGCTCAAGGGATTAACCAGATCGATAACATCCAATTGCAAGTGCGTGACCAGGCGAAATACCAAGAACAAGCGCGTTTAGAAGCCATCAAAGACGCAAGAGCGAAAGCGAAATCATTAGCGACGGGTTTTGAGCGTGAGCTTGGTGACGTTTGGCGTGTGGATTACAACGCACAGTCTTCTCAGCCGGTATTAATGCGTTCTATGGCAATGGATGCGAGAACAGAATCTAACTCTTATGAAGACTCAACGATCACTATTCGTGATCGTGTCAATGTGATCTATCAGCTTGAAGAGTAATTAGATCATCACGATCTAATTGCCTACCATAGGCCAAATACTAAAAAGGCTCTCGTAATGAGAGCCTTTTTGTTTTTCTAATATCGAGTTCGATGATTAGTGAAGTAGACGAGCACGGATGGTGCCTTCGATCTCTTTCAGTTTAAGCAATGCTTCTTCTGAACGGTCCGCTTCTACATCGATAACTACATAACCCATATCAGCCGCAGTCTGTAGGTACTGACCCGCGATGTTGATGCCTTCTTCAGCGAAGATGGTGTTGATCTGAGTTAGGATACCAGGGCGGTTTTCGTGAATGTGCAGTAAACGAGACGTGCCTGTATGTAGTGGCAATGATACCTCTGGGAAGTTAACACTTGATAGAGTAGAACCGTTATCAGAGTATTTCGCTAGCTTGCCAGCCACTTCAACACCGATGTTCTCTTGCGCTTCTTGAGTAGAACCACCTACGTGAGGTGTAAGAATCACGTTATCGAACTGCATCAATGGAGATTCAAATGGGTCAGCATTGGTTTTTGGTTCGGTTGGGAATACATCGATAGCTGCACCAGCAAGGTGACCAGAATCTAGAGCACCACACAGAGCAGGAATATCGACTACGGTGCCACGCGCTGCATTGATAAAGATAGAGCCTGGCTTCATACGCTCGAACTCTTCTTTACCCATCATGTTCTTGGTTTCGTTAGTTTCTGGAACGTGCAAAGAGATCACGTCACACTTGTTCAACAGTTCTGTCATGGTGTGAACTTGCGTTGCGTTACCCAAAGACAGCTTGTTTTCAATATCGTAGAAGTAAACACGCATACCAAGGTTTTCAGCAATAATACCAAGCTGAGTACCAATGTGACCGTAACCGATAATACCTAAACGCTTACCACGAGCTTCGTAAGAGTTGTCTGCACTCTTTTTCCAGATGCCACGGTGCGCAAGAGCGTTCTTTTCTGGGATGCCACGCAGTAGCAGTAGAACCTGACCAAGAACCAGTTCCGCAACGCTTCGCGTATTTGAGAATGGTGCGTTGAAGACAGGTACGCCACGCTTTGCAGCAGCTTCAAGGTTTACTTGGTTAGTACCGATACAGAAACAACCGATAGCCACCAATTTTTCAGCAGCATCAATCACTTCTTGGGAAAGGTTTGTGCGAGAACGAATACCGATGAAGTGAGCATCTTTAACTGCTTCAAGTAGTTCATCTTCAGGTAGTGAGCCTTTGTGGTACTCAATATTTGTGTAACCAGCGGCTTGAAGTACTTCTACTGAAGAAGGGTGAAGACCTTCTAGAAGTAGAATTTTTATTTTTTCTTTTTCCAGTGAAACTTTGGCCATTGTTCTCGTCCTTAAAATGGAAAGGTTGGGCAAATGCGGCGCACGTGCTACAAAATGGCTGAAAGGGGAACAAACTCACCACTTTGTTAGGAGACAAACGTTTTCCCTGTGCGTCTTCTGAACAATAAAGTAACAAAAAAAAAATGTTTTGGGTAAGAAAATTACGGAATAAGACATAATTTTACAGGTGCAAAGCAAAAAAAACGGCGCCCTTGGGCACCGTATGTAATGAAGTAACAGAAAAACTCAATCTTCTATTATTTATTCTTCGATTTTTGCACCTTCAGGTGTACCTGTAATAACCACATCTGCACCACGGTGTGCGAATAGGCCAACCGTTACAACACCAGCGATACCATTGATGATATCTTCTAGTTGTTTCGGATTTTCAATCGCCATGCCGTAAACATCTAGGATCACGTTGCCGTTATCCGTTGTACAACCTTCACGGTAAACCGGGTCACCACCAAGCTTAACTAGCTCACGCGCAACGTATGAACGCGCCATTGGGATAACTTCTACTGGTAGAGGGAATTTACCCAGTACATCAACAGCTTTCGTGCCATCAACAATACACACAAATTTATCAGAGATAGCCGCTACGATTTTTTCACGAGTTAGAGCTGCACCACCGCCCTTGATCATATCGCGAGTTGGGTTGATCTCATCTGCGCCATCAACATAGATGTCTAGCTTAACAACATCATTACACTCATACACTTTGATCTCTAGCTCTTCTAGGCGTTGCGTTGAAGCAACAGAGCTTGAAACTGCACCTTTGATTTTGTCTTTCATTGTGCCCAGTGCGTCGATGAAGTGATTTACTGTAGAGCCAGTACCAACACCTACAATGCTGCCTTCTTCAACATATTTAAGTGCTGCCCAACCAGCTGCTTTTTTCATTTCATCTTGAGTCATGCCATTCTCCTGAATAAGATCTTGCGCTTTGAATTAGTCGTTTGCGTATTGAAGTTAACGTTTGTATATCAAGGTTAACGTTTGCGGCGCGATTATAGCGCTTTAATGGTTACTTTCCCATTGCCAAGTTTTACTCGGAGTCACGATTTTAGGTAAGGGAATGTCCCATTCCTCAATCGGTAGAGTATCGACATGTTGGCAGTCGTGAGCCAAACCAATTGGAGTTGCACCTTCGCCGGTCGCAAACCACTTCGCTAGGGTGCGATCGTAATATCCGCCGCCCATACCTAAGCGGTGACCATGAGAGTCAAAGCCGACAAGGGGCGTCAGGATGAGGTCGAGTTGCTGACAAGGTTTCACCAACGTTTGATTAAGCTGGGGTTCTACAATGCCGTACTTATTTAAAATAGTGGGTGTGGTTGGAGAGTAGTGCAGAAACAACAGGTGTCCGTCAGAGAAAGGGTGTAATACAGGTAAATAAGTTTGCTTACCTTGCGACCATAACCACTCGATTAAAGGTTGGGTATCAAGTTCACCATCGATCGAGATATAAAGTGCGATATGTTGAGCAGACCGAATGTCATCGAGTTGAGTGCACTGCTTAACTAAGTCTAAACCGGATTGAGCTTGTTGTTCGTTAGATAGGGAGTTGCGTTTAATGCGGATCTGTTTGCGAAATTCGCTGCGTGTGAGCGTCTTCATAAGAAGGGATACCCCAAAGTGCCGTTGAGAATAGATGGCCCTTGAACCAGCGAGTTCAAGGCGGATCAGCAATGATTACCGTAGGCTTCTCGGTCGGGCCGAGCATGCTCAATAGCACTCAAGTACTAACCCTTAGGGATTGCTTATCGGCTCGGGGACGTGAATCCTCTGACAAACACTCCAGGGTAAATTTTGTGTACGCTATTGCTGTCCGTGCTTAACCTTACTGAGAACATCTGAAAGTGATGTTGTGAGCTGTTCCATTCGCTCGGTCAGTGCGTTTTGTTCGTCATTTGCTTCAAATTTCTTAGTTTGTAATTCATAGCAAATGTTCAGAGCTGCGATAGTCAGCAGCTTCACTTCATTGGTTACCTTAGTACGTTCAGCCATCTCTTTCAATCGATTATCAAGATCGGCCGCCGCTGCAATCAATGACTCTTCTTGCCCTGGTGGACAATTCACTCGAGTCAGTTTTCCTAATATTTCAACGTCTACCGCTTGATTACTCATGATGGATGAACTCTTTAACGCGCTATTTTAAGGCTGTTGCTCTTCGTTATTTTCTTGAAACAAAAAGTGCAAGTACCGATGAGGAAGCAATCTCCTCTGAGGGAGAAACTATAGGTAAACCGCTATTAAGATTCAAGCTTTTCAGAGTGACTGTGTGTAAATGAGAGCTTGAGCACACAGTAATTCAGCAAATTGAACAATTGGTAGTCAGTCATTCTTTAATTGCTAGGGATCGATGCTTACCAGAATTGGGGTGAAGTGGTACGATTATACTATCGATATAAAGAATAACTGAGCGAGCTATCTGATGAGCGAAACTACTTTACCTGATTACCTAACGGTTGCGACTGAACTTCAATCGGCAAGTCTAGCCGTAACCCCTGCTGAGATGCATGGTTTATTGACGGGTATGTTAAGCGGAGGCTTAAGCCTAGCAGATAAGAGCTGGCAGCCACTGATCTTTGATTACACCAACGAAGGTATGGGTTGGCCGGATCGCGCATTAACGTTAGCGGAAGCGACATTGAAAGTAACCACTAGTGAGATTACGGGTTCAGGCATGGAATTGTCTATGCTACTGCCTGATGAAGACGCAAGTGCGAGCCTGTTTGATTTAGCTGACGGTGTGTCTGATTGGATCAACCACTTCATCTCTGGTTTAGGACTAGTTGGCGCTCAGTTAAATAAGGCGTCGGAAGGCACTAAAGAAGCTCTGGCTGATCTTGAAGAGATGGCAAAGCTAGGTATTGATGAAGATGATGACCTAGAAGAGCAAGCGCAACTTCTAGAGCACGTTATTGAGCACGTAAAAGCCTGTGCATTAACCATTCATGCTGAGTTTGGTGCACGCCCATCTGAAGATGTAGCTCCAACCATTCACTAATCGTTTGCCAGTTTGAGGTTATGATGGCTCAGTATGATGTTGTAATTGCTGGTGGTGCGATGGCAGGGGCGACTTTAGCTCTGGCTTTGAATCACCTAAGCCAAGGTTCGCTGTCGATTGCGGTAGTGGAACCTTATCAGGTTGATCATCAAGCTCACCCTGGGTTTGATTCTCGTTCTATTGCTTTGTCTTACGGCACAGTACAGATCCTCGATTCATTGCAGTTGTGGCAATCGATCGCTCCTGTCGCTACCCCGATTAAAGATATTCATGTCTCGGATCGTGGGCATGCAGGGATGACCGATATTTACAGCGAAGATCTTGCGGTTGATGCGCTTGGTTATGTGGTCGAGTTGGCGGATGTCGGTCGAATCTATCAGCAAAAGCTGGAGTCAGAAGAGGCAATTACGATGCTGTGCCCTGACTCAGTAGCGAAAATTGAGCGCAGTGATTTACTGACGACCATTGACCTTAACAGCGGGCAAACTATTACTACTAGGTTGTTGGTTGCAGCTGACGGAGCGATCTCTACCTGCTGCCAACAACTGAATATTTCGTTGAGCGAGCATGACTTTGAGCAAGTGGCTGTCATTGCCAATATTGTGGCGAGCGAGCCGCATCAAGGTCGCGCTTTTGAGCGTTTTACTCATCATGGGCCAGTTGCTTTATTACCGATGACGGACAACCGCCTATCGCTAGTTTGGTGCTTACCGCCAGAACAAGCTGATAAAGTCATGACTTTAAACGACAGCCAGTTCCTTGAACAGTTGCAGATCGACTTTGGTTGGCGACTAGGCCGTTTAGAGAAGGTGGGCAAGCGTGCGAGCTATCCTCTGATTCTTCGTCACCGACAACAAAATATCTCTCATCGATTTGCGATTGTCGGCAATGCCGCTCAAACTCTTCACCCGATCGCGGGTCAGGGTTTTAACCTTGGTATTCGTGATGTGGCTTCTTTAGCCGAAGAGTTGTGTACTCAGTTGGATGATGTTGGCCGATACACTGGTCTTGTTAACTTTAGAAAACGTAGAGAACAGGACAGAGGGGCGACGATTACACTGACATCGAGCCTTGTACACCTATTCTCAAATGATTTTTTAACCGCTCGTCTCGGGCGCAACCTTGGGTTAGCTGTTATGGATAACCTTCCACCACTTAAAGGTCCACTTTTGCGTCATACGCTTGGCCTAGTAGAAAGATAAGGTAGATAAATAATGATGCAAAGTGTTGATATCGCGATTGTTGGTGGAGGCATGGTTGGGCTTGCACTTGCGGCTGCTTTAAAAGACAGCGACCTGAGAATCGCTGTGATTGAAGGCAGAGCGCCTAGTGAAGGGCTGAATGAACTGCCAGACGTACGAGTTTCTGCATTGAGCCGTTCTAGTGAAGTGATTTTGCGTAATCTAGGTGCGTGGCAGGGAATTGAGCAAAGACGTGCAGCCCCTTATCAAGCGATGGAAGTATGGGAACAAGATAGCTTCGCACGTATTGAATTTGATTCAACGCGTTTAGCGCAACCGAACCTCGGTCATATTGTTGAGAACCGTGTGATTCAATTAGCCTTGCTTGAGCAAGTGAAGAAGCAAGACAATGTGAGCCTGTACATGCCTGCAACGTGCAAAACAATGGCAATTGGTGAAAGTGAAGCATGGCTGACTTTAGATAACGGTCAAGCACTAACGGCTAAACTCGTTGTGGGTGCGGATGGAGCTAACTCTTGGGTTCGCAAGCAGCAAGATATTCCGCTCACGCATTGGGATTATGGACACAGTGCAATTGTTGCTAATGTTAAAACCGCAGAACCGCATCATAGTGTGGCTCGTCAAATATTTACGCCACAGGGTCCGTTGGCATTCTTACCAATGCAACCGAGCAACATGAGCTCGATTGTTTGGTCTACTGAGCCTAATCGTGCCGAGAACCTCGTATCAATGTCGGATGCTGAATTCAATAAGCAGTTAACAGCTGAGTTCGATGCAAAGCTTGGCTTATGTGAAGTGGTTGGTGAGCGTTTTGCTTTCCCATTACGCATGCGATATGCGCGTGACTTCGCAGTAGAACGCGTAGCTTTGGTGGGTGATGCAGCCCATACCATTCACCCGCTTGCAGGGCAGGGCGTTAACCTTGGTTTGTTAGATGCAGCCAGCCTAGCACAAGAGCTATTAAAGCTTTGGGCAGCAGGTGAAGACATTGGTACCAAGCGTAACTTACGTGGTTATGAGCGCTGGAGAAAAGCAGAAGCGGCGAAGATGATTGCTTCGATGCAGGGCTTTAAAGATCTGTTTGAAGGCGATAACCCAGCTAAGAAGCTGATTCGTGGCATAGGTATGAAGCTTGCGGGTCAGTTGCCTGGTGCAAAAGATGAAATTATGAAGCGAGCTCTGGGTCTTGCGGGTAATCTTCCTGATCTGGCAAAGCGCCCTGTGATTCATCGATAACGTCTGAATGTACCTATTATTCGTAGAGTCATTAATACGAAAAAAAGGTTGGCAATAAGCCAACCCTTTTTGTTTGGAATCTTCTAGATAATCAGATTATGCGTAAGCACAGCGCAGCTTCATAATTTCACTATTTATTTCTTTCACTGTTTGAAAGTGGCGTTGCTCTGCTCGATCTGGCAGGACTAACTTGCCGTTATCAAACTCAAATTTCCCTACGCCGTAAATGTAGATTCGTCCTTTGAAAAGTCGACTTACATGTTTAGCAATCATACTCGGTGTATAGCGCTTAAACAGTCTCATTCTTAATTATCCTTATATTTACCTAGCCTGCACATTATAGAAAAACTCCGGAAAAATAATTGTGATAAGCATGGAGTAATATGCAGTAGCGTTGACGTTAATTAGATATTTGTGCTGTTCTAAGCACTTTCTACAGTAAATATCTATTTTTACGTGAGCTCCTCCCCAAAATAATACTGAGTAGTGAACTGCCGTGAACTTTCCTGTTCGGTATTAAGCAGTGTTAATGTGACAAGTATAAGAATAGGCGGGATTTTTTTGTTTGTGTAATCAAATTGTAAAATTAAGACAAAAAAAAGCCCGTCTAAAACGGGCGAATAGTCACAGATGCATTACACAAAAGTGGATACTGATGTTACTCAGTGGATTCACTTGTACTGATTTGCCTAGGGGCTAGTCAGTAAATCCACAATAACGCAGTTTTTTACTTGTGACTACTTATGCTTTAATTTTGATTAAATATTTAACTTTAATCTATTTATCTTATGACGAACTTCACAATAAATATGTATCTAGTGAAAACTGGAATGTGACTTTGCGATCAGTTACTGCTTTGATCTGATCATCGGCTGATCTCTGTAATGATAGGCGCGCATAGGGCTATGAGATCATCGGGATCCAGAGCAATACCTGCCATTCGATCCCCAGAGCTGATGGTCACCGTCGAATTGTTTTGAATCGAAGGATCAAAGATGATCGGCATGTGCCTCTTTAATGCAAGAGGGCCAACACAACCTATCTTAAAACCAGTGATGGACTCTACATCGCTTAGCGGAACACAAGTCATTCGGCGGCAATTTAAAATTGAGCGCACTTTCTTTGGGTCGACCGAGCGATCACCAGCCGTACAGGCTAAGGCGTATTGATTGCCCATGTCTTTGAGTAGAATGCATTTCACCATTTGAGAGGGGGCGATGCCTCGCTCTTGTGCGGTTTCTTCGATGCTGGTGGTTGGCTTGCTTTGCAGCAGCAGGCGATAGTTTACCTGCTGCTGATCGAGCCATTGTGTAATCACTGTTTTCACGTAATTACTCGTCGTCAACACTGTAAGGCAGTGGCAGGATATTCCAGATTTGATCAGGTTGTGCTGTCAAACGCAGTTGAACATCGTCATCCAGGTTATTCGGCAGAACCATTAGACCAATCGCTTGGTTGTCAGCAAATTGATATACGTTGATCAGTCGACCTGCACCACGCCAGTTTTCACCCACGCTACGCTCTAGCTCAATAGGGTTCTCTAGTGTTAGCACTTCCGCAGTCGAACCAGAAACAATGCGCATTTCACGTTTGTTCATGCCACGGTACTTAGCGCGAGCTACTGTTTCTTGCCCCGTGTAACAGCCCTTGGTGAAGCTAATGCCACCAATCGCTTGCAGGTTAAGTGCCTGAGGGATGTGCTCATTTTGTTCTGCATTGGTTAGGTGAGGCTGAGCATCGATAATTTCATGATACTGCCATAGCGCCTCTGAGACTTTCTCCGCAGAACTGCTAGTGACCAAAGCTTCTGCAGCTTGTTCTGTTACAAGCAGAGCCCAGCGGTTTTCTGCGACTTGAACAGCTGTACCGCCTGAAATCGCACGAACTTTACCTTGGCTCTCTGAAATTGAGTCGATGTATTGATCCGCAGCTGCGCCCATCACACCGATAATCACATCGTTGGTTTGCTCAATATCGACTTTAGAGAAGACCGCGTATTTTTTGATTTCTACGAGCTCAACTTCAATCGCAGACTTAGGCTGCATAAGCGCATAACCACCGTTGTGGTGGAATAGGCGGAAGATACTCCATACCTTTCCTTTTGCATCACAGTGGGCGCCTAATGTGGATTCATCATTAGGAAGAGTCACGACGTCGCACGTTACTTGACCTTGTAGGTACGATTTTTTGTCATCGCCTACCATGGTAATTGCACTCCAGTCTGACACATGTGTCATCATCAGTTCTGGAAGCGAATCATTTTGCGTATGAGCGTGCGGCTGAAAGGTGTTTTTCCAATCCATTTTATCTTTCCTAAGAATTTTATTTGGCTCTATGTTAATCCTGTTCTGTTTCTTTGTCAGCCTAGGTTTTTTTGTGAGCTGAGATAGGGACTGTGACCCACATAGTAGTTGCAGAGCGTATGACTTGTTACACTCCAAGAAAGAAAAATTATAGGTGAGGATAGCCAATGTACACTGCAGAGCAGAAAGCACGAATTAAATGGGGTTGCCGTCGCGGCATGTTAGAACTTGATGTAGTCATCATGCCATTTTTCGAAGAGTGTTTTGATTCATTGCAAGAGCAGGAACAGCGCGAGTTTGTTTCTTTACTAGAGTGTGATGATCCAGACTTGTTTACTTGGGTGATGGGCCACGGCCGCAGTGAAAACCTAGGTCATGCATCAATGGTTGATAAAATTGTCGCACACAACCTCAGCAAGGTTCGTTAAGCTCCAGCTTAACCCTTCGCATTTCGCATTATTAACAAAAGGCACTGTTTTCGGGTGCCTTTTGTTTTTCATCGTTGTCTCTTCTATTCCATTGGCTGTCAGCCTTTATTGTCTTTATTTATCCTTCAATCTGTTTCGTGCCAATCATATGCTTATCACCAGCGCTCAAGGGCGTTTTGATTATAAGGGTGATGGTGAGGTGCGGCTTAATGATCAGCTTTACAAGTTAAAGTCCGTCGACCAGATTTGGGCGCAATTCTTTATAAAATTACGATTTGAATGTGGTCACTCGATACTGCTATGGCGAGACAGTTGCCAAGATCAAGAATATCGGCACTTTTTGGCGAACTTACAACGAATGCGTTCGCTCAGCTAAAGTAATCGATGAGCTGTGAGATAAAAGAAAAGGGAGCACTAGGCTCCCTTTCATTTGATTACTTTTCATTGTTGGCGAATGCGCCAGATTACGATTGACGTTTCTCTGGTGTCAGAATCGTTGGGCCACTGTCTTCAGCAAGCTCTGGGTAATCCAATGTATAGTGCAGGCCGCGACTCTCTTTACGTTGCATTGCACAGCGAACCATTAGCTCAGCGACTTGAAGTAGGTTACGCAGT
Source organism: Vibrio sp. 070316B (assembly GCF_013114115.1). NCBI lineage: Bacteria > Pseudomonadati > Pseudomonadota > Gammaproteobacteria > Vibrionales > Vibrionaceae > Vibrio > Vibrio sp. 070316B. The sequence continues at coordinate 41,644 of NZ_VTYC01000024.1, read as the reverse complement.
TCTAGAAGGTTGTTCGACACCTTAAAGTTGCTGTAATACTCGTGAGTCTCTTGCTGCAACATCTGAATACGACGCATTGCGCGCTCAAGACGTTTGTCTGTACGTACGATACCCATGTAATCCCACATGAATAGACGAAGTTCATGCCAGTTGTGCTGGATAATAACTTCTTCATCACTGTTAGTGACTTGGCTTTCATCCCATGCTGGAAGTTCAGCACACAACTGAGACTGTTCAATATTCTCAACGATGTGTTTTGCTGCTGACCACGCGTAAACAACACATTCTAGTAGTGAGTTTGATGCCATACGGTTCGCACCGTGCAGTCCGGTATAGCTTACTTCACCAATTGCGTAGAGGTTTTGCAGGTCTGTTTGGCCATCTTTATTGACCATCACACCACCACAGGTGTAGTGCGCAGCCGGTACGATCGGGATCGGTTCTTTCGTCATATCGATACCCAAGTCCATCAAACGTGTGTGGATCATTGGGAAGTGTGCAGTAATGAACTCTTCAGGCTTATGGCTGATGTCGACGTACATGCAGTCTGCACCTAATCGCTTCATTTCGAAGTCGATTGCGCGAGCAACCACATCACGAGGTGCTAATTCACCACGCTCATCGAAGTCTTTCATGAAGCGTGTACCATCCGGGCGACGCAGGTAAGCGCCTTCGCCACGAAGTGCTTCCGTTAGTAGAAAGTTGCGCGCTTCTGGGTGGAACAAGCAAGTCGGATGGAATTGGTTGAACTCTAGGTTTGCGACACGACAACCGGCACGCCAAGCGATAGCAATGCCATCACCAGAAGAGACATCAGGGTTAGAGGTGTATTGGTACACTTTGGATGCGCCGCCAGTAGCAAGCACAACAAATTTAGCGCGTACGGTTTCTACGTGTTCTTGGTTACGGTTCCAGATGTAGGCACCGATAACCTTGTCTTTCGAACCACCAATTTTATCTTCAGTGATCAAGTCAAGCGCGTTGTGGCGCTCGAAGATCTCGATGTTCGGGTGATTCTTGACGTTATCTTGCAGTGAAGTTTGCATTGCCATGCCGGTTGCATCGGCAGCGTGCAGGATTCTGCGGTGGCTGTGTCCACCTTCACGAGTTAGGTGGTACTTAGGTTGACCATCAGTGCTGTTCTCATCTTTATCAAATGGAACACCGCCATCAATCAGCCATTGCACACACTCTTTAGCATTCTCAGCAATGAATTGAACTGTATCTTCTTCACATAACCCAGCCCCGGCAATTTGAGTATCTTCAACGTGAGACTCAATACTGTCGGACTCATCGAACACCGCAGCGATACCGCCTTGTGCGTAATACGTCGATCCTTCGCTGCGTGGTCCTTTGCTTAATACAATTACTTTTGCATGTTCTGCTACGCGTAAGGCTAATGACAAGCCTGCCGCACCACTTCCTACCACTAATACATCACACTGATGTTCACGGTTTGCGTTCATAAAACTTATTAAATCCCGGGCTATAGTCGAGTTGTCCACTCTCAATTGACTTTGTCTTGTTTTAGGAGTCACGGTAAGACTGTTATAATCTCTCCAGAGTCGCCCTAAAACGCTATGCAAAATCAAGATATAGACAGCTATCTAGAAATATTTAATTGCTCAATACCATTGCTTTTGCTCAAGTTTCCCCAAATTGATAGGGATAGCTATTTTTATTACATCACATTGTGAAACAATAATGGCAAATAATTTTAAGAAAGTTGGAACTTTCGGTATTTGGCTTAGTCACAATAGTGCTCTTGTAGACGGTGGTGTCAATACTACATTTCGCATAATTAGTACCCATATCTGTGAAGGTGAGGGTTATAACAATAGGAGTACCCGCTCGAATGAACGAGCAGCTAACCGATCAAGTGTTGATTGAGCGAGTTCAGAGTGGAGATAAGCAAGCATTTAACTTACTAGTGGTTAAGTATCAAAACAAAGTTTGTAATCTTATCTCTCGATACGTGAATAATTCCGGTGATGTACCTGATGTAGCACAAGAAGCTTTTATTAAAGCTTACCGCGCGATACCTAATTTTCGTGGCGAGAGTGCCTTCTATACATGGTTGTACCGAATTGCCGTGAACACCGCTAAGAATCATATCGTTGCCCAGAGCCGTAGGCCTCCCGCAACGGATGTAGATGCAGAAGATGCTGAATATTACGAAACAGGCAGCGCGTTAAAAGAAATATCGAACCCTGAGAACTTAACGCTGTCAAAAGAATTGAAACAAGTTGTTTTTGGTGCGATTGAAGCGCTACCAGAAGACTTAAAAACTGCAATGACGCTGCGTGAGCTTGAAGGTTTGAGCTACGAAGAGATTGCAGAAGTAATGGATTGCCCTGTAGGAACCGTACGTTCGCGTATTTTCCGAGCTCGTGAAGCGGTGGAAAAGAAAATTAAACCTCTTTTACAACGCTAGAACTTGTAATAATTATGGTGAAAATAATGGCTGATAAAGAAAAGCTTTCGGCACTCATGGATGGTGAAACGATCGATAAAGCTCTCATTGTAGACCTAGAATCTGATCAAGAAAGCATGAATACCTGGCAGAGTTACCACTTAATTGGTGACGTTATGCGTGGGGATGCGCCAGAAACTAAAAATTGGAACATTGCTGATAGTGTGGCAGCAGCGCTTGAAGATGAGCCTGCACACAGTGCAATGCCAAACCTGCACCAAGTGAATGTTGAACCTACTGTTGCTCCAATTGAAGAGCAACCAAAGCCTCAGCAAGCGAAGCGTCAGCTTCCTGCGTGGTTACAACAGTTTGGACAAGTTGCTGTGGCAGCGTGTGTTTCATTAGCAGTTGTATTAGGTGTTCAACAATATGGTGGCAGCGACCCAGCGGCACCAGAACAGTTACCTGTACTTCAGACGATTCCATTTGCAGGATCGGCTGAGCCAGTGAGCTTAACGCGTGACTCTGTAGAGAGACCGGCTTCTGAAGCAAACTTGCAAGAGCAGCGCAAACGCGTTCATGCAATGCTAGAAGATTATGAGCTACAACTAAGATTAAACAGTGATGCGTCGCCTATGGAAGATGCACATCTAGAATCGGACATTGAATGAAGAAAATCCTGGTCAGTGCACTGACACTGTTCAGCTTGATGTCTCCAACAGCCTTTGCAGAGGAAACAACTGCAAAGGCCTTGTTGCATCAAATGAACGAGGCCAGTCAGCATCTAAATTACGAACTCTCTTACATACTGATCAAGAAGAGCAGTATTGAACCTCTTGTTTATCGCCATGCGGTTAACGACGACCAACAACTCGCACACCTTGTTTACCTGAGTGGCCCTGTTCGTGAAGTGATTCGTCGCGGTAATGAAGTGAGCTACATCGAACCGGGTACAGAGCCGTTTACGATCCAGTCAGGCAGCATGGTTGCTCCTGTTATTCCGATGATCAATCGAGATATCGAATCCCTGAATCAGTACTACGACTTTGTAAAAGTTGGGCGTTCTCGTGAAGCGGGCAGCACTACTCAAGTGTTACGCGTAGTGCCAAAAGATGGCCTTCGTTACTCTTACGTGGTCTGGGTAGACGAGAAAACCAGTCTTCCTCTACGTGCCGACCTATTAGACCGTGATGGTGAAATACTGGAACAGTACCGAACTATCTCTTATGTCGTGAACGATAAAATCGCTGAAGCCATGGGTGGCTTAAACCAAGCGCAACTGCCGAAGGTTTTATCATTACCTGAAGGTTTGGTGAGTGAGACCGACTGGCAAGCTTCATGGGTGCCAGAAGGGTTTAAGTCAAAAGAATTGAGCCGTTACCAAATGGCTGCGACCGATAAAATGGTCGAGAGTCAGCTTTTCAGCGATGGATTATTTAGCTTTTCGGTATATATCGCCGACAAAGACGAACACTCATTGAAAGGCCAGTTGGTACGTCAAGGACGCAGAACCTTGCACAGCTTAGTGATTGGCGACAGAGAGGTATCTGTCGTGGGTGATATCCCGCCAGCGACAGCTAAGCGTATCGCTCAATCTGTGACTTTCAATAATCAGGTATCAGCGCAATGATGACCGCGCTGGCTACCGTTAGCTCAGTTGAACAAAAAGGTAAGCAATACTTTGTTCAACTGAGCTGCGAACAACAAACCAGTTGCAGCAGCTGCTCTTCACAAAAAAGCTGCGGCACTGGTATTGTCACCAAAGCGGTTGGCAACAAATCCTTGTTTTGGCAATTAAAAACCAAAAGCCTTGTGAAAGCGGGTCAGATTGTAGAAATCGGCTTTCCTGAAAAAAGCCTACTTCAGTCTGCAGCTATTGTTTATCTCATCCCACTTTTCATGTTGATGATTGGTGCTGGCATTGGACAACTCTTGTTACAACCCTTACTTCAAGGGGGCGAGGGGATTGTTATACTGAGCGCAGCCCTATTTACAGCTGGTGGCATTGCTTTAGCGAAGCGACTCGCTAAACCGATGGAAGACAAATCCAAGCAAGAAGTCGTATTGATTCGAATCCTAGGTGAGCCACTCGTCTAATTTATGATGCGTCTTGCTGCTAAATTGGGTAGAATCTGCCAACTTGATTGAAATGCCGCCACCGTTAGCTATTTTTAAATAGTTTTGCGGCTTTCTTACCGTCCTAATTTAAAGAGTTTGTCACACCAAATTATGAAGCACATTCGTAACTTTTCGATTATCGCCCACATCGACCATGGTAAGTCGACCCTATCTGACCGTCTAATCCAAGTTTGTGGAGGATTAAGCGATCGTGAAATGGCTGCACAAGTCCTTGATTCGATGGATCTTGAGCGTGAACGTGGCATCACCATCAAATCTCAGAGTGTGACACTAAACTACACCGCAAAAGATGGTGAAACTTACCAACTTAACTTCATCGATACTCCGGGACACGTTGACTTCGCATACGAAGTATCACGTTCTCTTGCGGCTTGTGAAGGCGCGCTATTGGTTGTCGATGCTGGTCAAGGTGTAGAAGCTCAGACTCTAGCAAACTGTTACACAGCGATCGAAATGGATCTGGAAGTAGTGCCAATCCTCAACAAGATTGACCTTCCAGCAGCTGATCCAGAGCGCGTATCTGAAGAGATCGAAGAGATCGTAGGTATCGACGCGATGGAAGCAACGCGCTGTTCTGCGAAAACAGGTATCGGTGTAGACGATGTTCTAGAAAACATTGTTTCAGCAATTCCTGCTCCAGAAGGCGATCCAGAAGCGCCACTGCAAGCGCTGATCATCGATTCTTGGTTCGATAACTACCTTGGTGTTGTTTCTCTTGTTCGTATCAAGAACGGTTCTCTGAAGAAGAACGACAAGATCAAAGTAATGAGCACAGGCCAAGTTTGGGGTGTAGACCGTCTAGGTATCTTCACACCGAAACAGGTAGATACTACTGAACTAAATACTGGTGAAGTAGGTTGGGTTGTTTGTGGTATCAAAGACATCCTAGGTGCACCGGTTGGTGATACGCTAACACTGGCTAAAAACGGCTGTGAAAAAGCGCTACCAGGCTTTAAAAAAGTAAAACCACAGGTATACGCGGGTCTGTTTCCAGTATCATCTGATGATTACGAAAACTTCCGTGATGCGTTAGGTAAACTAAGTCTGAACGATGCTTCTCTATTCTACGAACCAGAGAACTCAGCAGCACTTGGTTTCGGTTTCCGTTGTGGCTTCTTGGGTATGCTTCACATGGAGATCATCCAAGAGCGTCTAGAGCGTGAATACGACCTAGACCTAATCACAACAGCACCAACCGTAGTATACGAAGTTGAAAAAACAGACGGTACTCAGCTGTATGTTGATAGCCCAGCTAAGCTGCCAGCTATCAATGATATCAACGAGATTCGCGAGCCAATTGCACGCTGTAATATCTTAGTACCTTCTGACTACCTAGGTAACGTAATCACACTGTGTGTTGAGAAGCGTGGTGTTCAGGTTGATATGATTTATCACGGCAACCAAGTAGCGGTTGTATACGATATTCCAATGGCTGAGGTAGTACTGGACTTCTTCGACCGTCTGAAATCAACGTCTCGTGGTTACGCATCACTGGATTACAACTTCCAACGCTTTGAAGCATCAAGCATGGTTCGTGTAGACGTACTTCTAAACGGTGACACGGTTGATGCACTTGCGATGATTACACACAAAGATCAATCGCAAACTCGTGGTCGTCAGCTTGTAGAGAAGATGAAAGAGTTCATCCCTCGTCAAATGTTTGATATCGCGATTCAAGCGGCTATCGGTAACCACATCATCGCTCGTTCTACAGTTAAACAACTGCGTAAGAACGTAATCGCGAAATGTTACGGTGGTGACGTGAGTCGTAAGAAGAAACTTCTGAAGAAACAGAAAGAAGGTAAGAAGCGTATGAAGCAGATCGGTAACGTAGAGCTGCCTCAAGAAGCATTCTTAGCAATTCTTCACGTTGGCAAAGATTAACTTTATCCAGCGTTAAACGAATAATTGAAAGTGAAAGGGTAGCTCGCTATTCTTTCACTTTCGTTATTTTTAAAGAAATGAAATTTAAGGGATATCAATGGCTAATACATTTTCGCTTATCTTAGTGATCGTAACTCTAGTGACCGGCATTGTATGGGCATTGGAAAAGTTTGTGTGGGCGAAGAAGCGCCAGCAGAAGCTTGCTGATGTGGAAGCACAAACGAATGGCCTAGACGCTGAAACCAGCGCAAAAGTTACGGCTCAGCCTTGGTGGGTTGAGAACAGTGTGTCCATTTTCCCGGTAATTGCATTTGTTTTGATCTTGCGTTCGTTCATCTACGAACCGTTTCAAATCCCATCTGGCTCGATGATGCCAACGCTTTTGGTTGGTGATTTCATCTTGGTAGAGAAGTACGCGTATGGTTTAAAAGACCCAGTATGGCGCACTCAATTGGTAGAAACAGGCAAGCCAGAACGTGGCGATTCAATCGTATTTAAGTACCCGCCTCAGCCAAACATTGACTACATCAAGCGTGTTGTCGGTTTGCCAGGTGATACTATTCGTTACAGCAATCGTAAAGAGATCTGTATCCAGGCGAAAGGTACAAGTAGCTGTGAACCAGTGAAACTAAGTAACGTTGAAGAGAGCCAATTTATTCAAGATGGTGTGCCTCTGATTCAGCTGAATGAACAGCTTGGAGACGTAGAGCACCAAATCTTGGTTAACCCATTGCGTCGTGATCGTGTGCAAGCATATCAACCTCGCAACGGTGTTAACGAATGGGTCGTTCCAGAAGGCCAATACTTTGTGATGGGTGATAACCGTGACAACAGTGCTGATAGCCGTTACTGGGGCTTTGTCCCTGAAGCAAACCTTGTTGGTAAGGCTGTTGCTATTTGGATCAGTTTCGAATTCGAACGTGGTTCAGACAGTGTACTTCCAACATGGATTCCTACTGGTGTGCGTTTTAATCGCATCGGTGGGATTCATTAATCGATCAATTAACACATCGAGAGAGCATGAATTCTCCAATTGATAAACTAGAGAGAAAGATTGGCTATCAGTTCAATGATGCCGATCTTATCCACTTGGCGCTGACTCACCGCAGCGCCGCAGGTAAACATAACGAACGTCTTGAGTTTCTGGGCGATTCAATTTTAAGTTTTGTTATCGCTGATGATCTATACCACCGTTTTCCTAAGGTAAACGAAGGTGATATGAGCCGCATGCGCGCAACATTAGTACGTGGTCATACATTGGCAGAACTAGGTCGTGAATTCGAACTAGGAGATTACTTAAAATTAGGTCCAGGTGAGTTGAAGAGTGGCGGTTTCCGTCGTGATTCTATTCTAGCGGATGCTGTTGAAGCGATCATCGGTGCTATCTATTTGGATAGTGATACCGAGACGGTTCGCGGCATTATTTTAAGCTGGTACCAATCTCGCCTAGAAGCTATTCAGCCAGGAGTATCTCAAAAAGACCCGAAAACTCGTCTTCAAGAGTTCTTACAAGGTCGAAGAAATCCTCTACCTGTCTACACAGTGACTAATATTAAAGGTGAAGCACACAACCAAGAGTTTACGGTTGAGTGTGAAGTGGCAGGTGTGGATAAACCTGTTATCGGTAAAGGCACTAGCCGCCGCAAGGCAGAACAAGCGGCTGCTGAAACAGCATTAGAGCAACTAAGCAATGTCTGATAACAACCAAGAATTCGATATCGATGCATTCTTTTCATCTGATAGCAAACAACCTAGCCTACCGGAAAACCAACACTGTGGCTTCATCGCTATTGTAGGTCGCCCAAACGTAGGTAAGTCGACGCTTCTGAACCATATTCTGGGACAGAAGATTTCTATTACATCACGTAAACCACAGACCACACGTCACCGTATTATGGGCGTGGAAACTGAGGGGGATTACCAAGCGATTTTCGTGGATACTCCTGGACTTCATATTGAAGAAAAGCGTGCCATCAACCGCTTGATGAACCGTGCAGCAAACAGCTCACTGAGTGATGTGAACCTAGTATTCTTCCTTGTCGACGGTACTCACTGGACCGAAGACGATGAGATGGTTCTGAACAAGCTGAAGAAGACTGACTTCCCAGTTGTACTTTGCATCAACAAAGTAGATAACGTTCAAGACCGTACTAACGTGATGCAGCACATGATGGAAGTCTCTAAGAAGATGGACTTCATTGATGTTGTGCCAATCTCGGCGAAGCAAGGTAAGAACATTGATGTACTGCGTAAGCACGTACGTGAACACTTACCTAAAGCGACACACCACTTCCCAGAAGAGTACGTGACGGATCGCTCGCAACGCTTTATGGCATCTGAAATTATCCGTGAAAAGCTGATGCGCTTCACGGGTGACGAACTACCTTACTCGGTAACGGTTGAGATCGAACGTTTCGACTACAACCCAGATAACGATGGCTTCCACATCAACGCACTGATTCTTGTTGAACGTACTGGTCAGAAGAAAATGGTGATTGGTAAAGCGGGCGAGAAGATCAAAACGATTGGTCGCGAAGCACGTATCGATATGGAAGAGCTATTCGGTCGTAAGGTTTACCTAGAGACTTGGGTTAAGGTTAAATCTGGTTGGGCTGATGATGAACGTGCACTTCGTTCACTAGGCTACATCGACGATCTATAATCTAGTATGAACTTCACTTTCCTCTACTGGATGTGAAAGTCAAAATAGTGAGTTTAAGAGAGAGTGCGAACTCTCTCTTTTTGTATCTGTAAGAAGGATAAATCATTGAGCGAAGGGTTACAGCGATGCTTTGTATTGCACCGTAGGCCATATAGCGAGTCGAGCTTGATACTGGATATTTTCAGTGAAGAGTTTGGTCGTGTAACGTTGATGTCGAAAGGTGCTCGTAGCAAGCGTTCCAATTTAAAAGGAGCGTTGCAGCCTTTTACGCCTCTACTACTCAAGTGGTCGGGGAACAGCTCAATGAAAACACTGCGCCAAGCTGAGCCTATCAGTTTAGGTTTGCCTCTCACTGGCATTAACCTCTACTCCGCAATGTATGTGAATGAGTTGATTGGTCGAGTGCTGATGGCTGAAGTGCCAATGCCTGCTCTTTTTCACGACTATCTTCATGCTTTAACAGAGCTGGCACATAATGAAAATCCAGAGCCAGCACTGCGTCGCTTTGAGTTGGCACTGCTATCTGCCATGGGCTATGGCGTCGACTTTTTACACTGTGCGGGTACCGGCGAACCGATTGATCCAACAATGACTTATCGCTATCGAGAGCAGAAAGGTTTCATTGCTTCGGTGCGACGAGACAACCTGACTTTTATGGGCGATGAACTTATTGCGATCAGCGAACGTAGGTTTATCACTAAAGAGCAGTTAAAAGCGGCAAAACGCTTTACACGCATAGCCTTAAAGCCGTATCTTGGCGGCAAACCATTAAAAAGTAGAGAACTGTTTTTGCCAAGAGCAGGTCTTTCTAGAGCACGGAGTATTGGAAAATGAGCTCAATCCTTTTAGGCGTTAATATCGACCATATTGCAACACTACGTAATGCACGAGGTACTAAATACCCAGATCCAGTACACGCAGCTGAAATCGCTGAGCGCGCTGGCGCTGACGGCATCACTATTCACCTGCGTGAAGACCGCCGCCACATCGTAGATCGCGATGTACGTATTCTGGCTGAAACTATCCAAACTCGCATGAACTTAGAAATGGCAGTGACGGATGAGATGGTTCAGATTGCACTTGATACTAAGCCTGAATTTGTTTGTCTTGTTCCTGAAAAGCGTGAAGAGCTAACCACTGAAGGTGGCTTGGATGTGGTTGGTCAACTAGATAAGATCAAAGCAGCAACGCAAAAGCTGTCAGAAGCAGGCATCAAGGTATCTCTATTTATTGATGCTGACCGCGAGCAGATCGACGCAGCAAAAGCATGTGGTGCACCGTTCATTGAGCTTCATACTGGTCACTACGCTGACGCGAAAACAGAAGAAGACCAACAAGATGAGCTGAAAAAGATTGCGGCTGGTGCAAGCTACGCAGACGATCTTGGTATTACGGTAAATGCGGGTCACGGCCTGACTTACCACAACGTAGCACCAATTGCGGCGCTTCCAGAAATCTATGAGCTGAACATCGGTCACTCAATCATGGGACGTGCAGTCTTTGATGGCTTGAACAAAGCCGTAGCTGACATGAAAGCCGTAATGGAAACCGCTCGTAACAATATCTAGTGTGTTAAATATCTAGTTTGATAAGTAGCATCATCAATAAGTAGTTAAAGGGTAATCATGGCTGTTGTAGGGCTTGGAACAGATATCGCGGAAATTGAACGCGTTGAAAAAGCATTATCACGAAGTGGTGAGGCATTTGCTCTGCGTATTCTGACGGAATCTGAGTTTGAAGTGTTTCAGCAGCTCAAGCAAAAAGGTCGTTATCTCGCTAAACGTTTTGCTGCCAAAGAAGCAGCATCAAAAGCACTGGGCACGGGTATTGCTATGGGGGTCACCTTCCATGACTTTGAAATATCAAATGATGGGCATGGTAAGCCGGTGCTGAGCTTGCACAATAAAGCTTTAGAGATTGCACAAGCGAGTGGCACAACATCGATTCACCTGACTATTTCAGATGAGCGTCATTACGCCGTGGCGACGGTACTCTTTGAGTCGTAATCGTTACTCATCCTGATGTTCATTAACTACTGAGTAAATAGAACAAACAAAAAAGCAGAGCTTATTACGCTCTGCTTTTTTATTTCCTTGAAATTGAGGCTAAGCCGCTCTAATCACTGGTTGGTTTTAAGTAGTGAACAGCGGTCGCTTGTACTTTATCGAGCTCGTCTTGAAGCTCAAATAATTCTGGCTCGATATCTTCAATCGAAGTACCTGAGCGCAGCTCTTTCTCTATCGTGGCACAGACTGATTTAAGCCTTGGTACCCCACTGTATGAGCTGCTGCCATGCATTTTGTGGATGATGTGTATCAGCTGTTCAACAGGGTAGTCTGTGTCTTCGATCGCTTTCTCCGCCGCGTCATACACCTCAGGGATAAAGTCGACCAGCATTTGCAGCATATCGCGTGCGAGGTCTTCTTTATTGGCGGCTTGCTTCATTGCAGCTTGCCAATCAATGATGATGTTTTTGTGCTCGCTAGAGTTACTTTCAGATACTGGATTGTTATCGACCTCTGCAGACACTGCTGGATGGTCTGGATTGATTTTTTCGATGTGCTCAACCTCAGAGGTCGGGCTCCAATGAATCAATACTTGCTGTAACACATGCTCTTCAATTGGCTTGGTCAGGTAATCATCCATGCCAGCTTCTAGCAGCCTATCGCGCTCGCCTGTCATAGCGTGTGCGGTAACAGCAATCACTGGAGTGTTGGCGTTGTTGGCGAGCTTTTTGATGTTTTGACAAGCGGTAACACCATCCATCTGCGGCATCTGAATATCCATGAAGATGATATCAAACTGGGTCTCAGTAGCTTTGTCGATAGCCTGTTGACCACTGGTACAGCTGATAACGGTTTCCACGCGTTCTTTGAGTAGCGCGGTGATAAGTTTCAGGTTGGCTGGGTTATCATCAACAGCCATCACAGTCAGTGGTAGTTTCTCTTCTGAATGGGTTTCAATCGCTGGTGCAATCAAGGTTGGCGCTTGATTCGACACCAGAGTTTGCAGTAGCTTCTTACGTGAAAGAGGTTTAGTGATGCATTGAACATCGACTTCTTTCATCAATTGTTCGCCAAGTGCGAGCTCGGTACTCGGTGTACCAATGATCACGTTCTGAGCAATCTTCTTCGCGCCAATTGCCCAGCCGCTTACCGTATCAAACTGGTAATCTTGGTTGGCCGCGAGGTTCAGCAGTACGTAGTCGTACGAAGTTGACTCGTCAGGCATCACTGAACGGTAGGTAACGACTAAGCCTTCCTGAGTTAGGATTTGTTGAGTAATCGAAGCGGCTTGCATGTTTGGCTCGATAAGCAGTAGTTGCTTGTCTTGCAGACATTGCGTCTCAATCAGCTCAGTCATTGGCATATCCGTGGTTGATAGCCTTAGCGTAAACCAGAAAGTGGAACCTTGGTGTAGACGACTGGTTAGGCTGATCTCACCGCCCATTTGGCTCACAAGTTTCTGGGTGATAACCAGACCTAGGCCTGTACCACCATAGCGACGAGATATACTTGCATCTGCTTGGCTGAAGGCTTGGAATAGTTGGGCTTGCTGACGCTCAGAGATACCAATACCCGTATCACGAACCATGAACTGTAGTTCGATGTTGTCTTCGCTTTGTGAACGTAATTCAACGCTAATATCAATGTTACCACGCTCGGTAAACTTGATTGAGTTACCGACTAGGTTGGTCAGGATTTGTTGGATACGCAGTGGATCGCCAACAACGCCTGCCGGTACTTTAGGATCGATCTTAAGGGTAAGCTCTAGACCTTTCTCATGAGCGTTGGTCGCTTGAAGGTTCACTACTTCTTCTAAGCTTGCTTGGAACTCAAATGGGATGTTTTCTAGCGCCAGTTTACCGGCTTCAAGTTTCGAGAAGTCCAAGATATCGTTGATGATACTGAGGAGGTTGTTCGCAGAGCGTTCAATGGTCTGTAGATAATCTGTCTGACTGTTCGACAGGTGAGTTTTAAGCATCTGGCGAGTAAAGCCAATCACACCGTTAAGTGGTGTTCTTAGCTCGTGAGACATATTTGCCAAGAACTCTGACTTAACACGTGCCGCTTCTTGTGCACGTTTTTTCGCGATGTCTAACTCAACGTTTTGAATCTCTAGCTGCTCAAGAGTTTCACGCAGATCCGAAGTAGCTTGGTCGATACTGTGCTGCATCTCGACGTGATATTCCGACAGCGATACCGCCATCGCGTTGATACCGTTTTTCAGCGAGTCCAACTCACCGTGCATTTTGCCTTCGATACGGACATCCAAGTGACCACGACGAATTCGGTCAACCATGTTCTTCATGTGCGTGATCGGTTGAGTTACATCGTGCATCAAGCGGAAAGCGAATACACCAGAAAGACCCAACCCAAGAATCAGCACTAAGAAGGCTGAGAAGACTTCTTGATATTGCTGCAAACGAAGTGAAGAAAGGTCTAACTCAATAGCAATATAACCAATCGCTTGGTTGGCTTGAGACTGACCATTAGCCGAGTTGATGTACTGGCCTTCTGCAATAATCGGGGTGCGAAGAATCAGTGTGTTATCGAGTAAGTCAGAAGAGCTTAAATGAGGAATCGGTTTGTCTTTTGGATAAGTCAGGCTTTCGAAATCAGGGTGAAAGTTTGAGGTTACAAACAATTCATGACGATCATCGAACACCGCGATACTACGTACCAGCTTAGAGTTCTTTCGATGTGCATAGCTGATTAGCTGACGAACAGACTCTCGACTTTCGAGTTGCATGCCAGATTCACTCGCAATTGCCAGTGGCTCAATGATGCTAGTACCTGTGTTCACCACCTGACCTTCAAGGTCTTGATAGCGGTTAAATGAGAAAAATGCACTCAATAGCAGCCCAATAATCAGGGTTGGAGCTAGAGTTAAGGTAATTACACGGGCTCTTAAGCCATATCTGGTCATGTTCTTTAATTACATCGAGGTCTGGATATGGGAAAATAACGCACACAATGGCGGTTAAGTGAACGGTAAGCTTAATCAAAGCCGTGACGTTCGACAATGATTCCAAGACAGAATAGTGAGTCCTGGATACCAATTACTTATTAAAAGATACATTAGGCACAAGCAATGGCACGTTTTTTCCAACCAAAAAAGAAAACTCAACTCGAGACCAAGCATCAATCGGTTTTGGTTGAACGAATGGATCACAATGGCGCTGGCATCGCTTATCAGAAAAACAAACCGGTTTTCATTGACGGCGCATTGCCTGGTGAGCAGGTGGTTATTCAGCTTACTGAAAGTAAAAGTAAGTTTGCACGCGCGAAACTCATCAAATTACTGAAGCCAAGCGAGCAACGTTTAAAGCCTTTTTGTAAACACTTTAATCAGTGTGGCGGTTGTCATCTTCAGCACCTTGGTTACCAATCTCAGGTAGAACACAAGGCACAATCTCTTACGCATTTGATGAACCAATATAAGACAGATGAGACCGAGATGGCTCAACCGATTGTGGGTGATGAAACGGGTTATCGTCGTCGTGCGCGTATCAGCCTGTTTGTTGATAAGAAAACGCATAAGCTTCAGTTCGGTTTTCGTAAGAAGCAGAGTAAGCAGATAGAAAACATCACCGATTGCGCCGTGCTTGATCCTCGCCTAAATGTATTGCTGCCAAAGGTGAAAAATTTACTCAACACTTTCAGCAACCTTACGTCTTTAGGACACGTTGAATTGGTATTGGGTGATACTGGCCCGGTAATGGTGTTACGCCACCTTAAGCCTTTGATTGAAAAAGATGAGCAAGCATTGATTGCGTTGGCGAAAGAAGAAGGCGCGATATTGTACTCAATGCCAGAGACCGACAAGTTGGTCCGCCTGGTTGGTGATGCGCCTAGCTACAGCGAAACGGGCGTTACCTTACCTTTTGAGCCAAATCACTTCATTCAGGTGAACCAGAAGGTTAACCAGAAGATGGTGGCTCAAGCGATTGAATGGTTAGAACCTAAAGCGGATGAGCGAGTGCTGGATCTGTTTTGTGGCTTAGGTAACTTCAGTCTACCTATCGCTCAACAATCTGCGTTTGTGGTTGGTGTTGAAGGTGTCGATGAGATGGTTCAGCAGGCCACATCGAATGCCCAATTGAACCAGTTGAGTAACACCGAGTTTTACCAAGCGAACCTTGAAGAAGACTTATCTGCACAAGCTTGGGCAAAAGAGAAATTTGATAAAATCTTACTGGACCCAGCTCGTGCTGGAGCGAGTGGTGTTGTTGATCAAATTTCAGCGTTAGGAGCGAAGCGTGTGGTTTATGTTTCGTGTAATCCTGCTACTCTAGCTAGAGATTCAGAGAGCTTAGAAAAGCAAGGCTACCAATTAGCCAAACTTGGTATGTTGGATATGTTCCCACACACCAGCCATTTAGAATCGATGGCTCTCTTTATCAAGGCTTAAAGGCCCGTAAATAAGGCTTAAAAATGAATGACAAAGGCGCAGGGACACCTGCGCTGATATCAATATGGTCGAACTAACTTGGAACCAGTTAGTCATATTGAATTGGGTATAAAACAGAATAACTAGGAAGGCACGATGGTTGCGGTACGAAGCGCACATTTAAACCCAAGCGAACAGTTTGAGCTAGAAAGTTGGATTGCGTCATTAAAGCAAGACGCAAAAACCTCGAATAAACTGAACAAAGTTTATCGTCACTGTGAAGAGCTATTAAAAGATCACGAGCAAGCATCACTCTTGCTATGGCGTGGACGCGAGATGATTGAAATCTTGGTCACGCTGTCGATGGATCGTGCAACATTAGTCGCAGCACAACTCTTCCCAGTGGTATCAAGTGGCGTTTTTGAGCGCGAAGCCTTCGAAGAAAGCTACGGCAAAGAAATCGTTAAGCTGATTGACGGCGTTGAAGAAATGGCGGCCTTGGGCCAGCTAAACGTAACCCTTGAAGGCAGTGCCGCCTCGGGTCAAGTTGATAACGTTCGACGCATGCTATTGGCCATGGTTGATGATTTCCGCTGCGTAGTTATCAAACTTGCGGAGCGAATCTGTAACCTTATCGAGGTGAAAAAAGCGCCTGATGCTGTGCGCCGAGCGGCAGCAAAAGAGTGTTCTAACATCTATGCCCCACTGGCAAACCGTTTAGGTATCGGCCAACTTAAGTGGGAAATCGAAGATTACGCATTCCGCTACCAACAACCAGATACCTACAAGCAGATTGCAAAACAGTTATCTGAGCGTCGTATCGTTCGTGAACAATACATCACAGATTTCGTTGATGATTTAACCGCAGAAATGCAGCGTTCAAACATCAATGCTGAAGTGAGCGGCCGACCAAAACACATCTACAGCATCTGGCGCAAAATGCAGAAGAAAGGCTTAGCCTTCGATGAGCTTTTTGACGTGCGAGCGGTACGTATCATCGCTGATCAGCTGCAAGACTGTTACGCTGGCCTTGGGGTGGTACACACTAAATACAAGCACCTCCCGAGCGAATTTGATGACTATGTGGCGAACCCTAAGCCAAATGGTTACCAGTCGATTCATACCGTAGTACTTGGCCCTGAAGGCAAGACTATTGAGATTCAGATCCGTACTAAGCAAATGCACGAAGACTCTGAGCTTGGTGTGGCGGCGCACTGGAAGTACAAAGAAGGGGCTTCAAGCGGCCGTAGTGGCTACGATGAGAAAATCACTTGGTTGCGTAAACTTATCGACTGGCAAGAAGAGATGTCGGACTCTGGCGAGATGCTGGATGAAGTACGTAGCCAAGTCTTCGATGACCGTGTATACGCATTTACTCCACGTGGTGACGTGGTCGACTTACCAATGGGCGCAACCCCGTTGGATTTCGCTTACCACATCCACTCGATGGTCGGACACCGCTGTATCGGTGCCAAAGTAGCGGGACGTATCGTACCGTTCACTCATAAACTATCGATGGGCGACCAAGTTGAGATCATCACGCAGAAAGAGCCGAACCCATCTCGTGACTGGTTAAACCCAACCACAGGCTTCGTTCACTCTGGACGTGCTCGAGCTAAGATTAACGCTTGGTTCCGCGCACAAAGCCGTGAGAAAAACCTAGAAGCGGGCCGTGACATCCTGGAAGTAGAGTTAGCGAAAGTAGGCGCAACGCTAAAAGATGCTGATCAATATGCACTAAGACGTTTTAACGTGAATACGCCAGACGAACTCTATGCAGGTATTGGTAGTGGCGACTTGCGTATTAACCAAGTGGTTAATCACATCAATGCGTTAGTGAACAAGCCAACGGCGGAAGAAGAAGACAAGAAAGCGCTAGAGAAACTGCTTGAGTCGGAAAGCAAGCCAGCACAGCAGAGTCGTCCTAAGAAAGACGCGGTGGTAGTAGAAGGCGTTGATAACCTCATGACGCATCTTGCTCGCTGTTGTCAGCCGATTCCTGGTGATGTGATTAAAGGCTACATCACTCAAGGTCGTGGTATCTCGGTTCACCGTGCTGATTGTGAGCAATTGAGTGAGCTAAGCCTACACGCACCAGAGCGTATTATTGATACCGTTTGGGGCAATGGCTTTGTCGGTTCTTACATCCTAACGCTGCGTGTTGAAGCACTAGAGCGTAATGGCTTGTTGAAAGACATCACCTCACTGTTCTCTAACGAGAAGATCAGCGTGACGACAATGAAGAGCCGTATCGACTACAAACGTCAACTATCGGTAATGGATTTCGATTTAGAAGTGACCAATATTGAGATTCTGAGTCGAGTGACCAGTCGAGTAGAGCAGATCAAAGATGTTATGAGCGTCAAACGCCTCGGCTAAAATTCTCGTCATACTTGAAGCTGATGGCGTTGTTGCCTGCGCGCACTCGCTCAATCACATAGGCAAGCTATGCTCAGGAGTCTCGCTTGCTTGTCGCCTAGCCACAGCTTCAATTATTTAGAGAGTTAGACAGTATCAATAAAGGTGAGTGGTTTTGGCTGCTCACCTTTTTTAGTTTTAGAAGACGTTATAAATTTAAAAATCAAAGACAGTAATAGGAAGAAAATGATGAATCACCCGATTGAACAACTTGAACAGATCATGACTAAGCTGCGCGATCCAGAAGGTGGCTGTCCTTGGGATTTAAAACAAAATTTTGAAACAATTGTCCCTCATACTATCGAAGAGACTTATGAGGTGGTGGATGCGATTCACAACAAAGACTGGTCGAATCTGCAAGAAGAGCTTGGCGATCTACTGTTTCAGGTGATTTTTTACAGTCAGTTGGCGAAAGAGCAGGGGCTGTTTGAGTTTTCTGATGTGGTTGATGGCATCAATGAGAAGTTAACACGCCGTCACCCTCATGTGTTCTCGGATGCCGAGTTTGCTAGCGACGAAGAAATCAATGCGAATTGGGAAGCGGAAAAAGCCAAAGAAAAGGCACAAGCAGGCAAAACTCAAGAAAGTATTCTAGACTCAATACCAAACTCTCTACCTGCGCTTTCTCGTGCTACAAAGATTCAAAAGCAGGTAGCGAAATATGGCTTCGATTGGGACTCAATTGGCCCAGTTGCCAACAAGGTAATAGAGGAAGTGGACGAGGTGCTAGAAGAGGTGCTTCAAGTGACACCAAACGAAGATTTGGTTGAAGAAGAGTTGGGGGATTTGCTGTTTGCAACGGTGAATTTGGTGCGACATTTAGGTAAAAACCCTGAATCGGCGCTCAATAAGGCCAACTTGAAGTTTTCACGTCGCTTTAAAGGGGTGGAAGAAAAAGTGCGTCAACAAGATAAAAGTCTGACCGATTTTTCACTACAACAGCTTGATTCCATGTGGGATGAGGTAAAAGTAGCGGAGAAAAGATAACCAAAGCTTTTATCATGAATTGATTTGAAGCAAAAAATAAAAAATAGCAGTGTGATAGATTTCACGTTGTGGCGATAAGGGGCTTCTGGTATATTTTCATCCCGTCCAGAAGTAGTCCATTTCCCTCATTCAACCAATTTCAGGTTAAACATGACGACAAATTACATTTTTGTTACTGGCGGGGTTGTATCCTCTCTAGGTAAAGGTATTGCTGCAGCATCTCTTGCGGCTATTTTAGAAGCTCGTGGTCTTAAAGTGACTATGATGAAGCTTGACCCTTACATCAACGTTGATCCAGGCACTATGAGCCCGACTCAGCACGGTGAAGTGTTCGTTACGGAAGATGGCGCTGAAACAGACCTTGACCTTGGTCACTACGAGCGATTCATTCGCACCAAGATGACTAAGCGTAACAACTTCACTGCAGGTCGTGTTTACTCAGACGTACTAGCAAAAGAGCGTCGCGGTGATTACCTAGGTGCAACTATTCAGGTTATCCCACACATCACTAACTCTATCAAAGAGCGTGTTATTTCTGGCGCTGAAGGCCACGATATCGCGATCGTTGAAGTTGGTGGTACGGTTGGCGATATCGAATCTCTACCATTCATGGAAGCGATTCGTCAGCTAGCAGTAGAACTAGGCCGTGAACGCGCAATGTTCATGCACCTAACGCTAGTACCTTACCTAGCAGCTGCGGGCGAAGTGAAAACTAAGCCGACTCAGCACTCTGTAAAAGAGCTACTGTCTATTGGTATTCAGCCTGACATCCTAGTTTGTCGTTCTGACCGCAACATTCCTTCGAATGAGCGTAAGAAAATTGCTCTGTTCTGTAATGTGCAAGAAAATGCAGTTATTTCAATGCGCGATGTTGACTCTATCTACAAGATCCCTCAGCTTATTAAAGCTCAAGGCACTGATGATCTTGTATGTAAGCGTTTCGGCATTACAGCTCCAGAAGCAGATCTGTCTGAATGGGAACAAGTAATTTACGAAGAAGCTAACCCAACGGGTGAAGTGACGATTGGTATGGTTGGTAAGTACATTGAACTACCAGACGCATACAAATCAGTAAATGAAGCGCTAAAACACGCAGGCTTGAAAAACCGCCTAAGCGTTAATATTAAATACGTAGACTCACAAGACGTTGAGTCTCGTGGCGTAGAAATTTTAGAAGGCCTAGACGCAATTCTAGTGCCAGGTGGCTTCGGTGACCGTGGTGTTGAAGGTAAGATTCTTGCTGCTCAATACGCACGTGAAAACAAAGTACCATACCTAGGTATCTGTCTAGGCATGCAAGTAGCACTTATCGAGTACGCTCGTAATGTTGCGAAAATGGAAGGTGCACACTCTTCTGAGTTCTGTTCTGAAACTAAATACCCTGTTGTTGGCCTAATCACTGAGTGGGTAGACGGCGAAGGTAAAGTTGAAGAGCGTACAGAGACATCTGATCTAGGCGGCACAATGCGTCTAGGTTCACAGCTTTGTCACCTAGCGAAAGGTACGAAAGCTTACGAACTATACGGTAGCGCGACGATCCATGAACGTCACCGTCACCGTTACGAAGTGAACAACAATCTTCGTCCACAAATCGAAAAAGCGGGCCTAAAAGTATCGGGTCTATCTGCGGACAAGAAACTGGTTGAAGTTATTGAGAACCCGAACCACCCATGGTTCGTTGCAGCTCAATTCCACCCAGAGTTCACTTCAACACCTCGCGATGGTCACCCATTGTTTGCAGGTTTCGTTAAAGCGGCTGGTGAGTTCCAGCGCGGCGAGTTAGAGAAGTAAAAGGAATACAGGTAGCAGCGTAAGTTGTGCTGCTACCTTTAAATTTGACATTTATATATTCAACGAGAAGGAAACATTCAATGTCTAAGATCGTTAAAGTTCTAGGTCGTGAAATCATCGATTCACGTGGTAACCCAACTGTAGAAGCTGAAGTACACCTAGAAGGCGGTTTCGTAGGTATGGCTGCTGCTCCATCTGGCGCATCTACTGGTTCTCGCGAAGCTCTTGAGCTACGTGACGGCGACAAATCACGTTTCCTAGGTAAAGGTGTTCTTAAAGCAATTGAAGCTGTAAACGGCCCAATCGCAGAAGCTCTAGTTGGTAAAGACGCTAAAGCTCAAGCTGACGTTGACCAAGTTATGATCGACCTTGACGGTACTGAGAACAAATCTCAGTTCGGCGCGAACGCTATCCTAGCTGTTTCTCTAGCGAACGCTAAAGCTGCTGCTGCAGCTAAAGGCATGCCTCTATACGAGCACATCGCTGAGCTAAACGGTACTGCTGGTCAGTTCTCTATGCCTCTACCAATGATGAACATCATCAACGGTGGTGAGCACGCTGATAACAACGTTGACATCCAAGAGTTCATGATCCAACCAGTTGGTGCTAAGACTCTTAAAGAAGGTCTACGTATCGGTGCTGAAGTATTCCACAACCTAGCTAAAGTTCTTAAGTCTAAAGGCTACAGCACTGCAGTTGGTGACGAAGGTGGTTTCGCTCCTAACCTTAAGTCTAACGCTGAAGCTCTAGAAGTTATCGCAGAAGCTGTTGCAGCTGCTGGTTACGAACTAGGTAAAGACGTTACTCTAGCTATGGACTGTGCTGCATCTGAGTTCTTCGACAAAGAAGCTGGCATCTACAACATGAAAGGCGAAGGTAAGACTTTCTCTTCTGAAGAGTTCAACCACTACCTAGCTGAGCTAGCTAACCAATTCCCAATCGTTTCTATCGAAGACGGTCTAGACGAGTCTGATTGGGCTGGCTTCAAGCACCAAACTGAACTACTAGGTGACAAGCTTCAACTAGTAGGTGACGATCTATTCGTTACTAACACTAAGATCCTTGCTGAAGGTATCGAGAAAGGCGTAGCTAACTCTATCCTTATCAAGTTCAACCAAATCGGTTCTCTAACTGAGACTCTAGCTGCAATCAAGATGGCTAAAGACGCAGGTTACACAGCTGTAATCTCTCACCGTTCTGGCGAAACTGAAGACGCAACTATCGCTGACCTAGCGGTAGGTACTGCTGCAGGTCAAATCAAGACTGGTTCTATGAGCCGTTCTGACCGTGTTGCTAAGTACAACCAACTAATCCGTATCGAAGAAGCTCTAGGTTCTAAAGCGCCTTTCAACGGTCTTAAAGAAGTTAAAGGTCAATAATCTCTCTGGTTTTTAAACCAAAGGAATTGTTAATCTAAGCTTTGAATGCCTCGCTAATGCGGGGCATTTTTTTGTCTGTAGAAAGTGGCGGGGAGAAGCTCCAAGTTCTAAAGCTCCCCCTTTTACAACGAAAGCGGCCTTTAAGAAGTTAAAGGTCAATAATTCCTAGCGAATTGTTAGCTTAAAGCTTTTGAAACGCTCTACTTCGGTAGGGCGTTTTTTTTTGCCTAAAATTCGTCACTCCCTAGACTGACGAAGGAAGGAGCAGGGAGTTTCTTATTTTGCATTTGCATCAATAGATTCCCAACTCAGTCGTCCCTCACTCTTGGGAATGACGGGGCATGTGTCTTAGGAAAGTCGTTCTGTCTTTGGTTCTTTCGTTGCAGTGGCTTGCACCACTTAGCTCTCTTTCTTGAGGGGGACGAGAGCATATAGCACTGGGAAGGTAAACGTCTTTTGTCTTCGGCTTTTCGTACTATCCGTCATTCCAGAGACCGACGAAGGAGGGAGTAGGGAGTCTCATCACAGGTTCCTAACGACAATAATTCCCCGACTTATTGATTCCCTGACACCACATATCTCGCACCAATAAGCTCATTATGGTATATATGTGCCTTATTCTAGTTCCTTCTTTTTCAACCGGCGAAAGGTGTTATGCGAATTTTTGCTTTAGTACTGCTCATAGTGTTTGGCTGGCTACAACACACACTGTGGCTCGGTAAAAATGGTATCTCTGATTACTACGGTGTGAACAACGAAATCCAAGTTCAGCAGCAAGTAAATGAAAAATTAAAAATTCGAAATGATGAGATGTTTGCAGAAATCGACGATCTACGCCAAGGCTTAGACGCGATTGAAGAACGCGCGCGTCATGAGCTTGGAATGGTTAAAGAAGGCGAAACGTTTTATCGCATCATTGGTGAGGAATCCCATTAATGTTGACTCAACCTCAAAGCGTGATTGCCGTTGTCCCTGCTGCGGGCGTGGGTAGCCGAATGAAGGCTGACCGTCCGAAGCAATACCTTAAGATCAATGGCAAAACGATTTTAGAGCATACTGTTGAGAAGCTATTGGCTCACCCTCAAGTCTCTCAAATTGTCGTCGCAATCAGTGATGATGACCCATACTACCCAGAGCTACCCCTTACTCAGAATCCACAAGTGATTCGAGTCGCTGGTGGAAGTGAAAGAGCGGATTCAGTTCTTTCTGCTTTAGATTATATCGAGAAGCAACAGCTCGGTGATTGGGTGATGGTGCATGACGCCGCAAGACCTTGTGTTCAGCTAAGTGACATCGACAAGTTGATGTCTACAGCGATGAGCCATGATGTCGGGGCGATATTAGCCGCTCCAGTTCGAGACACGATGAAGCGAGGCGCTCAAGGGCAAATCGAGCATACTGTTGAACGAGCCGATTTATGGCATGCACTTACACCACAGATGTTCAGAGCGGAACCTCTGTGGAATGTATTGAGCGAAGCGCTTAAACAAGGCGTTTCGATTACCGACGAAGCCTCTGCTTTTGAATGGAAAGGCTTCTCGCCCGCTTTAGTCGCCGGGCGTTCAGATAATTTTAAGATTACTCAGCCAGAAGACTTAGCGCTTGCTGAGTTCTATTTAAGTCAGAATAAGGAATAATGATGATTCGTATTGGCCATGGCTTTGATGTACATAAGTTTGGTGGTGAAGGTCCGGTAATTATTGGTGGCGTGAGCATCCCTTACGAACAAGGTCTTATCGCACATTCAGATGGTGACGTTGCCCTTCACGCGTTGTGTGACGCTCTGTTAGGTGCGATCGCCGCGGGCGATATTGGTCGTCATTTCCCAGACACTGACGATGAATGGAAAGGCGCAGACAGCCGTGAGCTATTGAAAGATGTGTACCGTCGAGTAAAAGAACAGGGCTACGTGATTGGTAATGCCGATATTACTATCATGGCGCAAGCGCCAAAAATGGCACCTCATATAGACTCTATGTGCCAAGCTATTGCACAAGATTTAGAAACCAGCATCAGTAATGTGAACGTAAAAGCAACGACAACAGAGCGTTTAGGCTTTACGGGTCGCAAAGAGGGCATCGCATGTGAAGCGGTGGTCCTAATTACCAAAAGTGCGTAAGCACCAACACGAAAAGAACAGCATGTCAGATATTTTATCTTCATTGGCTTATCTAAACGGTAAACCAACTGCGAAAGCAAAACTAAAAGCGAAAGCTGAACACTTTGTCGTTAATGAAGACTTGGGGTTTGAATTTACCGGTGAAGGCGAACATCTCATGGTTCGTATCCGTAAAACGGGTGAGAACACCAGCTTCGTGGCAAATGAGTTGGCTAAAGCTTGTGGTGTTAAGTCGAAAGACGTGAGCTGGGCGGGTTTAAAAGACCGTCACGCAGTAACAGAGCAGTGGTTGAGCGTCCACCTACCGAAAGGTGAGCCTGACTTTTCAGCGTTCTTAGCACAGTACCCAAGCATCGAAATTCTAGCGACAGCACGACACAATAAAAAGTTACGCCCGGGTGATTTAGTTGGCAACCAATTTGAGTTGACCTTGTCTGAAGTAACGGATTGCGATGATGTCGTAAAGCGTTTAGAAAAAGTTGCTCAAGTGGGCGTGCCAAACTACTTTGGTGCTCAGCGTTTTGGTAACGAAGGTAACAACCTGTCGGAAGCTCGTCGTTGGGGCCGTGATAACGTTCGTACTCGTAATCAGAACAAACGTAGCTTGTACCTTTCTGCGGCTCGCTCGTGGATTTACAACCTAATCCTTTCTGATCGTATTGAGCAAGATGTATTTGCCTCGGCATTGGTTGGCGATATCGTGGTTAAAGACGGTGCTCAGCTAACGGTGACGGCTGACAACCTTGAAGCTGTAAGCCAAGATGTTGCGAATGGTACTGCATTGGTGACGGTTGCTTTGGCTGGTGATAACGCTTTACCAACGACTGATGAGTCTCAAGCTTTAGAGCAGAAACACCTTGATGCTGAACCGGATTTGATGGCTCTGATTCGTGGTAACCGTATGCGTCACGACCGCCGTGAAGCGTCGCTGAAACCTACTGATCTAACGTGGGAAGTGAGTGAAGATAATGTCACTTTGAAGTTCTCTCTTGATGCTGGCTGTTTTGCGACAGCTATCGTTCGTGAGTTAGTCGAAGAAGTACACGTAGAGAGAAGCTACGAGCAGTAATGATTCTGCTTGGCACTAAGTGACTTAATGTCGGTATTTAAGTCACTTAGCACTGGAATATGAAGAAAGGATACAGAATGAAGATTTTACTCAGCAACGATGATGGTGTGCATGCTCAAGGTATTCATGAGCTAGCAGATGAATTACGTGATCTTGCTGAAGTTATCATAGTGGCACCTGACCGTAATCGTTCAGGAGCTTCAAATTCATTAACTTTAGAACAGCCTTTACGCGTTCAAGAGATCGCAGAAAGCACCTATTCAGTACAAGGGACACCAACCGATTGTGTGCATTTCGCATTAAATGAACTGCTAAAGGATGATATGCCTGATCTGGTATTAACGGGCATTAACCACGGCGCGAACCTGGGTGATGACGTGTTGTACTCAGGTACAGTCGCAGCCGCAATGGAAGGGCACTTCTTAGGCGTTCAATCGGTGGCGTTTTCTCTGGTTGGTAAAAAACATTTTAAGACAGCGGCAGCGATTGCTCGTCGTATTGTCGAACAACATTTAGCAAAACCAATCCCAACCAACCGCTTGTTAAACGTCAATGTGCCGGATCTCCCTTTAGAACAGCTATCAGGGACTCAGGTTACTCGCCTTGGCGCACGTCATCATGCTGAAGATATGATTAAGCAAAAAGACCCGCGTGGTCATGATATCTATTGGCTTGGTCCTCCGGGTAAAGAGCAAGATGCAGGAGAAGGGACTGATTTCTATGCGATTGAGCATGGTTATGTATCAGTAACACCATTGCAGGTTGATCTGACGGCGCACGAATCTTTGGGCGCTATGACAACATGGTTAGGGGAGAAGTAAGTGAGTAACCCACAAGCAGAACGCTTAATTACTTTTCTGATTGAAAATGGCATCCGAGACCAAAAAGTACTGGATGCGATTTACCAACTGCCAAGAGAGAGTTTTTTGTCTCAGGCTATGTATCATCAGGCTTATGACAATAATGCGCTGCCTATAGGGCAAGGGCAGACCATCTCACAGCCGTATATTGTTGCTAAAATGACAGAGTTGCTTGAGCTGCAACAAGATAGCCGAGTTTTGGAAATCGGAACCGGTTCTGGCTACCAAACTGCTGTTTTAGCTCAACTTGTTGATCATGTTTATTCGGTTGAAAGAATAAAGTCGCTACAATGGGACGCTAAGCGTCGGCTAAAACAGCTCGATTTTTATAATATTTCAACTAAGCACGGTGATGGTTGGCAAGGGTGGTCTTCTAAAGGGCCTTTTGATGCGATCATCGTAACCGCTGCTGCAGAGTCTATTCCTCAAGCGCTTTTGCAACAGCTTAAAGATGGTGGTCGTCTATTGATTCCGGTTGGTGATAACGAGCAACAGTTATTGAAGATTGTGCGTCATGGTGATGAGTTTTTGTCGAGTGTCATCGAGATGGTGCGATTTGTACCTCTGGTGCCTGGTGAGCTAGCTTAATAAAAGACTGATGGTGTAGGTGGATAGAGAGTCGATGCGTTCGAAGTTGTTAAAAGGAAGTTCCTTGCTGCTTAGCTGTGCCCTTGTTGGGTGTGCAGCGAATTCGCCTGCGCCAGTTTCAAGCCTAAGTAAAAACTACTCATCGGTTGATCGCGGTAGCTACCGTGGCAGTTACTACGAAGTGAAAAAAGGCGATACGCTTTATTTCATCGCGTATGTCACCAATAAAGATGTACAAGACCTGATTAGCTATAACAAACTTGCGGCCCCTTATACCATCCACCCGGGGCAGAAGCTTAAGTTGTGGCGTCCTAGCTATAACGCGCCAGCCTATGGTAAATCAACGGTTGTAGCCGCAGCAGTCGCTGCTCCTGTTGCCGCGTCCACAGCATCATCGACGGCAAGTAAACCTAAAGCTACCCCGCAACAGAGTAAAAACTCTAAACCTGCGCCAGCTCAAACTACCACCAAAGTGGCGAAAAAAGATCCACCAAAGAAGGTTGAACAATCCAAATCAAAGGAGTATGTTGGGTCTAAAGGTAAACAGAATGTTACACCGTCCACCAAACCAACAAGTGATAAAGTATCCAAATGGTTATGGCCAACAAAGGGGAGAGTAATTAAGAATTTCTCTGTAGGCGAACAAGGAAATAAAGGCATAGACATAGCAGGACAGCGAGGTCAGCCAATAGTATCTACTGCAGGGGGAACGGTTGTTTATTCGGGTAATGCATTACGAGGCTACGGCAATCTAGTGATTGTGAAGCATAATGATAATTACTTAAGTGCATACGCGCATAACGACCGACTATTAGTATCTGAAGGGCAAAGTGTGAAACCAGGGCAGAAGATTGCAACAATGGGAAGCTCTGGAGCCAGCAGTGTTAGGCTGCACTTTGAGATTCGTTACCAAGGTAAATCCGTCAATCCAAAACGATATTTACCTTAAATACAATACCAACTAATCACGTATTGTATTAAGTGACATAGTCATTTAGCGACATATGAAGTTGTAATGTCATGCTAATTTCGCCAGGGGGAGGCGTTATGAGTATAAGCAATGCAGTAACCAAAGAAGAGTTCGATCTTGACCAAGTAACCACGGAATCGGAAATACTTGAGCAAGGGAAGCGAACAGCTACTAAGAAAGCCGAAGTTAAAGAAGAAACTGAAGTTACTTCTAAGAGTTTAGATGCGACGCAACTGTATCTAGGCGAAATCGGTTTCTCACCACTACTAACCGCTGAAGAAGAGGTGCTTTACGCACGTCGAGCTCTACGCGGTGATGAAGCAGCACGCAAACGCATGATCGAAAGTAACCTGCGTTTGGTAGTGAAAATTTCCCGTCGTTATAGCAACCGTGGCTTGGCACTTCTCGATCTAATCGAAGAAGGCAACCTAGGTTTGATTCGCGCCGTAGAGAAATTTGACCCAGAGCGTGGCTTCCGTTTTTCTACTTACGCGACATGGTGGATTCGTCAGACCATAGAGCGTGCCCTGATGAATCAGACTCGCACTATCCGTTTGCCTATTCATGTTGTGAAAGAGCTGAACATCTACCTACGTACTGCAAGAGAACTATCACAAAAGCTTGACCACGAACCAACAGCTGAAGAGATCGCTTCTAAGCTAGATAAGCCGGTTGGTGATGTGAGTAAGATGCTTCGTCTAAACGAAAGAGTGAGCTCTGTAGATACGCCAATTGGTGGTGATGGTGAGAAAGCACTGTTGGATATTATTCCAGACATCAACAATTCTGACCCTGAGGTTTCAACTCAAGACAGTGATATCAAGAACTCACTGATCTTCTGGCTTGATGAACTGAATCCTAAGCAGAAAGAAGTGCTTGCACGTCGATTTGGACTACTAGGTTATGAACCGTCAACGCTAGAAGAAGTTGGCCGTGAAATCAGCCTGACTCGTGAGCGAGTTCGTCAAATCCAAGTTGAAGGTCTGCGTCGTCTACGTGAGATCCTAATCAAGCAAGGTCTGAACATGGAAAACCTGTTCAACGTTGAAAACGACTAAACGATATTTATTGATATCAAAAAAAACGCTGACTTAATGTCAGCGTTTTTAGTTTCTGGTGTCTTAAGTTTCTTAATTTACTAGCCTATGATCTAGACCACTTTTGACTACAGTAGCTTCTTCAAGCGGTATAACTCTTCTAGTGCCTGGCGTGGCGTTAGATCATCAGGATCCACGTTCGCTAATGCTTGTTCTACTTCACTTGGCTCAGGGATAAGGCTCAGTTGGTTTGCTATATCGACGCCGCTTGGCTTCGATGTAGGAGACTCAATACTCAATGCTTCAAGTTGTGTCAGCTTCGCACGAGCGTTCTTGATCACGGCTTTTGGTACACCAGCTAATCCTGCAACTGCTAGGCCGTAAGATTTACTTGCCGCGCCTTCTTGAACTGCGTGCATAAAGGCGATGCTGTCACCGTGCTCTACTGCGTCTAAGTGAACGTTGGCTAGAGTTGGTATCTGGTTTGGTAGCTCGGTTAGCTCAAAGTAGTGCGTCGCAAAAAGTGTCATCGCATTGATTTGATTCGCTAGCCACTCTGCACTTGCCCAAGCGAGAGATAGACCATCGTAAGTACTGGTACCACGACCGATTTCATCCATCAGCACTAGGCTGTTTGGTGTTGCATTGTGCAGGATATTAGCCGTTTCCGTCATCTCAACCATGAAGGTTGAACGCCCAGACGCTAGATCATCCGATGCACCAATTCGAGTAAAGATACGGTCGATAGAGCCAATGGTTGCGCTTTCAGCTGGTACATAACAACCGATATGCGCCATTAGCGCGATAAGTGCTGTTTGACGCATGTAAGTCGATTTACCACCCATGTTTGGACCTGTGATGATCAGCATCTTACGCTTATCGTTAAGGTCAATTGGGTTAGCAATGAATGGTTCGTCCATCACTTGCTCAACCACTGGGTGACGGCCTGCTTGGATTTGGACGCCAGCGGATTCCGTCATAGTCGGGCGGCAGTAATCGAGAGTGTCTGCACGTTCGGCTAAGTTCTGTAAGACATCAAGCTGAGACACAGAAGAGGCGATGTTTTGTAGTCGCTCTAAATGTGGCAGTAGCAAATCAAACAGCTCTTCCCATAACTGCTTCTCGATAGCCAGAGCTTTCGACTTAGAGTTTAGAACTTTGTCTTCGTGCTCTTTTAGCTCGGGAATGATGTAGCGCTCAGCGTTCTTTAGTGTTTGACGACGTACATAGTGTGGCGGCACAAGGTGGCTTTGCCCGCGGCTTACCTGAATAAAGAAACCGTGTACGTTGTTGTAACCCACTTTTAGTGTGTCGATACCATGACGTTCACGCTCTTCTTGTTCGAGTTGGTCAAGGAATTCGGTTGCACCAGCGGCTAGGTTACGCCACTCGTCTAGTTCAGCATTGTAGCCTTCTGCGATTACACCGCCATCGCGGATAACCACGGGCGGGTTCTCTTTGATGGCGCGCTCTAATAGCTCTGAGACCTCATCTAAAGGAGAAGCATACTGAGCTAACTGAGTGAGGTATGGGTGCTTAAGCTGGGTTAGCGTTTCTGCAAGTTCTGGTAGGTATTCCATCGCTTGACGAAGTCGCGCCATATCACGAGGGCGAGCCGAGCGAAGTGCTAATCGAGCCAAAATACGCTCAATGTCACCGATCTGTTTCAGGGTTGGCTGTAGTTCAGTAAATAGCGCTAAATCTTTCATTTCACCAATCGCGTCTAGGCGCTGATCGAGTGCCGAGATATTACGCATTGGTTGATGTAACCAACGCTTAAGCATACGACTACCCATTGCGGTTGCAGTGTGGTCCAGCACTTCAGCAAGGGTGTTGTCTGTTCCACCGCTAAGGTTTTGTGTGATCTCTAGGTTGCGGCGAGTTGCAGCATCAAGGATCACCGAGTGATCTTGCTTGTCCATGGTCAGTGAACGGATATGTGGCAGCGCTGTGCGTTGGGTATCTTTCACATACTGAATAAGACAGCCGGCTGCACACAAGCCAAGCTTCGCGCCTTCAACCCCAAAACCAACAAGGTCACGAGTACCAAACTGTTGGTTCAACTGCTGCTTAGCGGTATCTAGTTCAAACTCCCATACTGGACGACGACGATTACCAGTGCGGCTTGCCATTAACTCAACAGGTTCGAAATCCTCAGGGAACAACAACTCACGCGGAGAAGTTCTCTGCAGTTCTGCTGCCATTGCTTCTTCGGTTTCTGGTTCACACAGTTGGAATCGGCCAGAGGTAATGTCTAGCGTCGCGTAACCAAACTTGCCATTGTGGTGGTAGATAGCGGCAATCAAATTGTCGACGCGCTCAGAAAGCAGTGCTTCGTCAGTTACGGTACCTGGTGTCACGATACGCACAACTGCACGCTCGACAGGGCCTTTTGAAAGTGCTGGATTACCAATCTGTTCACAAATTGCTACGGATTCTCCGAGTTGCACTAACTTAGCTAGATACCCCTCAACGGCATGGTATGGGACGCCGGCCATTGGGATTGGCTCACCATTTGAAGAGCCGCGTTTGGTCAGTGAAATATCGAGGAGTTGAGACGCTTTTTTTGCGTCATCGTAGAAAAGCTCGTAGAAATCGCCCATGCGGTAGAACAGCAGAATTTCTGGGTTTTCTGCTTTCAGTTTTAGGTACTGCTGCATCATGGGGGTATGTTTTTGATCGGCTTTCACAGTTAACTTCTTTCGTTTATTTCTATTGCGGCTTAGGATACGTGAAAGCGTTTCGTGCGAAAAGCGGCTGAAGCGAAAAGATGCGTATCCAAATGTTCTAATGATAAATAAAGGGAAGCTGATAATGCAGATGACTCAAGATCTTAGTGAAAAACTCGGACTGTTGCTTGCAGAGCACAATCAGGTGTTGGTCACCGCCGAGTCTTGTACTGGTGGCGGTGTAGCAAGTGCGGTAACGGATATCGCGGGCAGCTCTGCTTGGTTTGATCGCGCTTTTGTCACGTATAGCAATGAAGCAAAGCAAGAGATGATTGGCGTACAGCTAGAAACCTTAGTGGAATTTGGTGCGGTCAGTGAACCTGTCGTCATAGAAATGGCTAAAGGTGCGCTAGAGCATTCGAACGGAACCATCGCGGTGTCAATTAGTGGTATTGCAGGTCCTGGTGGCGGTACAAAAGAGAAGCCCGTTGGTACGGTATGCTTTGCTTGGAAGGCGCTAAGTGGTTGGAATAAAGTGGAAACGCATGTATTTGCCGGTGACAGATCACAAGTACGCCAACAAGCCACGCACCATGCCCTGCAAGTTATTTATGATTACCTATCAATGGAAGACAAGTAACATTTGTACAAATTATTTTCATACAGGTATAGACACTGTATGAATCAACAGTATAATAAAAGCCAATTAGTCACCCCTATGTGGGTTCGAAATAGATTCTAAATCGCTTGTTTCACGACAACCGATTATCTGGAGATAGTAATGGACGAGAATAAACAAAAAGCGTTAGCCGCAGCCCTTGGTCAGATTGAAAAACAATTTGGTAAAGGCTCTATCATGCGTCTTGGTGACAACCGCACAATGGATGTAGAAACAATTTCTACTGGTTCTCTATCTCTAGATATCGCACTAGGTGCTGGTGGTCTACCGATGGGTCGTATCGTTGAAATCTATGGTCCAGAATCTTCAGGTAAAACAACGCTAACCCTTGAGCTGATTGCTGCAGCACAAAAAGTAGGTAAAACTTGTGCTTTCGTTGATGCTGAGCACGCACTAGACCCAATCTACGCTCAAAAGCTTGGTGTTGATATCGATGCACTTCTTGTTTCTCAACCAGATACTGGTGAACAAGCTCTAGAAATCTGTGATGCGCTAGCGCGTTCTGGTGCTATCGACGTATTGGTTGTCGACTCAGTAGCAGCACTAACACCAAAAGCTGAAATCGAAGGCGAAATGGGCGACAGCCACATGGGTCTTCAAGCTCGTATGCTTTCTCAAGCAATGCGTAAGCTGACTGGTAACCTTAAGCAGTCTAACTGTATGTGTATCTTCATTAACCAAATCCGTATGAAGATTGGTGTAATGTTTGGTAACCCAGAAACAACAACGGGTGGTAACGCACTTAAGTTCTACGCATCTGTTCGTCTTGATATTCGCCGTACTGGCTCTATCAAAGAAGGTGACGAGATCGTTGGTAACGAAACGCGCATTAAGGTTGTTAAGAACAAGATTGCTGCACCGTTTAAACAAGCTGAAACTCAAATCCTATACGGCCAAGGCTTTAACCGCGAAGGTGAGCTGATTGACCTAGGTGTTAAGAACAAGCTAGTTGATAAAGCAGGCGCTTGGTACAGCTACAAAGGCGATAAGATCGGTCAGGGTAAATCGAACTCTTGTAAGTTCCTACGTGAAAACCCAGAGATCGCTCTAGAGCTAGATACTAAACTTCGTGACTTGCTACTGACTCCTGCTGTTTTAGAAGAGAAAGAAGCAGAAAAAGAAGAAGAGAACGAAGAGTTTTAATCTAAATCGTTACTCTTAGCTAAGAACTTGAAGCCTCGCATTGTATGCGGGGCTTTTTTATTGGCTGACACATTCACCGCACTTCTTCAGTTTCTCATTTCGGCGTTCGCTATCTGCAATCCCCTCAAAGCTAAGCCAGTGATTTTTTGAGCGACAAGATCATTTATTGCTGTGGTTTGCCTTTGCAGTAAAAGGACTCCAGTAAGGGGTTAATAATGGATGGGTAAATATTGAGGCCGTCTAGCTTCTGTTTGAAGATATTTTGACTCTTTCGATTGTTGGTAAAAACAAAAGCATACATTGAAATGATGTTGTCTCGGAAAGCTGAATTAGTGATACGAATGTAGATATTTTTTACATTGCACTGCGATAGCTCGAGGTGATTGATGTATGAGGTCATTTCGGGGGCAGTGATTGTATTTGATTGGTCATGAACATAAAGCGTGGCACTACCAAACGAATAGGACTGGTAGTTGTCTTTATCTAAAAATGGCGCTCGTTCTTTGTTGTAATGAATGGAGTAGTAGGCGACTAATATGATGCCAAGCCACAGGGCACATAAATTTAACGTAAATTGACGAGGAAACTTGGTTTTCGTTTTTTGATTACTGACTGGTTGCTGTAAATCTGGGCTTATCTTTGCGTCATCAATGTTAGTGTCTGCATTTGCCAATTCAAGTTGCAATTCAGCCTCAGCGAACGGCTTAATTTCTTCAACTTTCGGAGCTTGTTGCTTTGGTGAAATCACCAATAAGTAACCTTGCTTACTGATTGTTTTGAGCTCTAACTCATTAGTATCTAAATTTTTGAATACTTTACGAATATAACTAATGGTGTTGGTTAGAGATTGATCGGTAACCAATACACCTTGCCAACACTCTTCAAATAACTCCTCTCGCGAAACGCATCTATCTTGGTGCTTTAACAAGTACAACAGAACCTTGAATGGTCGAGGGCGCATGCTGACCGTGATATCCACTGGATGGTGAGTCAGCGTCCTTATCTCAGTATCAATAGTGACGGAATCGGTGATATTACGCGTTTGATTCATGGGCTCAGTAATTTAAATGGAGTTCATTTTGGCGGGCGGTACTTTAAGCATAGGAGGGCTGTCTGTAACTGTAAAATCTCATTGGTTATATAAAGATTACATTTAGCTATGTGGTTATGTTTTTGTTTGGCAATGGTTTGTGGTGGAAGCGATGGCTGGTTGCTAACGTAATGCCGCCTCGAGCTTTGGTGATAGCTTGACTTCTAATCGTTGCTTTAAAGGTAATTAGGATGCCAGAAATTAAACAGAAAAACTCTCAATCGGTGAATCAGCTGTTACAAGAGTACAAGGACGTCACTTCCATAGAGTCCTTTCAACTGGATGTCGTTCAGTCTCTTACTAAGATTTTTTCCGATAAAGATAAGAGTATTGAACACTGCGACAAGGTGACCTTACTAAAGGTTGCTCAGCAGCATATTGATCAAGAAATTGATTTCTCTCTTTCTGTTGGTTTCGACGATGCGGTTCCTATCCTCAATCAAATACGAAAAGTAATCGAAGCTGCCTAAGCGTTGAATTTGCGCCCGAGGGTTAATAAACGTTGTTACTGACTTCGCAGGTGCAAATTATGAATGACATATAGATAAGAGATGTTCGATTTGAATGTCTTTAGATAATAGCAACACAGTCAGCTACAACAGCCATTTTTAGAATTACATTGAAAGGAATAAACATGAACACAGTGACATTTATGGGCGATAAAATCGCACTAGCAGGTGACTTCCCACAAAAAGGTGAAGTACTTACTACACCAGCAATGACATCGGTATCGTTAGCACCACTAACGATTTCAGAAAAACAAGCTGATTTTAAACTGATCTATTTGTTCCCAAGCGTTGATACACCAGTATGTTCAAGCAGTACTAAGGTGATCTCTGAACTAGCAGAGCTAAAATCTGAGTCAGTAGATGTATATACGGTTTCAACCGATCTACCATTTGCGCTTGCTCGCTACCAAGAGAGCGAAGGTGTGAAAGGCATTGAGCAGCTATCGGTATTCAAAAATCCAGAGCTATTAAAAGCATTCGGTACTCAGTTTGAAGAGCATGCACTATCTGGCTTGTCAGCTCGTGCAGTTATTTTACTAGATGCGAACAACGTCGTTTTGCATAGCGAACTGGTTTCGGAAGTAACTGAAGAACCAAACTACAACGCTGTTGTGGAAGCTCTAAAAGCTTAATTATAGTGGGGAGCCTTGGTGAATTTTGGGCACCAAGGCTTCACTGTTAATTAGGCGAAACTTTATGGATTACAAGATTTTGCTGAACCTTAGTTGGTTTCGGTCTACGCTTATAATTCAGATGCTTGCCGTGAATGACAGGCAAGTAAGTAAAGAATAGAATCAGATACAAGGTGTCACGCATTGATAAAATCTAAGCCTGCAATTTTTGTCATGATTACAGCGCTAGGTGCATTTATTCTGGCAATCGTATTACTCATTCAACCGATCTCTTTAAGAGGGAGTCAATGGGCGTGTAACCTTAAACATGTGGGTTTTGTTACGCCATCGTATGCGCAGTACTCTGAGTTGAATGAATTTATGCTGTACTCATTTAGTTCTGACGAAGATTTTTTTGTCAGCGATAGGATTCAAACCGTGAATCAGCAGGGGGCAGTCGAAACGGCAGAGGTAGTGTTTGTCGGAAAATACACATTGCAAGATAATCATTTAGAGATGGTATTTAATGAAGTGAACTTCAGACATAAACACCCGAATGACATGATCAATCGTAATCAGGCGCTGTATAAGGGTTTTACGATTCAATATGATATTGAATTGGAAGATGATTTTCTTTATCTGTTCTCTGCCAATAATAGTGAAGAGTTCAATCATATCTGCACTAAGCGCTAGCCTTCCATAATTAGTAATACCCAGTGCGTTCTCTTACTTATCAGAGTTGATTGAAGCCTCCCCCATAAACATTCATCACACCGGTTTTCTTCATATCTACTTGGTACAACCTAGTGGAATATTCTTCATTTTCGCTAATTCCAACTAAAATCCTACCCAAGGGCGTCTTTTCTACAAGAAAACTAGTCGAAGCCTTAACCATGATCTACAATACGGCAAAATTCTAACTCGACTATTTTCAGGAAGAGCTGCATGTACATGAGCACTGATGAGGTTCGCAACGCGTTCCTTAAGTTCTTTGAGAGCAAAGGACACCAAATCGTAGACAGTTCATCGTTAGTTCCACATAACGATCCAACCCTGCTATTCACTAACGCAGGTATGAACCAATTCAAAGATTGTTTCTTAGGCGCCGAAAAGCGTGCCTACACTCGAGCGACTACGGCTCAACGTTGTGTACGTGCTGGCGGTAAACACAATGACCTTGAAAACGTAGGTTTCACGGCTCGTCACCACACATTCTTTGAAATGCTTGGTAACTTCAGCTTTGGTGACTACTTCAAAGAAGACGCGATTGCGTTTGCTTGGGAATTCCTAACAGAAACTCTTCAACTGCCAAAAGACCGTCTACTGGTAACAGTCTACGAGACAGATGACGAAGCATTCGATATCTGGAACAAAAAAGTAGGTGTACCTGCTGACCGTATCGTTCGTATCGGCGACAAAGAAGGCGGTAAACAGTTCGAGTCTGATAACTTCTGGACAATGGGTGACACAGGTCCTTGTGGTCCATGTACTGAAATTTTCTACGATCACGGTGAACACATTTGGGGCGGCCGTCCAGGTACACCTGAAGAAGATGGTGACCGTTTCATCG
The DNA here is from genome assembly GCF_013114115.1 of Vibrio sp. 070316B. Classification (NCBI taxonomy): domain Bacteria; kingdom Pseudomonadati; phylum Pseudomonadota; class Gammaproteobacteria; order Vibrionales; family Vibrionaceae; genus Vibrio; species Vibrio sp. 070316B. The sequence goes on along the minus strand of NZ_VTYC01000024.1, from coordinate 4,664 downwards.
AGATCTGGAACAACGTATTCATGCAGTTCAACCGTCACGCAGACGGCACAATGGAACCGCTACCTAAGCCTGCTGTTGATACAGGTATGGGTATTGAGCGTATCTCTGCAATCATGCAAGGCGTACACTCTAACTACGAAATCGATGTATTCCAAAAGCTAATCAAAGCAACAGCTGAAACGATCGGTTACGAAGACCTATCGAACCAGTCACTACGCGTTATTGCTGACCACATCCGCTCTTGTTCATTCCTGATCGCTGATGGCGTTATGCCTTCAAACGAAGGTCGTGGTTACGTTCTACGTCGTATCATCCGTCGTGCAGTTCGTCACGGTAACAAGCTTGGTGCACAAGGTGTATTCTTCCACAAACTTGTGGGCGTACTGGCTGAAGTGATGGGTTCTGCAGCTGAAGAGCTTAAGAAGCAACAAGAGCTGGTTGAAAAAGTACTTCGTATCGAAGAAGAAAACTTTGGTCGTACGCTAGAGCGCGGCATGGTTATCCTGAACGAAGCACTAGACGCACTTGAAGGCAAAGAGCTAGACGGTGAAACAGTATTCAAACTTTACGATACCTACGGATTCCCAGCTGACTTAACTAACGATGTTGCTCGTGAGCGTGACTTCACTATTGATGAAGCAGGCTTCGAGAAGGCGATGGAAGTTCAGCGTCAGCGTGCACGTGAAGCAGGCCAATTCGGTACTGACTACAACGCGACGATCAAAGTTGAAACCAACACTGAGTTCTGTGGTTACACCGGTACAGAAGGTGCTGGTGAGATTTCTGCACTGTTCGTTGAAGGCGAAGAGGTTGCTTCTCTGTCTGCGGGCGATAAAGCAATCATCATCCTTGAAGAGACGCCATTCTATGCTGAATCAGGCGGTCAATGTGGTGATACAGGTACTCTGAAAACAGCTTCAGGTCTTTTCAAAGTAGAAGATACTCAAAAGCTAGGTAACGCATTTGCACACCATGGTGAGCTAGTTGAAGGTGTGTTCGCTAAAGGCGATAAAGTAGAAGCAACCGTAGACGCTGAGCGTCGTGCTGCTATCTCACTAAACCACTCTGCAACTCACTTACTTCATGCTGCACTGCGCGAAGTGCTTGGTGAGCACGTTGCTCAGAAAGGTTCTTTGGTTAAGCCAGACAACCTACGTTTTGATTTCTCTAACCTTGAAGCGGTAACACCGGCACAGATTAAAGAAGTAGAGCGTTTGGTTAACGCACAAGTTCGTAAGAACCATGCAATTGAAACCAACATCATGGACATCGAGTCAGCGAAAGAAAAAGGTGCAATGGCACTGTTTGGCGAGAAGTACGATGATGAAGTTCGCGTTCTGTCTATGGGCGATTTCTCTACTGAGCTTTGTGGTGGTATTCACGCTTCAAACACAGGTGATATTGGTCTATTCAAGATCACTTCTGAAGGTGGTATTGCTGCGGGTATTCGTCGTATTGAAGCGGTAACGGGTGAAGCTGCACTAGATGCAGTAGAAGCTCAAGCTAACGCTTACGAAGAGAAACTGGCTGAGTCAGCTAAGAAAGCAAAATCTTTAGAGAAAGAAATCCAACTGCTTAAAGAAAAGATGGCTGCAGCAGAAAGCGCAAACATCATGGGCAAAGTAGAAGAAATCTCTGGTACTAAGGTACTGGTTGCTGCCATTGAAGGTGCAGACAACAAGAACCTACGTACTATGGTTGATAACGCTAAAAACCAAGTGGGCAGCGGCATCATCCTGATCGCTAACGTAGCAGACGGTAAAGTTGGCTTGATTGCAGGTGTAACTAAAGACCTTATCGGCAAAGTAAAAGCTGGTGACCTAGTTAAGATGGTTGCTGAGCAAGTTGGCGGTAAAGGTGGCGGTCGTCCAGATATGGCTCAAGCGGGCGGTACTGACGTTGAAGCACTACCTGAAGCGCTTAAATCTGTACGTACTTGGCTAGAAGAGCGTCTTTAAGCTTAAGTAATTGACACAAAGATGCCCAATCAGTTGATTGGGCATCTTTTATTTTGCCTATCGGAAGAGTGTCTCAACCAGGTTTGATTGAGATTAACTAAGAAGTTTAATGTCAGCGTTACACTTCTTGGTTAATTTTTTATTGCTTCGCCATGACGCGGAGCGTGTGTTTTTTTGTCATATATAGACATTGGTCTTGGGAAGGTGAGGACGGGTGAAAATGCCTCTTATCGTGCAGAAGTTTGGCGGAACGTCGGTGGGTTCAATAGAACGAATCCAACATGTAGCAGAGAAAATCATTGAAGCGAAAAATGAAGGCAATCAGGTTGTGGTTGTGGTCTCTGCTATGTCAGGTGAAACGAATCGGTTGGTTAACTTAGCCACTCAAATCGATAGCGTACCAAATGCTAGAGAATTGGATGTGTTGTTAACTGCAGGAGAACAAGTTTCCATGGCACTGTTGGCGATGACGCTGCACAAGTTAGGTTATGAAGCGACATCGATGACGGGCTATCAAGCTGGGATTCACACCGATTCTAATCATAACAATGCGACGATCGAGCATATTGATACTACTCCTATTCAAACCTTGTTAGACGACAATCAGATTGTGATTGTGGCTGGCTTTCAAGGTATGAACGCTAAAGGCGACATTACGACATTAGGCCGTGGTGGTTCCGATACCACAGCGGTTGCGTTAGCTGGCGCCCTTCAAGCTAAAGAGTGCCAGATCTATACTGATGTCGATGGCGTTTACTCGTGTGATCCTCGCGTTGTTAAACATTCGAAGAAGTTAGATACCTTAGACTTTCCATCGATGGAAGAGATGGCTCGTCGTGGTGCTAAGGTATTGCACCTTCCGTGCGTGCAGTACGCGTGGCAACACAATGTGCCATTGCGAGTACTTTCAAGCTTTGAAGAAGGCGAGGGTACATTGATTGCTGGCGACCAGTGTTTGAATGATATTTCTGGCCTCGCTATACAAAGAGATATGGTGCGTATCGAGTGTTTGAATGAGGACCTAGATTCTTTCTTATCGCATTGCCAACTGTTAGGAATTGAAGTCTGTAGTGTGATCGAGGGAACAGAACGGGCAGCACTCATTATTAAACAAGACATAAGTGCCAAATTAAAACTAGTTTTTGATGAGAAAATCCGTAATAGTGAACAGGTTAGTTTGTTAACTGTGGTAGGAAGCCGAACACAAGAAATTGTGGTCAGTTCACATGGATTGTTGTCTGAAGGCGAAATTGATGTACAGCATCACTTATTGCAGCAGCAGTCTTTAACTTTGGTGATATCACCAACGCAAGTCGATACGGCTGCTAACATATTACATAATGCATACATCGTAGCGCGTGAAAAGCAGGGTTATCCCCAAAAAGAAGTGCATTTTGGTTAAATAAACTCAATCGATAGTTTACGAAAATATAACTTTTGTTGGATAATGCTCTCGTAGCTAGATAAATTTAGAGATTACTCAAGGAGCAAAGAATGCTAATTTTGACTCGCCGCGTTGGCGAAACACTGATGATTGGTGATGAAGTAACAGTTACTGTACTAGGTGTTAAAGGTAACCAAGTACGTATTGGTGTTAACGCACCTAAAGAAGTATCTGTTCACCGTGAAGAGATCTACATGCGCATTCAAGCTGAAAAAGGTAATGGTAACGTTGCATCTGGCAACTACTAATACTTTGCGTAGAGAAGAGGCTAGCATTACTGCTAGCCTTTTTTGATCTTGAGGAATGATAATTCGACGTCGAAACATTGGTTCATCGGATAACGTATTTGTTTTGATTTTGCAGAATGAATACTTCACCAAGTTAGGTGCTATTGGTAATTGCTGGGTGTGATAGCGGACGGTGAAATTTCTTTGCCACACTTCAAGATTTATTGGCTTCCCCTATAGCGCAAATACGCATCCCGTAGTATTGTTCATCCAGCGGTAGCACTTGCTGCTGGAGAAATCAGATAATTGTTTTTAGCGGTTTATTATTGCCAATCTTTCGCCTTAATTTTTAAGGGAAAAAGCGCGCTTTTGATGTTATAAGTTCAAATTGCAAGCGCTTTGATTAAATAGCAAACGGTTGAGTGTTTTTGTCCAATTTTTTTCAATAAAGTGTTTGACATATTTTCGGTAAAACGTAATATGTGCCTCCGCAAGACGGTGAGGTGGCCGAGAGGCCGAAGGCGCTCCCCTGCTAAGGGAGTATGTGGTTTGTAGCTGCATCGAGGGTTCGAATCCCTCCCTCACCGCCATTTCTTGCGAGTCTAAAGTTAGCAACTTAGACAATGTAAATGTGCGTCCTTAGCTCAGCTGGATAGAGTACCTGGCTACGAACCAGGCGGTCGGAGGTTCGAATCCTCCAGGACGCGCCATTCTCTCTTCTCTTACTTGTAAGTGATGTGAGAATAATGAATTAGGTGAGGTGGCCGAGTGGCCGAAGGCGCTCCCCTGCTAAGGGAGTATGTGGTTTGTAGCTGCATCGAGGGTTCGAATCCCTCCCTCACCGCCATTCATTACAGGCCGATGGCCTTTTTTTTTCTTCGTAGCAAGAAGAATGTGATATATTTCACAACTTCATTCTTAATGAATGAACACCGTGCGTCCTTAGCTCAGCTGGATAGAGTACCTGGCTACGAACCAGGCGGTCGGAGGTTCGAATCCTCCAGGACGCGCCACTCTTTAGGGTTTCCTTGTGAA
>NZ_VTYC01000023.1:0-84015 GCF_013114115.1 Vibrio sp. 070316B | reverse complement strand
TGCAGCGAGTTGCTGGGTATTTATACAAGGCAGAGGCTTTGATGTGTAGCTAGCCTACATGAGAAGCCGATAACGCAGTAGAAATGACCAGCAAACGCTGCCCGTAGGGTTCGGCCAAAAGCGTTTTACTCTTTGTTGAGGGAGATTTGCTTAGAATGACTAGGCTACTTCTCCCTCGCCGCGATTAAAACGCTTTTATCTCGAACAAAATTTAACCACGAAAGACCAACACGCCCTAGCACTGTTTCAAAAAACTTCGGCATTAAGAGGCGAGTATGATTAATCCACTTTGGCTCAACACATTTAAGACTCTGGTAGAAGTCGGCCATTTCACCCAAACGGCTGAAAAGTTGTACATGACTCAACCAGGTGTTAGCCAACACATCAAAAAACTTGAGCAAGCATGTGACTGCGAACTACTCTCTCGAGAAAATAAGAGCTTCGAGCTGACCGAGCAAGGTCGGATTATGTATCGCTATGCACTCAAACTAGAGAAAGACCAAGAAGACCTTTTCGAATCACTTAGTTTTGATAACCCTTACTCCGGGCAATGTCACCTATCCTGTTCAGGCTCGCTTTCCCTACGCTTATACCCCAAGCTTCTTGAACTGCAGCAGCAACACCCAGATCTAAGCATCAATCTAGAAGCAGCGCCGAACAAGAAGATATTAAATGACCTGCTGCAAGGCACGACTGATGTCGGTATCGTGAGACACTCACCGAACGACAGCTATTACCAAAGCCAAGTTATCGGCAAAGAAGCCTTGTGTCTTATCGTGCACCACAGTCATGCCGACCTTGAGATAACGCCACAAACGCTGCATGAGATTGGCCTGATTGCTCACCCAGATTCTGCGCATTACCTCTCTTTGTACTTCGACCTGTGTGGTGATAAAGAGCTCGCGAACATCAACATTAATGAGATTCCGAAATCAGGCTACATCAACCAACTTCATCAGATACTGCTGCCCGTATCCAAGGGATTAGGGTTTACCGTGTTGCCAGCTGGTGCCGTTGAACATTTTGCTGAAAGAGATAAGTTGCACGTCGTCCCGCCAAAAGTAGAAGTTGAGGAAACGCTGTACTTAGTCCAAAAGCGAAACCGCAAGCTCCCTCATCGATACAACACCGTGATTAATTTAATCAAACACAATGTCAGCAATTAGGTTAGTGCACAGATAAAAAAGCCTTTAACCACGATAGTTAAAGGCTTTGAATACTAGCAAAAGGCTTTGGTTCTATGGCTGTGAAGCGCTGAGCACCTCAGTGGCACCTTCAAAATCGTAACTCTCTAGCAATCTCAGCACCTCTTTTAAAGCACTCGAGTCAGGGTGTTCAATGAGTAACTCCGAAACGTATTGAGTCGCATCGTTATCGTAAGCCTCAAGAAGAGATAGCAGCTTAGCGATTTGCTCAGGAGCAGCCTCAGAACAGTCCGAAGTATCATCTGAACCTCTATCTGCTGTAGTTGCGCATGGTTTGCCAAAATCGCGCTCGACCGCTTCAATTAACCCCGTTAAGCCAATTTCGCCATGCTTAAGATCTTGCTCCACGCATGTCCTATTGTGAGCTCGACTTTCTAAGTCACTGAGTAATTCAGCGAGCCTCTGCCCGCCAATTGAAGCCGCCATACTTTTTAGGGTGTGTAGATTCCGCTCTAACGTCACCCACTCTTCTTGCGCTAGATTATCGAACGCATCAGACAGCATCGATGGCGCCCCTTGGCAGAACCTATCCAACACCTTATTTTGCAAGGATGTATCGTTATTAGTGAGCTGGTCAAATCGAGCTTGTGAGAAAATAGGCAAGCCAGAGTTGTCAGAAACTGATTCATCAACTAATTTAGGCGCAGATGCTTGCCCCTCAGTCAATACCTCTGGAACGATATACTTTGAGATCAAAGACGTCGCTTTATCAATAATGATCGGCTTATCCAAGAAGTCCGTTACGCCTGCGTCCCTCGCTCTTTGTTTTGCATCACTAAACACGTTTGCCGACATCGCAATAATAGGCACTGTGGTATTAAATTCACGAATCAGCCTTGTGGCCTCAAACCCATCCATGATTGGCATCTGTAGATCCATAAAGATCATTTCGTAGTCGTTGTGCTTGGCTAATGCCAGTGCTTCTTTGCCGTTTTCAGCAAGGTCGGCGTCTAACTTAGAGCGACTAAAAAAGGCTAACGCAAGATCTTGGTTTAGCTCATTATCTTCCACTAGCAGTATCTTCTGACCTTTAAACTCTATCTGATAATCCAATTGCAATTCTTGAGCTTTAAACTTCGCGAGTTCTTCATCCGTCGACCTTGCAAGTGTCACAATAAAAGAAAACTCACTGCCTTGCCCAAACTCACTCTCAACCGTAATTTGGCTACCCATCGCGTTAACAAGCTTCTGGCTAATATTGAGCCCTAACCCTGTGCCACCAAACCTGCGCGTTGTTGTTGTGTCTGCTTGGCTAAACGCTTGAAATAGTTTGTGGAGGTTCTCATCAGAGATCCCAATACCGGTATCCACAACGCTGACTCTCATGGTCAAGTTGTTATCATTCGATTCCATTACATCGACGGTTAACGTGACGCTGCCTTTTTCGGTAAACTTAATCGCATTACCTATCAGGTTAAGTATCACTTGGAATAATCTGAGTGGGTCCCCCATAAGAGGGGTATCCAGTTCTGGGTCAACCGACATCGACAAGTTGAGCTGCTTTTCAGCGGCTTTCGATTCCATCAACTCAATCACGTCTTGAAATGTCGTTAGTGCATTAAATGGAATATTATCGATAAACAACTGACCCGCTTCTATCTTAGACAAGTCTAAAATATCGTTGATGATGCTTAACAGAGAGTGCCCAGAGCGGTGCACTTTTTCGATATAGTTGCGGGCTGTAGGGTTAGTGATCTCCCCAATCGCTAGATAAGACAAGCCAATAATTGCGTTCATTGGCGTTCTAATTTCGTGGCTCATGTTCGCCAAAAACTCTGATTTAGCCTGACTTGCGAGGTTTGCTCTCTCTTTCTCTTCAGCCAATTGCTCATTTAGACGTTTCATTTCAGAAATATCGAATGCCCAAAATAGCGTTGCGATTTCACCATCAAGCTCAAACAAGTAGTAGCTTACTAGTGCGACAAAACGAGTGCCGTCTGACTTTCTAAGCACTAACTCTTTGTTAACGACTTTTCCGTTCAGCTTGAGCTCTTTATGAATGTCATCACGAACCTCGAGAGAATCATGAATAGCAACTACATCGATAGACGAGAGTTCCTTATTTTCAACGCCAAACAAGCGTTTTGCAGTGTCATTGGCATAACGAACCTGCTCCTCAAAAACCACAGCGGCTGCGATTGGAGAACTATTTAACATGCTATAGAGCTGGTCTTGCGCCTTTTTGAGTGCCTCTGTTGCTTGATTGGCTATGCTAATCTGCTTAGCGAGTTTTCGGTTCCAGAAGACAATCAGCAAAAGAATCACTAACGAAAAAGCGGAGATGGTGTAAACCAGATGATAGTCAACTCTTTCTATCGCTTTTGGTGCCGCCCACTTCGCTGATATCTTTTGATGCTCTTCTGCAGAGATCTTATCAATAGCTTTATTCAAAATAGAAAATAGAAGAGGTTCAGATTTGATCACATGTAAGGTCGGTGACAGGAAAAAGTCGAGTCGGCCGATAATCCCAATATCTCGGTGTCCAAATGAATCAATCAAATAGTTTAAGACATCAACCGTATCGATCATTCCGTCTAAGCTTTGATCATCGAGCAAGTTCAACCCCTCAGCGGTCGAGTCAACAAATACCCACTCGACGTTTGGATACTTCTCTACTATCGCCTCAGTATTCGCTGCATTTCTTAAAATACCGATTTTCCATCCTGTCGCTTCATCGAGCACTAAGCTGCTCACCTCTCGCCTTGAGGCTATAGCTAAACGGCTTGAGAAGAGGCTGTTTACCGCTTTGACATTCTCGCCCAAGGAGCGATTTTCTTGCGCCGCAGAGACAAGTTCCACTTCTTGATGATCGACTAAACTTCGAGTCTCTGACCAATTCGCCACATCAACATGTTCAATGTTCAAGCCTGTTTTCTGCGCGATGAGTTCCAGGTAATCATCAATCATACCGATGTACTCGCCAGTACTAGAAACAGCCTCATACGGGAGTGAATTAGGATCGATACCGATTCGCACCGTTGGATTATTTTTAAGCCACTCCCTCTCATCTTCACTTAAATTTAAGATCTCTCCCGTTAAGTTATTTGCTTGATATATCTCTGCAATATACCGCTTAGCGGGTTCACCAAACGAATTAAACTGCTCTATATCTGGGAAGTAAATATGGTTTCGCTGTTGAGATCGAGTGTCAAAGTAAAAGGTCATGGAGCCCGAATTAGTAATACCACCTTTCGTGCGGTAGCTGGCGACTTTGGTCACTGATGCAAAATGGGAGGTATTGCGCTTCTCTCCAAAATCATCAACTAGGTTGCCTATGTACCAGGCTTTAATTGGGCGATTATTGTTGTCTGCTTGGGCTGTGATCACCTGAAATGAACTGTCTGTATCAAATACTTCAAAGAGCTCAGACAGGTCGTCAAAGCGGTCATTTACGATAAAATAAGCCGAGATTTGAGCAATAATACTCGCTTTCTTCAGAACCTGGCTTAGGTCACTCTGGATATGAGTCTCAATGATTTGGTTTAAACCATCATCGACTTGCTTAAGGTTGGCCACCGCAGCGTTAAATCGGTCTCTCAGTTCTTCACTCTTAAAATCGACATAGATTGGATACTCCACTCGGTAGTCATCGTGTAATCGAAGCTCTGACATTTCAATAAAGCGAGTATTAGTAATAAACCACTCCAGTACTCGCCTCTCGACCATTAAGACATCTACGCTCTGAGCTCTTAACTGTGCGAATGCCGACTCTAACGTACCGATATCTTCAACTCGTTCGATATCAACTTCCTTAGAAAGCATCTCTATCGAGTTTTTTATCGGTGAGGTGTCATCAAATAGCAGCGCCCCTAGAGACAAGCCTTTCTGAGATTTAAGATTGAGTTGGCGCCTTGCCAGCGACACAGGGACGAATTCAACGTTAATAACACTATCACTTAAAAAGTGGGCATCCGGATCGTCAGCCTGAACGCCTGAGACAAAAGAGATCGAGTTATTATTATCAATGGCCTTCCTCGCGGCACTCGGCGGCAAAGTGACAACGTCACCAAGCTTATGGCCCATATCATTCAATGCGCGCTGTATAATGTCGTGCTCCAAGCCAACAGCGGTGCTATCTGGATACATGTAAGGAGGGTTGCCAAAGCCAAACACGCCTTTGAGTGGCACACGATAAGGCGAGATATCTAACCACTTAGATAAAATTTGGTTCTCTTTGTGAACATCAAAAGAATGTATCTGTTTATTGAGTAAGGTTAGGAGTTCTACATCGCCGCTACGAACCACCATAGTGGCCTTAATTCTTTTCCAATGCTCTAACACGTAGTTGACTGCTAAGTCATGAACGCCCACCTTCTTTGCAAGATCCATAGTGGTGATAGGTTCAGCTACAATCCCTTCAACTTGACCTTCTCCTAACGCCCTGACCGCATCGATAACGTTGTTAAAATCGACGCGCTCGATAGAACTTAATTGAACACCCGCTTTTTTTAAGTCAATGTTTTCATTAACCATAGCAATTCGGCGCTTACGGTTTTGGTCCAAACTCGTGGTAAGTTTATTATCAATAGGGACAATCACCGCAACCTGATAAGGGATATACGGGTCACTCGAAAGAAAGCGCCCTCCATCACTTGGATCAAATTGTTGGAAAGGAAAAACATCACCTCGTCCATCAAGCAGTGCAGCTTTGGCTTCACTGCGCGAGCTGACGCTTATAAACCTCACATGAACGCCAAACCGCTCTTCAAGATCCTCTGTCCAATCTTTAATAATGCCCGACACCTTCCCATTGTCGTCAAGGAAGGAGTATGGGTAATGGTTAGTAAGGGCAATGAAAGTCACCGGTTGTTTGTTGTCTAACCATAGGTCTAGCTCAGCATCGCTTACTTCAGAAGCATACGCACTGCCAATGAACAACAGCCCGGACAGCAACCGCACCGAGAATGAAATTGCTGAACTTTTTAGCCTCGACATAAAAACACGACATCTATTGGAGAGATTACTCATCTTTGAATTTTTCTTTAATCGCTAAGATCTTAGGTAGATTTTCAAACAGCAATTCAACGATTCTAGGATCGAAATGTTTGCCCTTTTGCTCTTCAAACAAGGCCAGCGCTTCATCTACGCTCCAAGCTTTTTTATACGGTCTCTCTGCTGTCAGGGCATCAAACACATCCGCTACCGCTGCGATGCGCCCTACCAGAGGGATCTCCTCGCCTGCTATTTGATTTGGGTAGCCGCTGCCATCCCACTTTTCATGGTGATACTGCGCGACTTGAATAGCCATTCGCATCAATTTAGAGTCACTTTGCCTGCCGAGTATCTCAACACCGTATTCGACGTGCTTTTGCATGATTGCCCATTCGCCAGCATCCAACTTACCTGGCTTGAGCAGCACGCTGTCGGGGATACCAATCTTACCGATGTCGTGCATCGGCGCTGCGTCTCGTAGGGTCTCGGCATCTTCGTCTGTCATACCCAGTGCCTTCGCCAATATTTCACAATAGTGGCTCATACGCATAACGTGCATGCCCGTTTCATTGTCTTTGAATTCAGCCGCCCTACCCAAAATATTCAGAGTCTCTAACTTACCAAGATTGATCTCTTGGGTTTTCTCTTTCACTTGGCTAAATAGCGCTCGCTGTTGGTCATACAAAGCAATATGAGTCTTCACACGTTGCAGCGCGATCTCAGGTGTGATCGGCTTAGTAAGGTAATCAACAGCGCCTAAAGATAGCCCTTTCACTTCGGCTTCAGGGTCTATTTTGGCGGTCACAAATATAATGGGAATATGCGCGGTATTCGGCTGTGCTTTTAGTTGTCGACACACTTCATAGCCGTCAATATCGGGCATCATGATATCGAGAAGAATCAGGTCTGGCTGAGGGACCATTTTGGCAATTTTAATACCAATGGTTCCGTTAATAGCTACCTTAACTTGGTAGGTATCTTTGAGTATTGCCGTTAACACATCCAAGTTACTTGGGGTGTCATCCACGACTAGCACTATTGGTTTACGACTCATTGATACCTCGTATAAAAATCAAACAGTTATAACCCAAGTGTAGGACGTTTTTGGAATGCAAGGCACAAAAAATGGCAAATGATTTTGAAAAATGAAGAGCAGATCTTCGAGTGACATCAAACTATCACTTTCGATGTAGAAACCTGTCAATATTACGTCGATTAAGTGGTTATAAATAAAAGAGAAATCATAAATACAACCTTGCAACTAAGGTTGATTACCTAAAAAAAGAGCGCCTCATATGGGAGCTCTTTCTTTGGATCAAAGGGTAGTTGACTAACGACCAGAGTAGTACATACAGACTCGGACACCATCAAACTCACGAATCTCAAATGGAATCTCGTAAATCGATTCCATTACTGACTTTTCTACCACCTCAGAAACCTTACCAGATTTCACTACTTGGCCTTTTTTCATCGCTACGATGTTGTCTGAATAGCAAGAAGCAAAGTTGATGTCGTGAATCACAATAACGATCGCTTTATTGAACTCATGCGCCAAACGACGCAGCGTCTGCATGATTTCAACAGAGTGCTTAATATCAAGGTTGTTAAGGGGCTCATCTAAGAAGACATAGTCGGTGTCTTGTGCGACAACCATAGCAATAAATGCCATTTGACGCTGACCACCACTGAGCTCATCAAGGTATTTGTTTTGAATATCAGTAATACCTAAATGCTCTAGAGCTGTATCAACAATCTTGTTGTCTTCGTCTTTCAAGCGACCTTGCGAGTGCGGGAAACGGCCAAAGCAAACCAATTCACGAATCGTAAATCGCATATTGATGTTGTTTGACTGTCTGAGTACCGCCAGGTGCTTTGCTAGCTCTTTGGTATCCCACTCAGCAAGCAGCTTATCGCCAATTAGCACTTCACCGGCATCACTCTCTGTTAGGCGGCTGGCCATTGAAAGCAGCGTACTTTTACCCGCACCGTTTGGGCCAATAATAGAAGTCACTTCCCCTTTTGGGAACATAGCGCTGGCATCGTCCACAACCAGTGACTTGCCATACTTCTTACTTAAACCTGTTAATTTAATCACTACTTACTACCTTTACTGAATTCTGGTGCGCAACAACAAGAACATAAAATACAAACCGCCGACCAAGTTAATGATCACACTGACTGTGGTTTCAAACGCCATCACTTTTTCAATGAACCATTGGCCAGACACGAGTAGAACCACCGCTAATAAGCTACTTGCAAGAATAAGTACACGGTGTTGATACGAGCTAAATATCTGGCGCGCTAGGCTGACCGTGATTAAGCCGAAGAAAAGCACGGGGCCAACCAAAGCAGTCGATACCGCGACCATCACTGATACGATCACCAAAATCATCTGAGTTAGTCGCTTGGTATTTACACCTAAACTTGTCGCGTTATCGACGCCCAACCACAGAACATCCAACTTTGGAGCTAACACCCAAAGCCCAAGCAAACACAAACCTAACGGAAGAATACTCAGGTAAACCAGCTCGCTTTTCACATTGTTGAAACTGGCAAACATGACGTTCTGCAGCACTGCAAACTCGTTCGGATCAATTAGCATCGCTAAGAAGTTCGATAGGCTCGAGAACACGCTGCCACAAACAATACCGATCAGCAGCAGGGTAAATACGTTGTTACGCTTGCTCTTAAAGTAAAAATGGAACAGAGCAAACGAGAACAAGATCATCACAGATACAGATAGGCCGAAGTTTGCAATGGAATCAATCACCCAAAAGCTCGTGCCTCCAAATACAAATAACAACGACGTTTGAACCAACATGTACAAACTATCAAAGCCCAAGATTGAAGGGGTGAGAATCCGGTTGTTGGTAATGGTTTGGAAGACCAGTGACGATGCAGAAATCGCCACAGCCGCCAGTACGATGGACAACAACTTAGGCATTCGTAGCGACAAGAAAAATTCGTAGTTATCCCAGGTTAGCCCCTGTCCTACAAAAATAGCCGTCATACCCAAAGACGCGATAGCCAGAATCGCGATTTTTATTGAATCACGCATTCGACTTGTCTCTCATGATTAGGTAAATAAAAATCAAGCCACCGAAGATGCTGATGACCATAGAGATTGGAATCTCATAAGGGAAGATGACAATTCGAGCTAACAAGTCACAAGCCAGCACCAAGATCACGCCCCAGTATGCTGTCCAAGGCAGGATTCGCTTCATGTTGTCACCCATCATCAGCGATACAATGTTTGGCACGATAAGACCAAGGAAAGGAATGACGCCAACGATCATCACCACTGAAGACGCGCATATCGCCACCAAAGCAACACCAATGAACACGATCTTCTGGTAGTTCAAGCCGATATTCTTTGCAAAGCTCTCACCAATACTCGCCGCGCTGAACTGACTTGCGAAATAGTAAGCCAACATACAAGCCGGGACGGCAAGGTACAGAATTTCATAACTTCCCTGTAATACGCTCGCGAAGTTCGCCATAGTCCAAGCAGACATGGTTTGTACTAGGTCGTACTTGTAAGCAATAAACGTTGTCAGTGCTGAAACCACGTTGCCATACATGATGCCAATCAAAGGCACTAGCACCGCATTCTTGAACTTAAGGTGCTGTAAGAAGCGAACCAACAACATGGTGCCAAACACTGCAAACGCGAAGATGAAACCCAGGTAGCTCCATTGAGCTGCACTACCTAACACCAGAATACCAACGATGTAGCCCAACATGGCACAGTCAATCGTGCCCATCGTAGACGGTGCTGCGAACTTATTCTGCACAATCTGCTGCATGATTAAGCCAGAGACACTTAGACCAGCGCCTGCGAGCACAATGGCAAGCAAACGAGGGATTCGACTCACGATATAAATAGAGTTGGCGTGTTGGTTGCCGTTAAAGAAGTCACTAAAACTGATTTCAGCGACCCCTATCATCAATGACGCAACGCATAACACGACAAGAAATACAGCAGCTGCAATGGGTTTCAACATAGAAATAATACTAAAGGTAGGTCTCGGGTAGCCCGTATAAAAAGTGAAAAAGGGCTTATAAGAACGTTTCTTATAAGCCCGAAAAACTCATTAAAATTTACTGTTGAATGGTACGTTCAATGTCACCCAACATTCTGTGGATTGCTGTTACACCACCACCTGCTAGGTACCATGCACTTGAATCAAGGTAAACGATGTTGCCTTGCTGTGCTGCTGGAGTCGCCGCAACTAATGGGTTGTCAAACAGTTGAGGTGCACGACCTTCAGAGCGGCCAATCGCTTTTTCACGATCTAGGATGTAAAGCACTTCAGGTTTTGCATCCGCAATGTACTCAAAAGAGATAAGGTTACCGTGCGTGCCTTTGATTGGTGCGACTGTCGCACTCTTTGACTCAACGTAACCAAAATCATCAAAGATGATAGAGAAGCGGCTGCCTTTGTTGAACATCGCAATATTGTTACCGTCGTTCATTAGCATCATCGCCGTCGTTTCACCCAAGGTTACTTTGTCATTCACAGCAGTAATTGAGCCTTGAGTCTCTTTGATGATAGCTTCCACTTCAGCCTGCTTACCAAATAACTCACCCAGTGAACGCCAATTTTGTTGAGCATCAGCCCAGTACTTATCACCTTCAATAGAGAACATGATCGTCGGAGCAATTTGAGCTAACTTGTCGTAAACCTTAAGCATGCGGTTTTCCGCAATGATTACGTCTGGCTTCAACATGTAGATAGCTTCAAAATCAGGTTCGCTTAACGAGCCCGTGTTTTTCGTTGTTTCTTTGTATGACTCAAGGTAATCAGGCATTAGGCTGTGAGGTGCACCGACTGGCTTTACGCCAATTTTATCAAGTACATCCAAGCTACCAAAACCAAGAACAACAACTCGTTGTGGTACTTCAGTAAACTGCGCGGTGCCCTTTACGTGTTCGATAGTCACGGTTTCCGCATGAGCGGTCATCAGCGATGATGCAAGAACGATGGCAAGCCCGCTCACTAACTGGCGAACTGATTTGATTGTTTTCTTCATGTTTCTTCCTTTGCCATTGAGACAAACCACCACTCATGACAATGAAAGTCAGAATACTCATAGGTGAGCCTGGGGCGTACACAACTGCTAGATAACTATAATTTAAAGTCTGTCATTGTTTTGACAACAAACTTGTAACGCAAGTGAGAATTATTATCAATTATATTTGCAGTTATTTAGGTACACAACAACTTTGTTATTCAGAAACGTAAAAGTGATTATTCATATTTTGCTAAGCGACTATCCAAAAAGAACATAGCTGTACAGCATTGAAGAACAGAAAGGATAAATAGCAATCACATTGAGGAAAGAATGGAAGATAAGTAGATAAGGCTGAAAATTTCAACGAGTGATATCACTATGAGTCACAACATACGCGCCTTAAGCCTTGAACAAGGAGAGAAATTTACAATGTAAAACTTCTATATAACAGCAAGTTAATTGCAAGTGACAAAATAAGAAGACAGAAAGCGCTTGTGAAGAGCTTATCTTTAAAAAGCACAGGCAGTGACACCGCTAAAGAAAAAGTAAGTCCCTACTCATTCCTCTCTTTCCTGCTAAATAACGGTGATATTTCAATCAAAATTATTTTCAAATTTAATTACAAATAGGGTTGTAATTTAAAAAACTAGGCGTATAGTCCTTCACCTGGCTCTAATCTATAGAGCTGTTAATGCTAAAGTAAGTCCAAGTTCCACAAAGACAGTTCTCGATACCTCGTTACACCATCTCTGCGTCAGCTTTCACCTAGATAGTCATTCAATAGCTTTTTAATTCGATCCTAATTCTCGATCTATCGTCGTTCGCTTTCTTATATGCGAATCCAGATTAGATCGTTCACTTAAATACAAATGTAATAAACACAAGGCAAAGTTATGTCACGAAGAACAACACGACAAATCCATTGGTACCAACTATCACGCGATAAATCAGTCAATAAACTAAAAGGTAATAAATGCTCAAGATCAAAATAGACTTACACAAAGAACAACTTTCATGGGTCGCCGAGATTCGACAGCTCAATAGCGATATACTCCACCGCCACATATTGCCCAAGCTACAACACAACAGTTATCTCATCGACTTTGAATTTAACGAAAGAGACAGCATCGGAACTATCGTTTCGCGCAACGGAAACACCCTAGGACATTTCACACTCCTATAGCTTTTCCCCTCAGGCAATAGAAAGAAACACAGTTAGTCCCACAGATATCACCCTCAATTCGCTCTAGCAGAACAAAATAGAGTAGAACTGGAACAAAATAGAAACCTAGCCCTTTTGCATTTCACTCGCGGCTTACGCTAGCTAGGTTATCGTGTTTTCATTGGATAGACGCTTGTATTGAAAGCGTAGAATTGGAAAGCGTTACGTTAAATGGACGCTTCTGATGAAACCAACTTCTATTTCAACTCGCTCTTCTTGAAATCAATTAATACCGAACCTTGAATCATCAATGACACATTATCATTGAGTTAACGGCATAGACCTTAACTTTTGATCAAGACTATATAGATGTTCTGCAGCTTGCATGTGTTGAGGGTAATCACTGAACTTTTCGCGATTTTCTTCAGTCATCTTACATGTTTCATCTACCAGCATTAACTTCCAGTAAAGCTTCGTAGTGTGCAGCATAGCCAATAAAGGTTTGAATACCTCTTTCTCATAGGCCTGCATCAACTCCTCAATCAACTCATCACGCTCATCTTCACTTGCGATAGAAGTCTTGGTCGCTTCCAATACCTTTTGATATTTAGGGTTTAACTTGAGCTTTTCTATCACGCTTTGATTGTCTTCAGCTAACTCAACCAGATTTAAGCGAATGATATTCACCCAATTAGCTTGGCTAATCACACCCTCATCAACGTTTGAAAAATCTTCACGAATTTGGCGTTCAATATCTTTCTGGGCGTTTTTTAAAACAGTACGCACCTTTTGAAAAGGCAACTGAAATTCCTTACTTAGCTCGATAATCAGTTTATGAAAACCACCATTTGGAAGGTGTAAGTTTTCCTTAAACATCGCCATTGCAGCTTCTTGCTGTTCTGTAAGGTGGGTCATTCTCTTTCCTTTTCTTTCAAACTCATGGTGCTATCTCTCGATCATACCATTATTGGCAGCGATTTTTCGGTTACTTCACAGGGTTAACCGAGTTGTGCGCTTAAATTCCCTTGCCCCTCGTTAACTTGGTTTATTTTTAAGCTAAATGGCATTAAATGGTAAGTTTGCTCTGGCGAATATTTGTACATTACGCACTTAGGGGAGACAGCCAGACAGGAGCGTCGTTACTTACCTAGCATAACAACAGCGAGAAATGAGAGAAAAACCATGACCTATTCAGAGTACAAAGAATCCGATTTACACAAGTGCGTAAACATTGCTTGCGAAGCAACGGTCTCAATTGCCAAGTTTGTCTTTAAAGCTACCACCCTTTTATTACGATTTTTCCGCTGGCTTATAGTGAAGACTTACAACTATGTCATGAAGTAACGATAGTTATTATCTCAATGCTTCCTTTCCAAACATCAAGCGCGCCCTTTTAGGTCGCGCTTTTTTTATGTCTAGATTTTTAGCTCATTTTTATATGTCTAGTTTATAAGCACTTTTATCATCGATGGCGTTAAATGGTAAAACTGTTCTTCGAATAAAAACCATACTACACCTGTTCCAACGAAACAGACTTCTAACTTATACAGGTACTAAAATGAAAAAGATTGCACTTAAAATTGTAGGACTAACGGTTTTGGCTTCTGCGCTAACTGGTTGTATCGGCAGTAACGCCGTAACAGGGAAAGTGATGAAATTTAACGTTGAAGTTGTCGATAACCGCTATGCTCGTGCAGGTGTGAACTTCCTATTAGCGCCTGTGTACGGTATTACGACAGCAGCCGATTATGTGGTATTCAACTCTCTTGAATTCTGGACAGGCAAAAACCCTATCAGTGGCGCACCACACGTATTTGACACCAAAACAGACACTCACTTCAAGGTTAACGATGACCTGGACCCAAGCCTCAAAGAAGCGCCTGTAGGTCCAATCTCAAACAACCGCACGATTGAAACTGGTGAGATGATTAAGATCGATGAAAATACTATCCAAATGGACATCGTTTACAACAGTGGTGAGACCGCAACACTTACTGGTATCAAAGAGGGTCAAAACGTGACTTACTACATGGACGGCCAGCTAGTATCGCAAACCACTATTGCTGAATTAGAGAAAATACAAGCGACTGCATCATAAGGTTTGATCTCTGAGAAGCAGTAAAAAGCCCGGCATTGCTAAGCAATTACCGGGCTTTTTTATACACGCTCTAATCTGATTGGGACTGGGCCAGCCGAATACTGACTAAACTTGCCACCATAATAGCTAGGTAAAAACTACCAATTATCGATTCCATAAACACAAAAAATTGAGCGATCGGTAAAGCGGGTGAAATGTCTCCATACCCTACCGTTGTCAAAGTGATAAAGCTGAAATACATCGCATTAAACAAGTTCGTTAGCCAAATTTGTTCTTCTAAACCATTAAATGCGTTAGGGAAGATCTCTAAAATTAACAGATAGATAGTCGACCACGCGAAGCCCAACAGCAAATAAATACAAATGGAACCTATGATGTGATTGGGGGTGACGGTTTTCGCTTGTATTACCTGCTTTAAAGCCGAGTAAATATGTGAAAACAGAAATACCGCTAGCGCCGATAATGTCACTATCGACAAGTTGTAACCTTCTAAGAAGGAAAACACACCCGACACCGACGCTGTAATCAACAACAACCCATACCAGGAGCGATACAAAGAACGCTCTTTATGAATGCCGACAATCGAAACCGCTAAGGTAATGATGATCAAAAATAGAATCGTTTTTTGGCCTTGCGGATAAAACTGCTGCATCACCGCGCAACCAAAAAACAACACCAACAGTGCATAAAATAAGAAGTAGAAGTTGTCGTCTTTCGAGACTGCCTTCATTTATTTCTCCTCGGTCTCTGCTTGCTTTGCCTCAGCTTCTTCTTGGTTTTTATCTTCAAGCCCAAGCCACGCCATCATCAACTCGTAGGTCAAACTCAGAATCACGGCACCAACAAACAAACCGACGATTCCTGACATCGCCATTCCGCCAAGTGCACCCAATAAAATAACCAGCATTGGAATATGAGAACCGCGGCTCAGTAGTACAGGTTTCAAGATAGCGTCACTACCACTCACCAGAATACACCACACCAAGAACAAGCTAGCAGCCAACGTTGATTCAACGCTGAACATGTAGATAATTGCAGGTAACAGAGCCAGAATCGGTGGAAGTTGAATAATTGCAATTAACAATACCGCCAGCGCCCATAACGCGGCAGCAGGTACGCCCGCAATGACTAGACCAATTGCTGACATAATAGACTGAATGACAGCAACACCTATCACACCTTGAACTACGCTGCGTACCGTTGTCTTAGACAGTTGCACCAGTTCAACACCTTTGCCATCCGTTAAGCGAGCCACTAAGTGCGTTACACCCGTTTGACATTTGTCGGCATTACTCATAAATGCGCCAGCGATAATGGTCGAGATAATGAATTGAATAAAGCCACCGCCAAGAGAACCTAATATCGAAGCCGCTTTAGTAGCAAATACCTTAAGTTCTTCCGCATACTTAATAAACACCCCCTCAATATTTGAAGAGGCATGAACCAAGGCGGCATACACTTTTTCACCGATGAATGGGATCTCTTGTATGGACTCTTTTGGTTTCGGCAGAGACAAGGTTCCGTCCTGAAGCCCTGTCATTAAGTCGGATGCACTGGTGTAGATGCCTGATGAAAGAGCGACTAAAGGAATCAACAGCAACAACACACCAATAAAGCTCAATAATGCGCTGGCTTTACCTTTCGACATTCCGGTTTTATTTGAAATCGCCACCGCTACTGGATAAAGCGCAGTCGCAATAATCGCACCCCACACTACCAATAGAATGAATGGGCGTAGAATTGAAAAACACCAATAGACTAGCATCGCAATGGCAGCAATCTTTATTGCGGCATCAATCGCCTGTTTAGAAAAATCATCGGTTAACTTCATGGGACGTCCTTGTTAGGGCAAAAATTAAGTCTGGTTTTGTAAAAACTTCCAATTCCTAGTTTCAAGGAAGAGCGAAGCCAAAATCATATAAATTCCAATCAACACTAATTGGAATATGCGTATAAATGTGTTGCTGTCGATATCGCCTGAGCTCATCAATGTGCTCCCGACCAGCACTAATAAAGTACTGAATGCAGTCGCGAAAATCGGCGCTTTTTCTGGAACGGTATATATCTTGGTCGCCATAAGAATGGCGATCAAACCAATAAACAAAGAATAGAAGACAATATTAGGAACAATAGAAAGAATTGAGAAAGCCGCAATCGCTAACAAGCCCCCAATACCATTACTGATCACCAGAAACGCACTCAACTTTATCGATTTCTCTGACGTAATCATTAACGATAACAATGCAATAAACATCATTGTCAGTAACGCTTCAGAGATTTGAAAAATAAAGAAAAAACACACAACAGGGTAAGAGATAATCATCGCCCTAAAGGCCGCATACCAACGCTGCTTCTTATCAAGTGGCGCTGCCGCAAAACCGGAAAACTCTGACTTAGGTTCAGGGAAAAACACATGTACCAAAGCAAAGATCATGACTGAAACCACACCCGAGGTTGCCAAGCCTGATGCCAGTAGCACAGAAACACCTGGGTTATCAATCGCCATGAATGGAAGCATCAATACAGCAATTAATAAGACGGTAGCGAACAGATTCCATTTAGGGTCAACAAACAAGTAATAGCCCCACAGCATCATCAAACCCACCAATATCAACAGAGGGATGGGATAATGCGTAATACCGCGAGACAACAACAAACCTAACGCCATAGTGGTAACCACCGCCAACAAAAGCTCGTAAACGGTTTCTTTATGCAAATTAGGTTTGTCGATTAAAAACTTAGCGGTGAATACCGGTGCGACGAACGCAAGTGGCCAGTTGATCCATGCCGCCAAAAAGACAGCCAACGTGACCCCGACGGTATACCGCAGGATCCGTTGCTGTGTTTGTTGGTCGAGTACGGGCTTATCGGACATAAGACAATACACTTATAATTCGAATCCAAACTTTACCTATTGCGTTGAAAACAAAGTTATCACCGCTATAGACAATGACATCGGCCTGACCACCGACACGCAACATACCTTGCATCGCATCACGTTCAAACTCGATAGTAATTGGCAACATTTGAGTTTGACGCAACCAGCCTGTTTGTTGGCTCGCTTGAGCAAGCTTACCTGCCTGATCGTTTTGCCCCCAATCGACCCCCCAATCGATACTGCTCACACGGCCCTTAACAATTTTGCCTGGAGCAAAATCCAGAGCCACTTCCACTTCATCACCAACCGTGACATTACCTAAGCTATTTTCTCGATAGTAAGCTTCGATCCAGATGTCTTCCGTCGACACAAACGTCATGATCGCCTGACCTGCGGAAGCATAGAAACCTTCGGATAGGCTGAAGTTAGACACACCGCCTTGCGTTGGCGCTTTGATAACAGTACGTTCAAGGTTCAACTGAGCTTGTTCAAGCGCCAATAATGCTGCTTTCACTTGGCTGTTTTCTTCACCCTGTTTACCCATTTGTTGCTTAGCACGTTCCAAATCCGCTTCAGCATTGGTCACGTTAGCTCGTGCTGTTGCCAAAGCCGCTCGAGCTTCGTCTGCATCCGATTTGGAAACCACACCTTTGTCTGCCATCTCCAAGATACGCTTGGCCTGCAGCTGAGTATTTTGTTTCTCAACCAAAGCAGAAGTGAGCTTAGCCTGTGCAGAAGCAATACTTGCGGTTTGAGCACCGACATTTTGCCCTGCAATTTCAAGATTCTGCTCTGCTTGCTGTACCGCAATTCGATAATCTGAGTCATCGAGAACGGCTAACGTGTCACCTTGATTAACCAGTTGATTGGGCTGAACCAAAATGTCCAACACTTTGCCTGACACCTCAGGCTTAACAGGAACAATGTAACCTTTAACACGAGCATTATCGGTAATTGGAATAATTCGATCGGCAATGATGCTGAACAACAGTGTGAATGCGACGAAAGCGAGCAGATAATTGGTTACCTTTCTCACTTTATCTTTGCCCTGTTCCGGCTGAGCGCTTTCTTCTTTTACATCCTGCTTGTTCCCTTCGACTTCTGACATGGGACTCCCTTCTCAATAACTAAAATCAACAAAATTAATACCTTAAAAATAAACCTGACCATGGAAAACTCAAGTAATTAGGGTTAGATTTACTAAACAAAGTGTCGTAAATGATATGCACGTCCAATTATGTATCAATACACAAGGATTGATTGATCATGGCCAATAGCCCCTATCAAGTACCAGTAATACAAACCAGTTACGCCAAGATCTTAGTGCAAATATTCACGGACCATGGGCTAGATCTACACAAGCTACTCGAAGACTCAGGGCTGCCGCCGGACCTGATAGAGTCAGAAAGTGACTTTGTGCCATCAGAGTCGATCAAGCGATTGATTTATCTAACGTCGTCACAATTGGGGGTATCCCGCTTTACGGATGTACTTGGTCTTGCTTTCAGACGAAGAATCATCCCATATGTCTTGCATCAATTTACCGAGTTCGAAACCATTGGCGACGCACTAAAACACATCAACACAATCTTCGCTTATGACTCTCCAGGCAGCAGTGTCGATTTCGTTGTCGAACACGGGCAGAGCTGGTTTTGCCGAACATCGCGAGACGAGCCTTCATCTATGTTCCAATGGGGCGAAGTGTTTGCCATCACCTACATCATTGAGCTGATCACGATTTTATCTCAATCGCCTTGGCAACCTACCAAGTTACGTTTGCAAGGGCATGACACCGATATCGTCAAAACCTTGGTTCCGAGCAATTGCCAGTTGTTTATTGACCACAGTTCAACCGCCGTGATGATCCCAGATGAGATTCTACAACTGCCAATTCGCCTCACAGCTAAAGACTTAAGTAATAAGCCTGCTATCGTTGAATGGCACACCAGCTTTACCGACAGCGTTTATGAACTGCTCCAACCCTATATGAAAGAGCAAGACCTCTCGCTTGAAGAGGCGGCGGAGCTGCTTAATTTCTCAGTGAGAACCTTTCAACGTAAGCTTAAAAACGAAAACACGACCTATCGAAAAATTAAAGAGAACCTGATGTTTTCCGTAGCCTGTGAGCTGATGGAAGAGGGCCACACCCTGACCTACATCTCTAGCCAATTGGGTTACACCAACATTTCGCATTTCTCACGTGCTTTTAAGCGCGTTTCAGGACTGACGCCAAAAATTTATCAACGCTCAATCTCTGGCTAGAAACCTTCCTACCAGAATCTCTTCCCAGCCTGAAGATAGTTGCTCCAGAAAGGGAAGAGAATGGTGGTAACACTATATCCAGCTACCCTAAAACGATAGGTGTCGGGTAGCCTGAGCTAGAACTACATACTCGGTTTCGGCCATTACCTTTGGCACGGTAAAGCGCCCTATCTGCACTGCGATAAGTCGCTTCAGCTTGAGCCTGTATTTCAGACACCCCACTGCTCACAGTTAGGCTCAAGGTCGTTCCTTTGGTAATCACTTCTTTCAATCGATACATGGCTTCAAACGCATCGGCCAGGTTGGTCTCTGGCATTAGGATGGCAAACTCTTCACCACCCACTCGTGCCACAATGTCAGTCTCACGGCTGTTGTTTCTCAGTAGTTCTGCCACCTCTTTAAGTGCCGCGTCACCTTGGTCATGACCATGATTATCATTAATGGCTTTAAAATGATCTAAATCGATCAATGCCAAACAAGAATGTGTATAGCCGTAACGCTCCGCGAGATTTGCATAGTGGTTCAAATCTCTATCGAAACGGCGTCGGTTCCAACAACCAGTTAGTGAATCGGTTTCCACCAGCACTCTTAAACGACGCTCTAAAACCTTTCGTTTGCTGATATCGGTAAACGTGACCACGTACTTTTCGTTATGTGGTAATAGTTCCGAGAGTTTTTCAACCACCACGTTAACCGTGAAATGCTCGCCAAGGCGGCTAACACCGCTCAACTCCCCTTTCCACCTTTTGTTTTGTTTAAGGGAAGTAGCGATGGTCGATACCAGACCGCTGTTATTCATAAAACAGAGATCAGAAATGGGGCGAGCTTCGACCTGGTCAAACGCATAACCAGAGACTCGAGAAAACTGCTGATTAACCTGAATTATTCTCAATTGACTATCGAGGACAATAAAGCCAGCCACGCCATCAATGATCGCCTCAGACAGACTGTTCTGGCTTTGATTAACTTCGTGTCGATACAAGCGGGCTGTGCTCAATGTGCATAAGAGAAATAGCGCGCACACGGAAAAAACCATGGCTGCAGTGGAAGCGATGCTCAGCAACCACAAGCTAACTAACGTATTTAAGACAAGCACAGAGACAACGTAAAACGGTGCTCTGCGATCAAAACTTAACTTGTTCATAATGTGCTCGGGTGATGGACAGAGCGCTATGATGACTAAGTTTTACCAACAAGATTTACCATTTTACGACACATACAAATTCAAATTAGATGCTGAGCCGCGCACTCTACGACTTATGCTAGTTATTGAGCAAAAATAGCAAACTACCCCCACTCAATGAACTGCCGTAGTTAAAGTTGATCCCAACACCAAAGTTATCAAAGAAGTAAGAGTCGTAAGGCACATCAAAGACTAACCCTGCGCCAAATTCATAGTAATAGTGCGTATCAAGCGGATCTGTTAGATCCCCTGCTACATCGATTCTTCGAAAGTTGTAATGAATTTGAGGGTTCTTTAAAGACCAAGCATCTAATTCCACATTCTGTCTGAATTCAATCTCATTGATAAACCTCAAACCTTCAGGGTTGCCGATATCGCCATCATTGGCTTCGCCCCATCCCGTTCCATAGAAATAACGCGCTCTTGATGAAACATTCCAACTTCCCCACTCTTGTTTCTGTAGGTATTTGAGTTTGACCGACGGCTCGCCAATCAATGCCCATGCAGAAGTATTCAACGCGTATCCATCGAGCTGAGATTGAAAGGCTTGAGAGTAGCTATTTTTATATTCGTATTTATTGCGGTAGTAGAGTAAATGAGTGCCCAAACCATACGCGATAGACCAATGTTGATTTAAATGGCTTTGAGCGCCGAAAAAGCCATACAGACCCAATACTGAGTCTTTATTGGGGTTAACTCTGCGGTCCGATGTAACATCAGGTGAAATCTCAATATCTTGCTCAGATAGCGCATAAGACCCTCGTACCGACCAAATCAAATCTAAGTCAGGATCATCGGTTTTAACCACGGAAGAATAAGGAATAGAACCAACGCTAACTTGGCTCCGGGTGTCGATAGTTTTATCAGAACCAAAGCCATTGTCGTTTAGATTGATGAACGAGTTCGGGTCAAAATCGACAAAACCAATTGAAACGGCATCGCTGTCAGTAAGCGCAATAGAAACGGCGAAGATCTTCTCTAGCCGATGTTGAATCGCTTCGTTGGATGCATAGGCGGAACAAGAAATAAGGCCCGTTAAGAGTAAAGCAATAGAAGGGGGATATAGCGACTGGGGTGAAAGCATTAAGTTGACTCCATTCAAACTTATGCTTCAAGTGTAATTGGTAATTTTGCTATTTCAATCAGATAGTTAATTGTGTGCTTGATACCCCTCTCAGTTCTAATTGTAAGAGTGTTGCCAAATCTATTGATCCCCAAAGCTCTTCTACGTCTTGGATTCTAAAGTGAATAATCATATCTACCTCTGTGTAAATCGTAGGCTCATGTCGAGAACTCTCCGAAAACTCATCCGAGAACTCATATTGAATCATTCCCACTCGGGATACTTACCATAATGCGCCACGCACACTTTAAGAGCTGTTTCGCATCCTGAGCAGTAAGCGTTTGAATATTCTGTATTTATCTCCTAAGTTTTTTATAACCCTTTACTCAGGAAGAAGTAGATGAGCAATATTGAAAAAGTATATGGATTTAATACGCCCCAACGACTCTTTGTCGGATACACCCTTGCGATACTCGTCGATTTAACCGTTCTTAATTTTTTTGATGAATACTGGGACTTCGTCAATATCGAGTCATTCACCATCTCGTTTGCTGCCGCAATTTTACTGCAGTTGCTGCTCAAACTGTCTATCGGTTTGGAACATAAGCTCGCGGATTACTTCAAGTCGAAGCCAGGCACGGCACCTAAGATTTACAGGGGGCTGTCTAGCTATGTCATTCTGGTCGGTTCAAAGTTCGTGATGCTAGAAGCGATCAACATCCTATTTGGTGACAGAGTCGATTTCAGTGGCCCTTGGAATGGCGTGGTCGCCTTCTTTGCTGTGGTATTTACGATTCTGATTGCCGAAGTGATTGTTTCTAAGATCTACTTTGCATTGGACGATACGCAGAAGACTGAAAAAGCCTAAGGACTCGATTACATAAGGTTTAATCGAACTAGAAACAAAAAAGTGAGCCACCATGGGCTCACTTTTTAGTTCTAAACAAGATAATTAAGTAGCGGAATTAGATAAACACTCTCGCTCTAATACCAAACACCCACGCGCTGCTTTCATTGGAGAACGCTGGATCTTTAATGTACTGAATGTCAGGTGTTACTTGGAAGTGATCACCAAACTGCATGTTGTAGTAAACCTCAGCGGTCCATTGTTCTGTGCTGCCGCTTATTGCTTTGGCATCAGCTGCAAAAGAATCACCATTCACTTCTGCCCAGTTCAGTGCCACACCTAAGTTGTTGGTTGGCTTTCCTAATCCAAAGTAACCCATACCAACAGAAATCGATTTATCGTAAAGGGCTACATCCCCTTCTGATAACCCACCGCGAACAAACGGCATCACTTGGTCACTCGTGAACTGACTCCACGAGAAATTAACGCCTGAGCCACCTTCCGCAGATAAACTATTACTATGACGCGTATCGTCACCGAAGTCCCAGAAGGTCACATGAAAGTTATCGGTATAGATCTGCTCTTGCGAAGCTGTCCAACCTAATTCCAGCGTGGTAAAGTAAGAAGCATCGCTACCAAAGGCTGTGTCAAAGCCATCAAAAATCTCATCAGACTTACCATTAGCGTCAGCAATACCACCGACAACATAGAAGTTCTCACCCAGCATATGACCAGCAGAGAGCGCTAATACACCATCATCCGGTAGACCCATTGCGCCAGAGCCTGTCGAGAATGCTAAGTTCGTAAAACCAGACCAAGGGCTTGCGAGAGCGTAGACATCGGCATAGTTCGTCACATCTTGCCAACCGACAACGATAGTGCCTTTACCGTCATTTATTTTTTGCTTCCAGTTCAAGTCTGTCACTCGAAAACCTTGGTCGCTGTATGCTGGACCAATCGCCCCGACGTAACCAAGAGGTCCAAATGAATAGTCTTTTGGCGCAGTATCGCCATAAGCATGCCTATGCTCGACCTTCCACACCAAGCTACCTGAGTTCTGTGTATCTTTGCCTAGCAGGTGCCATGAACCATAGAGTCGAGCGACACCTGATGAGGCATTAACGCTATCACCACCAGCACCATCCCCAGAGGTTAACCCTAAAGCAAAGTAATCGGCACCAAAGGTAAAACCATCCTCGGCTAATGACTCTCGCCAAGATTTCTTTTGTGCTTTCTGCTCTGCAATTGTATTTTCAACAGAGTCAGGGCCCTCAAAGTTGGCGCCATAAACAACGCCGCTCATTGGGCTAGCCGCCATCACAATTGCCATACTTACTTTAGATAATCTTGAATTCATCATGTCAC
Organism: Vibrio sp. 070316B; assembly: GCF_013114115.1. Classification (NCBI taxonomy): domain Bacteria; kingdom Pseudomonadati; phylum Pseudomonadota; class Gammaproteobacteria; order Vibrionales; family Vibrionaceae; genus Vibrio; species Vibrio sp. 070316B. The sequence continues at coordinate 60,004 of NZ_VTYC01000023.1, read as the reverse complement.
CAGTGCTTTTTAAGTTAGTTTTATTTTAGTTATTACTCACATTGAAAATTGTCATTTGATGACACTGGGTGATTTAAATACTTCCAACATGAGATTGGAGCGCACTAGGTGCGTTAGCTTAAGGTTGATACTGTTCTATACCGTCCGCTTTCATTGCATATACCGACTGCACGTTGGCTGCGCCGTCAGAGTAATTCACATTTTCTTTCGATTGATGCCCAGTTAACTCACCTTCAACCCAAACCGGCGTCATTAAGCTCACTAATTCAATGCCTTGAGGGTAATCTATCAGCACCAATTGATTCGCTGGAGGTGGTGGCGTGTGGATACAAGCTCCGGCAGAAGGCACTAAGAAGAACTTAGTAACTTTAGTTCCGTCCATTTCAATCGGAGTGATATAGCCAGGGATTCGATGCTTACTACCTACAACCTCATTATTTGGTTTAGAACCTAACGCTTCTCGCTGCTTCATAATCTGCTCACGAGCAACAAACAACGCTTCAACATCCACGTCCTGCTTTTTAAGCCTTTCTGTTACTTCCACTATTTCCTGTTTTGCTTCGTCACTTGCGACAAAACCGTCTTCAGTTTGCGCGTCTTTAAAGCGAGCAATGGTCGCCATATCAAACATCTGATTCCGATCAAGCTTTTGAAATGGGTCTTCTATCAACTCCATGCTTGGAACTAGCTCGTCCCAGTATGTAACCTTCACTTCGTTAGCTAGTGCTGGAAACGACAAACAACACAATACAAACAGCGAAAAAATTGGCTTCAAAATAACCATGAAACTTTACCTCACAAAAACATCGTTAAGCTAAGTTTGGTAGAGGAGGCACTCCCCTACCTAACTATTAAACATCAAGCCAAAGATTACATTTCATTGCGGTATACAACGCCATCTTTCATTACCAATTTAATCGTATCGATAGTTTTGTATTCAGGATCGGCGTCAAACCACTCGGTGGTCGCACCTAATACCTTTATGTCTTCCAATGGGTTACCATCTACTAATAAGATATCTGCAACGGCACCTTTTTCGATAACACCTAACTTGCCTTGGGTTGTGCCTCTAGGGCCTGACATTGCTAACATTTCACCAGCTGTAGAAGTCATTTGTTTTAGCACTTCGAAGTTGCTACCAAACGCTTGCGTTCTCCAGTAGATTTCGTAACGACGAGCTCGCTCGGCATCTGAGTCTGCACCTACATAGTCTGATGCAAAAACAACCTTCACGTTATTTTCAAGTAAGCGTTTACCGTAGTCACCGTACTGCTCTTGGAGCTGAGCAACCATAGGAAGTTTTTCTGCAGGCATAAGAGGGTTCTTTGCTAGATCTGGCGATAGCCCCCACATTTGTGGAACAACATATCCGCCCTCTTTTGCAATTCTCTTCATCGTGTCGTCATTAATAAAGAATCCGTGCTCAAAGGTTTTTACACCACAATCAAGAAGACGGTTTACCGAGCGATCATTGAATGTATGCGCAGCAACATAAGTGTTCCAATCTTTTGCTGCTTCAACGATGGCACAGGTTTCGTCTACCGAGTATTGAGTGGTATCAATCGGGTCAAATCGAGATGAACCACCACCACCGGCCATGATCTTTATCTGAGTCGCACCATTGCGTAAGTTCAGTCTTGTCGCTTTGAGAACTTCAGGCACGCCATCGGCTACAGCGCCAATGCCCATTCTTTCAAAGTTAGAAATATCCCCTACCGAATTAGGCGTGAAACCGGGATCACTTCTATCTCGGAAATCACCATGACCTGATGTTTGAGAGATAAATGCACCAGACGGATAAATTCGAGGACCAACAACATTGCCACTCTCAATTTCGCGAGCCAAACCGAAGGCAGGTCCGCCCATATCACGAACGGTTGTAAAACCATCATCTAAGTAGCGCTTAGCCACTTGCGTTGCATGAATAGAGATGTCAGTGAGATCTTTATTGGATTCGATGTCACCAAAATTATAGTTAATCATAACGTGGGCATGGCCATCGATTAAGCCAGGCATTAACGTTTTACCTTCACCTTCAATGACGGTAGCTTCACTGGCTTCAATTGGGTTTGCCGAAATTTGTTTGATTAGGTTGTCTTCGACTAATACGTGATGGTCTTCGTACAATTTGTTTTCTGTACCATTGAACACATCGACGTTAGTAAATAGCGTTGATGCTGCATTTGCAGAAAGAGCAAATGAGCACGAAAGAGCAACAACAGAGAGCTTTAAGCCTGCATTTTTCATTTTTACACCTTGATTCCGTTTGTTAGTGGCGTCCACTTCCCATAACGATTCCGTAACTACTAATGAGTGTTATGAGGTTTCAAAGATGTTTTTATTGGTCATGACACTCACAAAAATCTAATCAAAATTCTGTGAAATAATCGAGGCAAAAACAACTCATCCACATTCAATAACTTAGTAGTGATGTTGCCAGCATTCAAGGTTGATAAATGGCCATTTGGTGACAATAAATAATTCTGCGTTCAGGCTGGAATTTTTAGTCACTGGCTAGAGTTTCACTTCGGAGTTGTTATTGCCGGATCTCTTACTGATAGCTTTGTACTGCTACTTATAGACTGTTGCTTACCGACATTAGCTGTGCTCTTTTCGGTACTGTCTTGGCGTCATGTTCATTTGACGCTTAAACGCACGAGTGAAGTGAGATGAATCGGAATAGCCCATCTTTGCCCCTACTTGTGTAATCGACAAATCTGGCTGCTTAAGCAATTCCAATACTTGCTCCAATACCATCTCCTCTATCAGAGTTTTGTAGACGACTCCTTCTTGCTCCAAACGGCGCTGGATAGTCCTGACATGCATGTTTAAGATTTCAGAAGCGAGACTAATCGGGAGTTTTCCCATAGTCAGGTACGGTTTAATGACAAGTTTAAAAGCACTTAAGAAAGAGCTAGGCAAAGGAGCACTGGATTCAAGAACAGGGGGGGCTTTAGGCAAAATAATTGGCTCAAGCATGATCGCTTCTGGGATTTCAAAAGCCGTAACTGGCCTGTGTGTGAAAAACTGAGCGCTACCCATTTGAGGCAAAGATTGGAAGCATTCAAGGTCATCACTCTGAATACCGACTTCCGATGGCTTCCAACGCCCCTGCGTTAACACTGAAATCAGTTCATTAATAAAAATAACCGAGAACAGTTCAGCAAACTTAAACCAAGGAGCGTTTGTAAATGGCTTCTCACGAACAAACCACCACTTACCACCTGCGTGTTTGGTATAGACGTGAGCACCATTGGATACCAACTTTAGCTGTTCACTAAATTGGTCAAGTGCACTTTTCAGGGAGTCCTGTTGATTCAGTTTTGCCACAAACCTAGGCACATAGGTTTGCTTGCAAAAGCTCCACATAAACAGCGAAAACTCTTCTCGTGATGCTGACTCTCCCATAATCTTGACCACATTTTTTATAGTTGTCTCTGGGAGATAATCGTAATGATCATTACTAGTAAGAATATCGTTGGGGATTTTTGCGCTACGTAACAAGGTGTAGATTTCGCCATCGATGTGGCTCAGTAGTTCAGCGAAAAGCTCAACCTCTTTCTTATCGACCACTGCCATTGTATGAGGGGTATTAGGCATCCTTTCCTCTTATTCTGTTCATTCATGAACTTAAATTGTTTCCTTACTTAAGATAGCAGATTTAACACAACTTCACATAGGCTTACTAACCAGAACAGTTCATTAAACTCACCAATAAACAACTGGTTAGTAACCATGACACGTGTAACTTGTGAGTATTAGTATCGAACCCTTTTATTGAGTTAGAGGCTGAGCTTTACGCACCAAAATAACTCGAACATGGTCGTATACCAGATTGAACAGAAACGCGTAAATGGTAATAAAAATGGTCACGCCGATATCCATCAAGAATGCCTGCCAAACTCCTACATTGAGTAAGTAAGCCATGACGGGGATAGTTGCAATGAGCAAACCCGCTTCAAATAACACGACGTGAAACACTCGTAATTTCAATGAACGCTCTGATTTCTCACCGGTGAAGTAGCGATCAAAAATGCGATTAAAGCAGTAGTTCCAAACCATCGCGATGGTAGCAACAACTATCATGGTTCCTGATAAGGCACTCACATCGTGATCGGTAAATATTGCTAAGCCGATTATTGAAAGCGTTACGGCCAAAACTTCGAATAACACTGAGTGAAACACTCTTTCTAACGTACTCATACATTCCTCTAAATAATCAAGTATGTGTTGGATTAGCTAGGATTATGTCACCCGAAATAATAAGAGAAAGTTAACAGCCATCACGAATAGTGATAGCCTGAGCAATTCAGTCTAATCCCAAAGTCGCGAGAGATAACATGTACAGTTTTGAGCAATTAAAAGTCTTCGTCACTGTGTGTGAAAGTGGCTCTTTTTCTGCGGCAGCGCGTAAGTTAAAACGAGCTCAGTCCGGTGTTAGTCAGTCGATCGCCAACTTAGAAATTGCCATCGACCAAGAGCTGTTTAATCGAGAGAAGAACATCCCCGTTTTAACCTCTACAGGTAAAGCTTTATTGCCTGTCGCTAAATTGATTCTTGATCAACAAAAGTACTTCGACCAAAAAGTAGAATCACTGGCACAAGAAGACGAGCATGAGCTTATTATTGCGATCGATGAAAGTATCATAGATAAAAATTTCATTAAGATAATCAGTTCCCTAGCCGATCAGTTTCCAATCACACACTTCGAGATCATTACGACATCCACCTTCGATGTAGAGGATTTAGTAAGGCAAGGAAAAGCACACATCGGCATTATCTATGCAGATGGAGAGCTCAAGGTTGATATGGATTTCTTTTTGTTGGGCCAAGCACGCTTCCTAACCGTCAGCTCTGCTGATCATGAGCTCAGCAAGCTGCCTGTAGTTCAAGATTCAGACTTAAAACGCTATCGCCAATGTGTACACCGCAGTTCAAAGCAACGTGAGCTTTGGTTCACCTATGGCATCAGCTCCATGCTTTGGTATGCCAACACTCACAAAACCATCATCGACCTAGTAGAACAAAACGTAGGTTGGGCAAATGTGCCTGAAATGATGGTAATGGAAGGCATAAATAAAGGAAAACTCGTTGCGTTGCCTGTTGCACACGAGCATGGTGGTTGGATAACTCCGGTAGGGTGCCTAGTGTCACGCCGTCACATCAATGGCCCGGTACTCACGAGTCTGATTGAGAAGCTGGAAGGTTACTCTTTGCAATACAATCAATGGCAAGCAAACTAGCTAAAACTACACTGCAATATCGGTAGTGCGTTTCGCCGCACTACCGCATTTCGACACATTTCACCGATAAATATCTTTGTCGTCTGGACAAAACACCCTAGTTGATGTCCCAAAGTGACATAACTAAACTGCGATCCGAAAGGGGTTGTCGTGCCTATACATGGTTAACGAATCAATCCAAGTCGCTCTTTAACACTACTGACCTAACCTCAAATCTCCAGCATGGGCATTGCTAACATCGCCTATGACAGCTTCAAATAGATCACTTTTTGAATTTAATTCGCCCCAGTTTATGAGTGCTCTTCGAGTGCTTTTTTATATCTAAATGAACCTTTTGGAAAATTTGTCGTGAACGTTTTAAGAAACATTTGCCCTGAGAAAATGGGTAAAGAGCGTAACAAACGAGAGTATGATTTACGCGTACTTAATTGTGTCAGTGAAAGTGAATATGAATCGCGTATGGCGGTTTGGAACAGCCTAACGATGGCTGCAACGCCGTCAGCTTCGGAAACAAAAGGCTTCATCGATGAGGCTTTCAACAAATTACAAAGTGACTTAAAAGAGACAAGTCGTGAGTTATCCATTAACTACACCGACTTTATTGCGATGGCACATGAAGAAATCAATTACATCAAGATTTTCGTTGCCGATAAAACCTCGCAATACGGTTGGTACGCAGCCATCGCTCTGATGATCATCGGCACCATTGCTCTGTGTATTCAGTAAGTTAGGTTCTATCTTCAGCTGAAGATCCCTTGAGCGCTTTCATACGCGCTAACTAGAAAACAAATGACTCGCTTCATTTGTTTTCTAGCCACCACAAACTCACTCTCCCATCAGATTTAGCAAGTCTTGCGTCGCCTTTTTAGGATCTCCGGCGTGACAGATTGCAGATACTAACGCTAAGCCGTGAATACCCGTTTCAGTCAGCTGAGGGATGTTCGACTCGTTGATACCGCCAATCCCAACAATCGGAAGCTTGGTCGTTTCTAACGCCATTTGAATGCCTTCGTAACCCCAGTGTTTCTTAAGGTTTGTCTTGGTCGGTGTCGCAAACAGTGCACTAAGACCAATGTAATCAATCGGCAAGCTATCGGCTTCTTGTAGCTGCTGTTCAGTTTCAATTGATAACCCAAGAATCTTATCCGCACCAATCAGCTTGCGTGCTAACACGGCAGGCATATCCGATTGCCCCAAGTGCAAACCATCGGCATCAACGGCCAATGCCACATCGACTCGATCATTAATGATCAACGGCACGCCCGTTCCAGCTAAAACCGATTTAACGGCTTCTGCACGCTCAATGAATGCTCTTACGTCCCCATGTTTTTCTCTAACTTGAACCATAGTGACGCCACCAGCAACCGCTTGCTCAACTACGAACTTAAGCGTTTCTAAATCTTGTTGGTCGTCAGTCACTAGATATAGTTTATAAGGGTTCATCGCATACCTTTGAAGTCGATTTCTAAAATTGATTTTCTGTCATTTTACCGACAAATCACATCCTATGCATGGGAGTTAGTACTTAAATCCATAAATTAGATGGGGCAATTCAAATACGCAACTCGTTGAAAGCATATCGAAAAATCTGAACTTTTTAACTAAAGCGTTACTTATTACACAAACTATTCACTTTGAGCATGCCCGATACACAGTTTTATGGAATACTCCAAAATGAAGGAATCAGGTAAATATAGGGATAGTTATGCGCCACCTTTCTATAGCGCTTAAGATCAAGCTGGGGTTTGCCATCTGCTTGCTCTTTTTCGTCATTTCAGGCCTTGTGAGTTACAAAGGCATTCAAACCTTGTCAAACGGCTTTAGCCAATACAGCGAACTCAGCCACAAGGCGACTCAGTCAGGCAACATTCAAGTGCACTTTCTTCAGATGCGTTTAGCCTCTGAACGTTACTTAGAGTCATTGGATGATCAATATGAAGCGAATTATCAATCAAGCAAATTGGCGATCGATGATCTGCTCAATAACTTAATCGAAACCACCACTAACACTGACAGCCTATCAAGCTTACAACTGGTTCAAGACAGTGTTGCAGCATTTGATACTGCTTATGGCTCAATGAAGCAGAGCCAGCTAATGATTGACCAGCTCGTAAATGTTGAGATGGTAAAAAGAGAGACTAACGCGCTAAAAGCCGCGCAGAGCTTGTTGTATGAGTCATACAATAACAACGATCCAAACGCGAGCTTGTACGCGGGTATGCTTATGGAGAACTTCCTCGCGGCTAAGATCGCGGTGATTAGCTACTCGAACAACAACGACCTCAAAACCTACGAAGCGGGTAAAGATATCTTTGAGTACGCTCTACCAGGTATCGAGGGTGATATTGAGTCTCTGAAATCCTCCCCTTACCAAAGTGAACTGATTGAAGATTTCTCTAACCAGCGTGAAGCGTATGCAAAAGGCTTTGAACAAGTTCACCAACAGATGCTGGAGAACACTCAAAGAACCGCTACCCTTTCCTCGATTGGTGATAGCTTGGCGATCGCTGTGGCTGATGCTCAGAGCATTCTAGAACAACAGAAACAAGCGCTAACACCAGAGCTGCAAGCCAGTGAAACGCGTTCAATTCAGATCATCATCTTGCTAACGGGGGTCGCGTTAGTTATCGGCATGACAAGCGCTGTGTTAGTCACTCGCTCAATTACGAAAGGCATCGCACAGGTTAAGCAAATCACCAATGAGCTTTCTCAAGGCAACCTGAATGTTGAAGTAAACATTGAGAGTAAAAACGAGATTGGTGAACTGCTGACTAACATGGAGATCACCATTGAATCTCTGCGCGATATTGTAGGTCAAGTGAATCGCTCTAGTGTGCGTATTGGCGAGATGTCTGAATCACTCAATCAAGTAACCAATAACAGCTCGACCAACGCAACACAGTTGAACAGCGAAATGATGAACATCTCTACCGCGGTTGACCAACTGGCTTCAAGTACATCTGAAATTGCTTCAAGTGCTAACCACGCTTCTCAAGTTGCTAACCAAGCGACTGAGAATGTCGCGATGGGTCTGAAAGAAGTAGACAAAACACTACATGAAATTGGCAGCGCCGATGAAAGCATGCAGGTGAGCAGCCAGAAAGTGACCGACCTGCACAAAGAATCGATGAACATTGGCGCAATACTGGAAGTAATCAAAGGTGTATCTGAGCAGACCAACCTTCTCGCGCTGAATGCCGCAATTGAAGCCGCTCGAGCAGGCGAACAAGGTCGTGGATTTGCCGTCGTAGCCGATGAAGTAAGGACTCTCGCTAAACGCACCCAAGACTCTGCTAGCCAGATTGATGAGCTCATCACCTCACTACAACGTGGTGCTAAAGATGCGTTAGAGTCAATTAAAGAGAGCCACAGCACGGTTTCAGATGCTTCAACTCAAGCACAGCAAGCTTCTCAGAACTTACATGTGATTAATCAACACATCCAAGATCTGAACCAAGCCAACAGCCAAATCGCGGTGTCGGTTGATGAGCAGGATCGTCTTACCAAATCACTGGGTGAAAACGCGCAAGGTGCAAACACCATCGCGCAAAGCAACCAAGAGTCGGTAAGCAGGATTTCAGGTGCAGCGAGCGACTTAACCGAGGTTGCTCATCACCTAGAGAGCCAAGTGAACCGATTTAGAACCTAGCCAGCTAATCTATACACAGCTGACACAGTTCCAAACCAATAATAAAAAGCCCCCTACACATAAGTGTTGGGGGCTTTTTTAAGTTAATCTAACTCTAACTTGTGCCTTAGAGTTAGATTAGCCCTACTGAATCTTCAAACGTTGAATCAGAGTCTCTTCGTCTAACTGATACAGCTCATCAAGCAAATTCATTTGCAAGCTACCTGGGCCGCGAGAGTTCTCAGCAGCAATTTCACCAACCACGCCTAATACCGCTGCTGCAGCTAAACCACTATCATCACCAACTGCAGCAAATGCGCCTGTCAATGCGGTTAAGGTACAACCCATGCCAGTGACATACGGCATCATTTGATGCCCATTGTTTAACGTCACCACGCTGTCTTTGGTGACAACGTAATCTGTCTTACCAGATATCACCACATTTGCACCGTATTCAGCCACTAAGCACTGTGCAGCACCTAACGCAGCATCACTGCTATCAAGCGCATCCACACCTTTGCTCTGTGCTTGATCGCCCGCTAGTGCGATAATCTCAGACGCGTTACCACGAATGATCAACTTATCTGCTAAACGTGCGATTTCACGAGAGGTCTCGGTACGCAGTGTGCTTGCGCCACAACCTACAGGGTCAAGAACCACCACCTTGTTGTTCGCATTCGCTTGTTCAACCGCGAAACGCATTCTTGGCGTCCAAACACTGTCTAACGTGCCGATGTTAATAACCAGAGCACCAGAGAAAGACATCATCTCTGCCAGCTCTTGCTGTGAGTGCGCCATGATAGGCGAAGCGCCAATCGCCAATAACGCATTGGCCGTGTTGTTCATCACTACATAGTTGGTGATGTTCACAACCAGTGGTTTTTGTTCTCGTACTGCGCGCAACGATTGGATAATTTGTTCAGTTAGCATGGGGTAATCCTTATTCGTCAAAGTTGCTTTAAGCCGTTGTTGAGTCATTCAGTGCATTTAGACCTTGCTGCCAGAAAGCCACTTCCATACGTGTTGCGGTTTTGAAGATATGAACGATGTTCTGACCGCGCTCGCTGTTAATATCAATTTCAGCCAGTAGCTGATTGAAATACTCAGCACCCGTTGCCACGCCAGACTGGAACTCTTCTCCGCCGTAAAGCTGTAACCAACTCGCGTATGGGTTGCCTTCTAACACAGTATCAGTGCTTTCTAACAGCGCTTTACCAATCACGGCATAACCAATTGAGCACGGAGCCAGCGCCGCATATAAGTCGACAAGATCACCCGTCATACCTGCATCCAAAACGTAGCGCGTGTAAGCCACAGTACCGAAATCTTCAGGTTCGTTTTCTAAATCAGATTCCGTTAATCCCCACTGACCACAGTAAGTCACGTGGTGTGAAATTTCAGAATCTAACAGCGCATGAACACTTGGCAGTGCACGACGCATATCAGCCAAGGTTTTCGCCTTGTAAATGGCCAATGCATAAGCGCGAGCATACTGCTTCAAAAACAGAAAATCTTGCTTCAAGTAATGCAGAAAACACGGCTGAGCAAGAGTGCCGTTTGCCAGCGTTTTAACAAAATCATGCTCGGTGTAGTCTTGCCAATCTTGCTGACAGGCTTGGATTAAGTCTTGGTATTTCATGAGATTCCTTAGTCAAAAGTCGGTACGTAATCAGCGGCTTTTGGTAGTGATTTGATAATGCCTTTGTCGAACATGAACTGCGCGTAATCATCGTAACGCTTCATATCTACTGCAGAAGGGCGAAGTGCAAAACGAGTCAGTGTGTCGTTCCACGCGCGTTGGTTAAGTTCGTTGTTCAACGTATCTGGTGAATACGCCACAAACTCACTCCATGAATCTTGTGGGTGGTTCACAATGTAAGTCGTTGCTTGCTCAAGTGCTTTGTTGAATGCTTTGATTGCTTCGTCGTCGTGTTTCTTTGCGTTTGCCACAAAGATCAGCTCATCGTAAGCTGGCACACCGTGTTCTTCTGGGAAGAACGCTTTGGCTTTAAAGCCTTCAAGGGCTAGCTGATTCGTTTCGAAGTTACGTAAGCCACCCCAAATTGCATCTACCTTGCCCGATGCCAGTGAAGACGACAGTGCCCAACCGACATTGATGGTTTGCACGTCGGTAAATTCAACATTTTCTTGCGCTAGCATGGTGCCGATCGTTGCTTCTTCGTTGCCCGCAATCGCGATACCGATCTTCTTACCTTTTAGATCCGCTAGCGAATCGTTCTTGCCGTTATCCAGCACCATCAGTGTGTTCAGTGGTGTCGCAATAAGGGTTGATGCACGAACCAAAGGCAGCCCTGCCGCCACATCCATAGTTAAACTTGGTTGGTAAGTGACAGCTAAATCGACTTTACCCGCCGCAACGAGTTTTGCTGGCGTGCTTGGATCGGCTGGTTCTTGGATTTCAACCTCTAGGCCTTGGTCAGCAAAGTAACCACGCTCTTGAGCAATCACAATTGGGCCGTGGTTCGGGTTTACAAACCAATCCAACATCAGTGTCAGTTTCTTTTGTTCCGAATCCGCTAATGCATGACCTGAAACTAGCGAAGCAAGCAGTGCCACTGCACCTACCAATTTGGTATTTTTCATAGTTAACCTTTCCTTTTGAATATTATTATTGTGTTTGTCGATCTAATTTCTAACGAGGTGTTGTTTAGATAAATAGCCTTGAGCAAAGCTTTATTAAACAAAGAGTTATTGAGCTAGCCATCACTGGCTCTCCCAAGGGATAGCTTTTTTGAGTAGTTTATCTGTAACGAAGTAGAGCGAGATAGAGAGCACCGCCAAGATAAACAAGGCAGCAAACATCTCATCAATGATCATTCGTGCATTGGCTTGCAGCATTAGGTAGCCTAGCCCTTCACTCGAACCCACCCACTCACCAACAACCGCGCCAATTGGTGCAATAACCACTGCGACACGAATGCCTGACGCCAATGTTGGCAGTGCAGCAGGAAGTTGAATGTGGCGTAGCAGTTGCCATTTCGATGCGCCCATCGTCTTGGTGAGGTCAAGGTAACCTGCAGGTGTATTACGCAGGCCGTCATAGCAACAGGTAGTTACAGGGAAGAAGATAGTGATTGCTGCCATCACTACCTTTGAGGCGATGCCATAGCCAAGCCACAGCATCAGTACTGGCGCGATCGCAAATACAGGAATCGCTTGGCTAGCAATCAAGATCGGCAACAGCCAGCGTTTCAATGGGTCAAACATCAACATCTGCAGAGCGAAAAACAGCCCCATCGTCAGACCTAGTAATAGCCCTAGCAAGATTTCTTGTGCAGTTACCCAAGTGTGTTTGAGCAACACGTCATAGCGTTCAATTAGCTTGTGGAAAACTTCAGCAGGAGCTGGCAGAATAAAGCTTGGCATTTGGAAAACCACGACCACAAGCTGCCATAAGCCGAGAATCACAACACTGCTAATTAGCAAACGCGTGACAGGATTCATCTGACTTGAACGCTCAGTGCTAGTCTGTACGTTCGTTGGCTGAGTGGCAGCTTCAGTTCGCGTTAAATCAGTCATAATCACGCTCCAACTGCTCTAAGATGGCTTGTTGCAACTCGGCACACTCACCATCGAGCACTCGTGGCGTTGAGGTGTGAGGCACAGGTAAAGAGTGAGCACTCGCAGGCGAGCCTTGCAGCACATACAAGTTATCCGCCAAACGAACCGCTTCTTGTGGATCATGAGTAATCAACACAACGGTTTTATCTCTTAACAGTTCACACGCTAAGCTCTGTAACTTGTGTCTTGTTACCGCATCCAACGCAGAGAATGGTTCGTCCATCAGCACGACTGGCTTGTCTTGCATTAAGGTTCGAGCCAAAGCAACACGTTGGCGCATACCACCAGACAACTGATCCGGCATAGTATCCGCGTAATCAGCCAAACTAACCGAAGCGAGTAACTCCAATGCTTGGTTCTTTTGCTCTGCGTTTTGATGCTTGTTCGTGGTGTTCTGGAAGCGATGGCTCAGGCATACATTGTCGATAACCGACAACCATGGCAGTAACAAATCTTGCTGTGCCATGTAAGCGATACGATCGGTTAAAGGCAGTTCATCAGACGTTACCAATGTGCCCTGCCACTCCACCTTGTCGCCCAACAAACCTGCCAAATAACGCAATACCGTCGTTTTCCCACAACCACTTCGCCCAAGCAGCACTGTCCACTTACCCGCGCTTAGATTAAGTGACAGTCCCGACAGGGTCGCGCGCTCGCTATCTCGGTAACGCAGCGTCGCATTGCTAAGTTGAACACCAACCGTATTAACGGACATTACCGTGCCCAGCGAAAAAGTGATTTACCGGGCCATGACCTTGACCGACTTTCAATTCGTCAGCATGTGCAATAGCGCGTGAAATGTATTGTTTACCTAGGTCGACAGCCTCTGGAAGCGTATTACCTTGAGCTAAGAAAGAAGCGATTGCAGAAGATAGCGTACAACCCGTGCCATGGGTGTTTTTGGTCGGGAAACGCTTCGCGCTAATCAAAGCAGATGTGGTTGGCAGAATCAGTAAATCGTTACTGTTTTCATCTTTCTCCAAGTGACCGCCTTTTAGCAGGACTGCTTTAGCACCTAAAGCACGCAGGTCTTCAATCATGTCCTGCATTTCAGCTTCGCTTTCAGGCACGGCTTTGCCTGTAAGTGCTGCGCCTTCCGGCAAGTTAGGGGTAATGATATCGGCAAGCGGAATCAGCTCTTGTTTTAGCGTGGTGATAGCTGAGTTTTCTAGAAGAAGGTCGCCACTTGTCGCGACCATTACAGGATCAATCACTAAGTGTTTTGGCTGGTATTGTTTTATTTTGTCTGCAACGACTTCGATGATTTGCGAATCCGCCAACATACCAACTTTTACTGCCACTATGTTCAGATCGGTGAACACCGCATCTAATTGGCTGGCAACATGCTCAAGTGGGATTGGAAAAATGGCTGACACGCCTTGGGTATTCTGAGAGGTAATGGCAGTAATCACAGAACAAGCGAAGCTACCCGTTGCAGACATGGCTTTAATATCCGCTTGAATACCAGCGCCGCCGCCACTGTCAGAGCCTGCTATGGTTAAAACAATCGGAGTATTGACCACCGAAGATTGGTTGTGTGGTGTTTGAGTATTCTTGAGTGGCGCTTGAGTGTTGGAATGCTGCGTCATGGTCGCTCCTACTATCTAAAAGACGTAAGAGAACCGAACTTTGGCCGTAAAGAGAGTGTGGAAATGAAACCAATGAGAGATCATTGTTGGACCACATAGACAAAGTCATCATAGTTCCCTACGCCAGTGTTAACTGAATCAGGTTCAACGGGTCTCGAATAACGATCTCAGCAAATACCAATTAAGGTAGATGCCCCCCGACTATTGATAACGATAGTAACAGCACTCTCGCAACTGAGATACTCATTTTATTCATTTATAAGATACAAGCATGAATAAAATTCAATTTAACTTTGTTAACAAGCACTTAGTTTCGCTGGTTATTTGGTTGTGATTGAATAAATAAACACATGACAATCAACAATATACCTATCCAACCGACCAAAGGTATACGCTCCCCCACAATCCAAACAGCCAATACGGCGGCAACCACTGGCTCAAGCAAAGTAATCAAATTCGCACTACTTGCGGTGACATGTCGTAACCCGAAACTGAATGCGATATAACCCAAACATTGAGGAAGTAACACCAAGTAACTCACCACGAATATATTAGTACTTGAAGCGAATAGATTGTCACCAGTGAACCACAGCGTTGGTAATAACAACATTGCACCTAAACCAAATATGCTGCCCATCGCCGCTTGCGACTTGATGCCCTGGTCTATCAGAGCTTTTGTCGCCCACGAATAAATGGCATAACAGAGACCAGCAACCAAACCTAAACCAATACCTAAAAGCTTCAGGTCATCATTAGGTTCGCTCCCCACTGACGACTCAGAAAATACCAATAATCCAATGCCAACCACGCCAATGGCAAAGCTCGTTAGCCAACGTTTATTAATATTATTATCTTTGCTAATAAGACACTCTAAAAGTGCAGAAAAGAACGGAGCAGTAGCTATCGACACCACCGTTCCCATCGCGACACCCGATAATTTCATCGAAGAATAGAAAGCCAAAGGATAAATCGCCAAAGCCAATGCACTCGCAGCTAACAGCTTTTTGTTGAGCAAAAGCTTATCAAGTGAAGATAAGATCTTTCGATACGCCAAGCACGATTGCATTAAGCCACCAACACCCATTGAAAACGCGCCAATCGCTAGCGGGCTGAGATCAGGCGCAAAGCTTGCGGCTGTACCTGTCGTACCCCATAAAACAGAAGCAAACACGATGGCTAAAGTGCCCGTTTGGAATTCGCTAACGCGATTGATGGCAAGATTCATTGCTATTACCTAGTCTATTTTCATTTCTGAAATAGATAATAGTGAACATATGCTAGATTTAGTTTGCTAAAAGGACGCTATTCTTGTTTTGGAAGACTCTCTTTCATCGAACCTAAAAACGCCCTTGGAGACATGCCAAAGTGCCGAGAGAAGCGTCGACTGAATGCAGACAGGTCGCTATAACCCACATTCTCTGCGACCAATTGAACCGGTAAATCGGTATGGCTTAGCAAGGCTTGTGCTTTCTCCATACGATAGCGAGTGATGTACTTAAGCGCACTGATTCCAATACACTCTTTAAAGCGCTTCTTGAATTGAGTGGGACTCAAGCAAGCCGTTTTTGCAAGTTGAGAAATAGAGAGAGGCAGGGCGTAATTATCCGCAATGAGCCTTTGGACAGCTCGAATACGAGGGTCGATGTTTTTACTCACTTGTTGTTGCTCTAACAACAGTGAAAACACATCCAAGATGGATGATTCAATGCCACTATCGACTTGATATTCCAACTGCTTTTCAACGAACAGCAAGAAGCTCATTAAAGGTGGCGTGATAGTAAACACCGAGAGCTCATGCTCTAACAAGTGCTGCGGTAACTCCATCATATCCGCAACAATAAACCGTGCTGCTTCATCCGCCTTAAACGCATGCGCTGTGGTTACCGGAATCACCACACATTCGCCCACAGCCACCTTGCCTACATACCCCACCATCTCGATATTGATACTGCCTTGGATCGGCAACACCAATTGATGATGATCATCATGAGCATGGGTATTAAATTGCTTGGTGTAAGATCGAATGCTTAAGCTAGATTTCATGAGCAACGCCAGAGTACATTTCGCTAGGTTAAAGTAAGAGATACAACGTTACATTATCACTTCCCTAGAGTCACACTCAATGCGCATCAAATTCATGCTCGCTAGGTGACATGATCAAAAACGGCCTCCAAATAAGAGGCCGTTTTTATTAAAAATCGTCATTCACCTCAAGGCTAGAATGACACTTGGCTATCCTGACCAACCGCTACCTGAACACTGTTTTGAACATCATAGATTTCAAAACCATCAGCAACCGGATCAGCATTGTCTTCATCACTGTCGAACTGCGCAGTACAGGTATAGCCCAATGAGTAAGTACCTGGATCAATGAAGCCCAGAGAGAACTCATAGTTAGTCTGTGCTTCATTCATTGCCACTGACGCTGAAGTGATCGGTTTCACTTCATCACTGCTGCCAATCGGAGCCATGTCAGCTTTATCGACGTTGCCTTCATACAGATAAACCGACTGAACGAACGTGCTATCGTCTGTAGGATTACAAGCTTCGAAAGTTGTGGTTGCAACAGTACCTTCAATGTTTCCTGTCTCAACCGTATTGATAAGGCTTACAGACGTTCTTTGAATAGTGTAATCAGGGAAAGTCGAACTGTTCTTTAGGCCGCGTCGAAGATCGAACTCGACAACAAAATCGTTACTCTGTTGGTTCACATTAAACGAATCATTAAAGTAAAGCACGCCAGCGTTATCTTCTTTACCCACACCTTGCGGACACGCACCTTCACCTTTCACCGTTAACTCATGGGTCGTATCATCGTTTTCTATCACGTAAGATGGATCTGTTGGATGATCGCCGTCATTTGCGAACACACACAACTTATAGCTGCCTACCGGAATGACCTCATTTTCAATCAAAGGAAGCGCATCGCTGCCTTGATAATCCAACAAATTCACACTTAATGGAATAGGGTCCTCACCATCTGGCAAAGGATCGCCGTTCTCATCAACATAATCGCCATTTTCGTCCGTTTTATATACATCATAAATCAGTGGCGAACCTTCTCCTTGGGGAAGTAAAGCGACCTTACTGAATGTCACCGTCACATCTTTAACATCATCGACAGGCGCATCACTCACGCTCAAAGTAATGGGTGTCTTACTGCTTGATGACCCAGAGTCACCACCACAACCGACAAGCCCAGCCAGCACAAGGCTCGCTAAAGCGGTTTCCTTAAAATACTTCATAACTCATTTCCTATAAATCACTGCTCAATAAAGGACCTAGCCAGTTGCCCTTTTCTTTTTTGTTGTGACTCATTGGTAACCAGTACATTGCTTAACATTTACTCCCTTTATTAGGGCTATCTCTATACAAATGCACAGTTAACCAAGGTACACATATCAAGTCGCGCATAGGTTAATCAAGTTTAGTAAGTAATTTGTCAATATGATTTTTAGTTTGGCAAGTTTGCTGTCAATTATGTTGAAACGGTCGGTATGTATTGCGTCAGATAAGATGATTGAAAGTAACTCAACCAAAGCTCTAACTTACCACCAAGATCAAAAAAGGCCGTTAAGGCAGCTATTGCTGAACTTAAACGACCTTTTTATTGAATGCAGATTAAGCTAAACCGGTATTAGCTCATTCAGACTCGATTATTTTTGAAGTTGCTCTTTAGCGGCTTCAACCTTAGAGAAATCTAAGCCAAGCTCTTCAACGGCTTCTTTGATTAGCGCAGGGTTTTGCATTACCTGACCCATAAGCATTTGAAGCTTGTCTTGTGGTAAACCAAGTTGGCTGATCGTCGCCATTGCTGCAAGAGGGTTTTCAGTCAACGTTTGGAATAGCTCGCTGATCTGTGCGTCGCTAATATTGTTCTCTTTCAACATTGCTAGAATCGGGTTCATCTTTTTACCTTTGAAACACTAAATAAAATAGGAGCACAGCATACCATCTAGCTGTGCTCGATTGTACTAGCAACTTATACTTTGCCTACTGTGAAGTAACGTGAAACCTAGCGAGACTCTAACGGGTAAGAACGGTAGCTCCACATCCCATAAGTTCTAAGGGCATCACGGTAGATACCTAATAGCTCACCATCACTTGCTTTCTTAAGATCTGCGAGTGGCTTGTCTGGGTAAGAAACCGTATCGAAAGTAATGCCCTGAGGGCCGGTTTGCCAGCTTGCCACTTCAAACAGAGTTTGACCACGGCGAACGTGGCTTGCCGAGCTAATAATCGTCGCGTGTTTAATGTTGTGGCGAGCTAACGCATAACTACTGAACAAGGCATTGCCAACCGTGCTCGTCGCATAGTTTTCTTCAATGATGCGATCTTTGCTTACCCCTTTATCGATAAGCCAGTCCGCCATCAACTTGCCTTCAGTCTTGTGGTTCTTCGGCACGCCACCCGTTAACACGATCATCGCATCCGGATTCGCTTTAGCCATCGCCAATGTCGTCTCAAGACGCTCAATTAAGATCTGATGCATTGAGCCGTCTGGATTCAGCGCATAACCTAGAGTAACGATAGCGCCGTGATCATCAAGCAACCCTTTGTCCGCAGATTCTTTAAGCGGTGTTTCTAGCACGCGATCGACCGTAGCAAAAATGCGTTTGATGTCTTCTGCTTTACCTTTGTTCAGGCTTTCTAGCTTCTCCATGTGCTTGTTGGATTCAATTTCATTGCCTTCAAAACGCTGCCAAACCGCAAGGTAAGCGTGAAGGTCAACATCGTCTGGTGCAACCATCAGCGCTTGTTCAAACAGCTCAATCGCGCGCTCTGCGTTCTTGTTGTAGATCTGAGCATTCGCTGCCGAGATCAGCAAGTCGGTACGGTAAGGTTCTAACTGGTAAGCTTCTAACAATCGGTTAGTCACAATTTCCATGTTACTTGGCATTTTTGCCGTGAAACCGGCGTGAGAAATTCTTGCCGGAGACTTAAACGCTTGCAACGCATCGAGAAGTAATTGGTCGACCACTTGTCGCTTCGTTACTAACTGCGCGTAATCCGCAGAAGCTTGAACTGCGCCATCGTTAGCAGCAAACGAAAATGGGGTTGCGCCAAAGGCCAGCATGCCACCAAGAGCGAGGGCGAGAATGTTCTTTTTCATGAGGGTATCCTGTGTAGATAAGTGTTCACATCAGATTTGTCCCCCAATGTAAGTCCCCAAAATTAAAAAACTGTGAACCACACCAGAATCTCTAAGGTTAATATTCATTTGTTGCATAAGGTGTGGCAGCAGATCACGATTTCGAACCTCTCAGTAAGTCTAATGATTAAGAAAACTCTGATTTTGAAAAGAAATTACTCATTATTTTGAAATATATAACTGCAAGCTCTACGCCCTCTAACCCCTCTAAAATTCATCAGCGAGAGATCCGGAATCCACATTAGAAATAGGTCTAAGCCTCTCTTTAATGCTCACTTATTCAACAACTTATAGCCTATCTTAAACGATAAATCGATTTTGAATTTCTCTCTGAGAACGAAGTTCTAAACACATGGGCTTCAAATACAAAATTGAAGATTCACAGAGAAATTAAAATCAATTATTGAACGATCGTTCAAGCGGTGTTTTAATGAATTACCAATACAAGGAGTTACCCATGCTTAAATTCTATTTTCACCAAACCCCAAACCCAATGAAGATCGCTCTGTTTCTAGAAGAGACAGGCCTAGATTTTGAACTCGTTCCAGTTGATACCTTAAAAGGCGAACAACACACGCCGGAATATCGCTTAATCAACCCGAACGGAAAAACACCCGCCATTGAAAACGAAGGACAACGCGTGTTCGATTCGAACGCTATCCTTCTGTATCTCTCAGAGAAAACAGGCAAGCTTGGTGGTCAGCCAGAAGACAGAGCTGAGCTGCTCTCTTGGATGATGTTTATTGCGAGTGGCCTTGGCCCATACTCTGGCCAATCGGTTCACTTCCGCCATGCCGCACCAGCAGGCCTAGACTACGCGGTAAACCGTTACCTGCGTGAAGCGCAGCGTCATTACGAAGTGCTAGAAAAACATATGGAAGGACGTGAATTTATCGTCGGGAATGAGTACACCATTGTCGATGTAGCCGCATGGGGCTGGATTGATAAAGCGCCTGTCGTGCTTGGTGAAGAAGGCTTAGAACCTTACCCGAACTTGAAGCGCTGGTTTAACGCCATCAACACTCGCCCTGCCGCACTGCGTGCCCGCGAGATTGGTAAAGACATTGAGTTTAAAACCGAACGTGATGAAGAAGCGAAGCGAGCGCTGTTTCCTTCAAACTATGCAAAATAACTGAGCTCAACAACATCACTAAGCGCAAATGACGAGGCCCTACGTAGCCTCCAATTCCAAAAGTACCACTCAAACAAAAAAGAGCGCCTAACGTGCCGCTCTTTTTTGTTCAATTCATATACGCTGAATCGGCTTACTATTGAGGTCTCGCCACAAAGTTAATCTCTCCAGAACCCGTTAAATATCGGTCTCTCATCTTACCGCGTATCTCATTCTCAGAAACAAAGTCAATCAGCAATCGTGACGTAGACGTGGAGTAATACAAACTCTTAAATGTGCCATCAGTTAACCACATTGAATCTGTCGAGCGACATATGACACGTCATAAGCCGCAGCTTGTAGTGAAATAAATGAAATTAAAGACGTCAATAATACTCGAGCATTCATTGTTACTTTCCTTTATATATTAGTGTTTTTTTTAATTCACGAACTTAAAAGCAAAGCACTTACATACCAAGAAGAGCTTTTATGTCACCAGACATATTAAGCATCCAATATTCACCTTCACTCTTAAGTGTAATAATTTCATATTGAGTAGTGATTCGGTCCCCGAACTGCTCTTTTTTCTCGACCGTAATATACTTTTGACCTTGGTAATCAAAGTCATTAATTACAGTGAAGGAAGATAATTTAGCAATATTGGAGCCTTGAGTAATCTTGCGAATATTTAGGAAAGTATTCATAAAGACTTTATCATCCATAACCGCGATGTCTTCTCTAGCAGCTCCGGTACCAAAGGCAATATTCACGATATCAAGAACGTTCTGATTTCCATTTTGAAGGCCTTCCATAATGATTGATTTGAGTTCTCTAATGGCATCCGTATGATAGAAACTTGCAGACTGGTTAAAACCGACCTTTGTGATGAAATCAAAATACTGCTCAACAAACTCGACAGGATCTTGAGACAAAGATAAGTCTCCTTCAACCACGACATCGACATTTTCAATCAATGCGAACGCTGAGCTATAAGGGGTAAAGTCGATACGTTTGTCTGCCAACCAATTATCATAAACCCATGATGATTCGTCCAAACAATGCTGCGATAATTCTGCCAACGGTATTCTGTCACCGATAGTAGTGTTGTGCGTTTTTTTACCTTGAGCGTTTGTCGCATACGTATAGACCAAAACACCGGATTGCGGGTAACGCTCCTCTCTATCTATCTCGCTAAAGGTAGTACTAATACACACTCTATCTATGCTATTAAGCGCTATTGGTAACAAGGCACTGGCTTCAGCCCTCTGTGCCAAATACCCCTCACTAAAGTCGAAAAAGTCAAAACTAGGTGCTTGATACAGATTAGGTTCTTCAGTCAGGGTTGGGAGCCCGTGCTTTGTATTCGGGCTAACAATATAGGTTTCACTCGCAGCGCTCGCTGAAATTAATAACATTACTAGTGGGGTGATATTCTTCATTATTTACTTCCTTCATATTTTGGCGAGAATATCTTTTATCCTGATAAAAAGTTCAACCCAGTAAAGCGTGAATTAAAAAATAAAAAATCCATCTGTGATTACAATCAACTATACAAGAAAAATAAAATACAATTAAAACAATAAATATACAAAACACTGTGAGCTATAATAAACTAATGATAGTGTTAATTAAAGTTACAACTGTAGATATAGACCTTTATTTATCTCTTTCACATTCCAAATAACTGAAATTAAAATAAAGAAAATAAAATTCAACATTGATAAAAGTGAAACAATGTTTATATTAAACCCTTTAATAAATTCAAAACATCACCATCATTAAATATCCAACATTTCTAATTTATTAATATCTAATTAAAAATCTCACACCATAAGTGAAAGATAAAATCTAAAACTGCGCAACTTAACGTTATTTTAAAGAGCTACTCCCAATGAAAATTAAACTCGCATTATTAGCACTACTATCGCTCAACACAGCTTCAGCCAGCGAATTATTCTTATTTGATCAAGTCACCGCTTTCAAACTCGGTGGTGAGCAACATAGCCTGAGTGGCGTTGAAAAGTACACGGGGCAGAGAATTCGCATCGAGTGGCGACAAAGCGCTTACGAGAAACCACAACGTTTAGATAGATGCATTGGCACTTTCCAACAGGCGATGAACCAACCGGAGCGCTATTACTTGCATGTAGAGCTATCAGAATCGACATTTGTAGGTTGTGAAATTGGAATGAAGGAAAGCTTGTTAGCAAACTGATCCAGACTGTTTGATAAGCTACGATTAGTATTCGGTATTACTAATCGTATCTTAGCTCATTCAGGTTCAGCTTCTACGATTAGACACCAAACACTTGAATCGACAATTCATTCATATTTGTGATATTTGCAACCTAATTCATATGATTATGTTGCATACATCCGAAAGACTAACTAACTTCGCATGCTCCACAAAAAACTAAAGGAATCATTTACGTGCGACGTTTATTACCACTCTTAACTGCCTCTATACCAGTACTCTTTTCACCAACGCTATTTGCTCAAAGCTACTATTCTGTAACTAGCTGTGATCAGCTAGTAGACATATACAATGAAAAAAACAGACCACTGTACATCGATATTGTCGATAATCTAGATTGTACAAGTGCCCCGACCTTAGTTGAAAGCCTATCGGGAGTAATTAATGGTAATGGCCATGCCATCACGAACCTGAACTTCAAAAGTGAAAGAGGATATAAATTAACCAAGGCAAATTTAAATAACATCACATTTAAAAACACTTCTATCCATAATGAAAACAGCTTTGATCACTTGTTTGACATCGATGACCATTGGCGAAACGTCAAATTCATAAACATAGAAACCACAGGTGCACCATTCAACCAGCTGTTTTATTCACTTGATAACAAAGAGCTTACAGATGTCTCAATTGATCTTGTGGGGGTAAAATTGGCAGCCATTAAAGACTTACTCTCTTCACGTATTTCTCGCTCTAGTATTAACAACCTAGAGCTTTTGAATGCATTTGTAAGCCGCCACTCGTCATCGCCGCTATCTCTGCTTAGTAGGAATGTATCCAGGTCAACCTTAACGAACGTTACACTAGCTGATATAACAGTTATCGGTGAACCTACTGGGGACAATGGGAAAACCAGCATAGTAGATAAGATAGCTGACTCACGCATCAACGGGCTAACTCTAGAAAACGTTACATTCTCACGTTCAGAAGAAGATGCATTCTTTTATTATGAATCCGATAACAAAAGTACCTACACAAACATCTACCATAACCTGTTCGATGACACGACAAATATTGGGTCTATGCCATTAGTCTCAAAACCTAAAGACGACCCGCTAAACCGTACGATCAATTTCCAATCTATGAACCAACCAATGCAAGCTCCGGCAATGTGTACCCCATATTTACTTCAAGATAGTTACTTTGGCATTAAAGCTGAATAAACAAAAAAGAGCCGCTAAAAAGCGGCTCTTGATTTTCAAACTATTCGAATTCGTTCAGATTACTCTTTACCGAATACGTTGTTCTCTTGCTCTTGTACACGGATGAAAGTAGTACGCTTAGTTAGCTCTTTAAGCTTTGCTGCGCCTACGTATGTACAAGTTGAACGTACACCACCAAGGATGTCAGAAATTGTGTTGTGAACTGAACCACGGAACGGAAGTAAAACAGTTTTACCTTCTGCAGCACGGTACTTAGCAACACCACCTGAGTGCTTGTCCATAGCCGACTGTGAAGACATGCCGTAGAACTTCATGAACTGCTTGCCGTCTTGCTCAACAACTTCACCGCCTGACTCTTCGTGACCTGCTAGCATACCGCCTAGCATTACGAAGTCAGCACCGCCGCCGAACGCTTTAGATACGTCACCCGCACATGAACAGCCACCGTCACCGATGATCATGCCACCAAGGCCGTGAGCAGCATCACCACACTCGATGATTGCAGAAAGTTGAGGGTAACCTACACCAGTTTTAACACGTGTAGTACAAACTGAACCTGGGCCGATACCAACTTTAACGATGTCAGCACCTGCTAGGATTAGCTCTTCAACCATGTCACCCGTTACAACGTTACCAGCAGAGATGACTTTGTTCGGGAATTCTGCACGTACTTTTTGCACGTACTCAACTAGGTGCTCTGAGTAGCCGTTAGCGATATCAATACAGATAAATACGAATTCGTCGCTAAGCGCCATGATTTGCTTAGTTTTCTCAAACTCAGCTTCAGATGTACCTGTTGAAACAAATACGTTGTTCAGCGTTTTCTTGTCTGCTGTTTTTGCGAACTCAGCCCACTGCTCTACTGTGTAGTGCTTGTGTACTGCAGTCATTACACCGTGCTCTGCTAGAGCCGCTGCCATTTCGAAACTTGCTACCGAATCCATGTTCGCTGCGATTACTGGTACACCAGACCATTGACGACCGCTATGCTTGAATGTAAACTCGCGGGTTAATTCAACTTGAGAACGACTTTTAAGAGTAGAACGCTTTGGGCGGAATAATACATCTTTGAAGCCTAACTTAAGTTCTTGTTCGATACGCATGATAATTTGTCCTGTAATCATATTACGTGTCGTGCGTTTTCGGTAAGCGTTGGCAGACGCTTTACTGAGTTTCGGACACAAAAAAACCGGAGCGTTGGCAGACGCTCCGGTTTTCAGCATTATAGGCTGTGATTTACTAACAGCAAGTCTGATATTTCATTTTTTTTTGTGCTATCCTCTCAAAGATTCCATATCTGGTAAAAGCTCCCGCCCCTAGTTTTCAACTAAATTCTTAGTAATTAAGAACTTAACAACACATTCGCGCAAACGCTGTCGGTTTATTGCGCAAACGTTTTCCTTTCAAATTCGTCTAAAAAACCTTCGATAAGGCAAATTTGTGAAAAAAGTGCCCTTTAATCACATAAAAATCACACTTTTCTTTAATCAAAAAATGCATTTTTTCTTAAATAATTTCATTTTTTTCTGACTTTTTTCACTTCGTGAGCCAATCTCAGCCCTCTTTCATTACCTCTAAAATTTATAAAGTATAAAGGCAAGCTCGATTAGTACGTCCGAAACTTGGATGAGCGGAATGAAATCGACAAAATATGGCAGGTTTGATGTGCTTACTTATGAGATTCCAATGGGCACAAACCGCTGTTGATAGAGCTAAGTAGCAAGTCGACTAAAGTTAACGAACACAAAACGCCTTCTGTAGTTTGAAATCATTGCTACATCATCAGATAAAAAAATGGCCAAGGGGATTAACCTTGACCATTTTTATTGGTGTTTAGACTACTCTTCTAAGCTTGAGGCTCTGAAACGATTCAGCTTTACCAAAAGGTACATCAAGCCTTTTTCTGAGACATTAGAGCTTCTGCAGTCGCATCCTGAATAGACAAGAACAATGATGTCACTTGTCCAGTTGGAGAACGCATTGGGTTAAGCGTGACGTTCTGATACATAAAGTCCGCTTGCTGAGTTACTGGCCTCACGTTGCGACACTTAAACAGATAAGGTCTTTGTTGCCACGTAATAAAGCTACGACAGCCTAAGTCATAAACCGGTTTTGTTTTAAGCCTAAACCACTCTTCTGGGATTTCAGGAAACAGTTCAAAGATCGACTTGCCAATAGCGTCGTGCGATTGCTTACCACTATGGTGCGTCATGAAACCGTTCCACACTTGCACCTCAAAATCTCGATTGATGACCACCAGCCCCATATCGACGTTTTGAACCATGTCTACCATCCAGTGAAACTGTTCAAATTCAGCAGGAAGATTCAGCATATTAAAATTCCTCCATTAGGTAGGCTAATTTGTTGTCTAAAAGAGGCAGAGACTCATCAACAAACATAAACAGAAGATCACAGCGAATAGAAGTGCCATCAATGTTGTAACTGACTTCAAAGGTCATGGTCTTCTTGAACGAACCACTCGTGTTTTCGATAACAGAGTCAATTGAGATATGTTGACCTAGCAGAACCGGAGAGCTTTGGAAGAATCGAACCTCAGATTGCTCCCCTAACCCATTCAGGAAAGAGCCCACAAGGATGTTAGATACATCCATCAGCAGTTCTAACTCTTCCAGCTCTTCACTTTCAGTCGGAACCTTCATGAGCTTTTTAAGATCGCTCACACTCGAGTCACTTAACAAGACGAGCGCTTCACCGGCAATACCTTCTCCACTGAAGCCTTGGCAAACACCCGATACTTGGTCGTTGTCAGCCAAGTCACGAAGTGCCATGTGCAATTCGCTCACTTCGAAGATGTTCACGTTCGGCAATGGTAAGTGAACGAATACATTGAAATGACGCGCCAAAGCATCTGCTGCTCGACCTATCGCAACGTTCGCAACTTCCATATAGATGTCACGTCGGCGCAGAATCGGTAACTCTAGCGGTGCTGGCGTAATAAGTTGAGGCTGTTTTGGTGGCTCAACATGCTCACGTAGAATCGCTTTTAACGCTTCTTTATCAATCGGCTTTTTCAAAAACGCTTTAGCACCAAGGTCCATGACCTTCTGCTGCGCTTTTGGTTGGATATCGCCAGAAACAACCACAACGGGTGTGGTGTCACCTAAACGTTGCATCTCTTCCAATGTGCCATAGCCATCTAATTCCGGCATGGTGAGATCAAGGAACATCAGTTTGAACTGGTTTTGAGCTAACTCTTCAAGTGCATTAAGCCCATGAACAGCAAAAGTTATATCTGCATTTAGAGAACTAGGCAGTGATCGAGCCATCTGCTTCCGTGCTAACGCAGAATCATCACATATAAGAACTGGGAACGACATAAATGCACCACTGATAAATCAAAGCTAATTCGGACGAGTGTAACAGATCATTATGGTATCAGGTACGGGGTGAATAGATTTATATGTCGATTATTAATAAGAATGATAAGACGGACAGTTGAGCGATTATTTTGAGTGATTTTTCCTAAAAAACAATATGCTACAAGGGCTATAACAACTATCTTTAGTGAACATAACAGCATTATTTTATGAAGT
This sequence comes from Vibrio sp. 070316B, assembly GCF_013114115.1. Lineage (NCBI taxonomy): Bacteria > Pseudomonadati > Pseudomonadota > Gammaproteobacteria > Vibrionales > Vibrionaceae > Vibrio > Vibrio sp. 070316B. Next base: position 32,728 of record NZ_VTYC01000023.1, on the reverse strand, counting down.
GAGAGCCTTAACAACGAAGTTTATTAAAGCTCAATACTGATGGTTAAGTTTCGATGACCTTGCGCAATGACGACGGTTTACAGCTGATAGCTCGGCCATAGGATAAGCAGCGCGAAGCGAATGATCACCGCAAACACCAATAATGCAATGCCCAAGCGATACCACTTATACTCTGCAACGCTCATTGGAATACGTTTATAAAACATAGTGATCACGCCTTTCCAATCACTACTGCGTTTTCCATACTGCATCACACTCGTTAAGACAAACAATGCACCAAGTACTAACATTCCCTTCTCAGCCCAGAACAATCCAACTTCCATTTGTATATTCCTTGATATAACGGTGAGCGACTCAAATCATTCTAGTCACCTTTTAGCTCGGTTTCTGTAAGACCAAGGTCTAAGTCGCTCTGTGCTTAGACGAGCGCAAGTAAGTGAACGCAATGAACTCGGCAAATTAAACTGAACAACATGTTCATATCGAGTTCAGCTTACTCACCTATACTCATGTTTCCACTAACAGGAGAAACTCAATGAAATCACTGAAAAAGTCGCTTTGTGTATTAACTGCTTCAGCTTTACTCGTTACCGCTCCGTTTGTGAGTGCTTCATCACCACAACAACCGCCACAACCAGCAGTGAGCCCATTGCAAATGGTTATTGCTTCTTTAAACCTAAGTGAAGAGCAACATGCGGAAGTCATCTCTCTTATTGAAGACTATCAATCTGATCGAACAAAGATTGATATGAATAGCGCGATAGAACTTAAGAAAAAGCAGGTCGCCCTAGTGACTCAGCCTGACTTCAATGAAGCTGAGATGGAAAAGGTCATTGATACGGTTCAAGCGACCGAGAAGTCGATGGTGATGCAAGAGATGCGTCTTAAGAACAACATCTACAACGTGTTAACTGAAGAGCAAAAAGAGCAGTTCAAAACCATGATGAAGTCTGCGCTCTCTGGTGGACAGTGAGCACACAACGGTTGAGCATGACTATTCATAGCCGCTCCCTGATTCCTGATTCCTGATATTGATTCACTCCCCCATGAATCAGTGAGGTCGTGTTGATCTTTCGATCTGATTTTTGCAGCGAGTTACTGGGTATTTATACAAGGCAGAGGCTTTGATGTGTAGCTAGCCTACATGAGAAGCTGATAACGCAGTAGAAATGACCAGTAAACGCTGCCCAGAGGGTTCGAGCTGGGCGCCCCCGCAAAAAGCGTTTTACTCTTTGTTGAGGGAGATTTGCTTAGAATGACTAGGCGACTTCTCCCTCGCCGCGATTAAAACGCTTTTGACTAGGCGTCCCCATCCGAACAAAATTTAACCACGAAAAATCAACACGCCCCAGACAAACAAAAGCCACAGTTTTAATCTGTGGCTTTCTATTATGAGTAACATATTACTAAAAAGCTTAAGAATAAGCAGAACAACCTACATCAGGAGCCTTGCTGTTCTTATTAAGCACGACCATCAAATGAATGAGCAATAGAATACCTGTCACACCTAAGCCAACGCCGATCCCAGCCCAGATCCCTGCTAGCTCGAATTTTGGCATCAAGTACCAAGCAGCAGGCAGCAGGCAGGCCAAACATCCAGTAACCAATGGCAGTCATCACCGTTGGCATAGAGACAATCTTCATCCCTCTTAGCAGGTTAATCGCCAACAGTTGCCAAGCATCAACAATAAAGCACAGAGCGACGACCCAGATCACTGAAGCCAATAGCGATGTCATTGCGCCAATGCCGTCGTCTAGCTTGAAGATAGAAGCGATCATCTCAGGCCATATGATGAACACGGCAGACAAAGCGACACTCAACACTGACACTAATATAAAGCTTTGAATCGAGGTTCTTTTGATGCCTTCATAGTTGCCTGCGCCATAATCACGGCCAACCAAAATTGCCGCAGCTTGCGAGAAACCGAAGTTGAAGTTCCAAGTAAAGCTTAAGCATTGCAGCAGGATTTGATGAAGCGCCAGAGAGGCTATGCTGATCGTCCCTGCCATTAAGGTGCCGCCGTAAATCAAGCCATGTTCAAGTAACGCCGCCAAGGCGATAGGTAAACCCATTAACAACAACGGGCTCATCAGCTTGATGGAATACTCTTCGGTATGGAGCCAAGGGGCGAACGGTTTGAATTCGTCACGTTTAAACACCCAAACCGTGTATCCAATCATTACAATGAATGCCGCAATAGCCGTACCTAAGCCCAAGCCTGTTAAGCCCATATCTAACTGGAACGTAAGGAAGTAACTCACTGGCACATTTAAGATCACAGTGATAATCGACATCACTAGAATAGAGCGCACATTACCAAACGCACTGGTTAAGCCGCGCAGCACCAATAAAATAAGCGAAGGCAACATCACCCATTTTAGAGCATGCACATACTCCATCGCTAAGGTAATCACTTCCTGTGGTTGCTTGGCAGCTTCTAACACCAAAGGTGCTAACCAAAAGCTTGTCATTAAAAGTGCACTAAGTACAAACGCCAGCATGGTTGCGCCTTTCACAGCCAACCTAATTTGGCTATTACCAAATTCAGGGCGAGCGACTCGTTGACCATAAGCAATAGCGATCAGGTTTGCCACACAACCAACTGTACTGCTCGCAATAATGAAGATAAAAAAGTAGATAGACGCGCCTAAGCCACCAGCAGCAAGGGCTGACACGCTGATTCGCGACATCATCCAAACATCAGTAAGGACTAAAGCCATGGATATCAGCTGTGAAATGATCAAAGGGAATGCAAGAGTCAGTATTTTTTTCATGAGCGCCTCAGTTAATTTCGCCCAAAATACGATCGATGGGACTAGCGTTCAATTGATAAATTTGCGACTCTAACATTCCAAAAACTCATGCGAATGAATTATGACCCCATATCCTAGTCTGCCTTCCTCACATAATGGCTTAAAAGCCTTTGAAGCAGCAGCAAGACTGATGAGCTTTACACTTGCCGCCGATGAGCTCAACGTGACACAGAGTGCAATCAGCCGTCAGATCAAACAGCTTGAAGATGAGCTGAACGCATCGCTGATCATTCGTAAGCATCGAGCCATTGAATTAACGGTGCAAGGTCATGATTTGTATGTCGCTTTGCGAGAAAGCTACGGCAATATCGAATCGGTTATCGCTTCCTGGAGTGAACCGAAGCAGAAGCGCATAGTGATAAAGGCAACCTTGAGCTTCGCTACGCGCGTGTTGATCTCCAAAGTTCGTGAATTAAACGAGCGTTACCCAGATTACGAGATCGTGATCGTCCCTGTGATTGAAGAAGATGAAGCAATCAACAGCAGCGAATACGACCTGTTGATCTTCCACACTCGATTCAAAAAACGCTATGACAACGCGCCTGACATCACTTTCTTGCGTGAAGAGTTCATGGCTCCAGTCTGCTCTACGAGCTTAACGAATGCTGTTGGTTTGACTAAGAAAGATACCAACCTCGATTCGATCTTAACCATGCCGAGGCTGCACCCAACCTTAGATCATCATGATTGGAAAGTATGGCTAGCCGATGTTGAATCGCCACCGAAAAAGCCCGTCAGAAATACCAGTTTCTTGTCTTTGGATATGGCACTCAGTGCGTGCTTATCTGGTGAAGGCGTCACGGTGACGGATTTGCTTTTGGTTTTACAGGATCTGCAGCGCGGTTTCTTATATTGCCCAGAGCATGCCAAGATCCAAAACAGTGCGTGGACCTATTTCATCCACCAGCGCACCCACTCGCCTGTGATCAGTGGTTTAATTGATTGGCTTAAAATAGAGACAGCGAAAGAGATCGAATTGTTGAAAGCACTCTCCGAGCAAAATCATTGGTCAGGAGTGATTGAAGACCAGCACTGAACACGAGCTTACGCCAAATGAATAAGCCGCAACATGTGCTGCGGCTTATACTAATGAAGTCATCGCTCTTCGTTTAATGGGCTAAGTGGCTTAACTCGACAGCACTTACAACTTAAACATACGCGCACTGCGTGGTGGCAGGTTAAACGTATGATAGCGAGAAGAAATAGTTTCTGTCGCGCTGCTTAATACGTCTTTGTATTGAACATGCCAATTGAACTCGTGTTGGTAAGTATCAACGGTCACACCACGCGTCTCTCCACACTTGTTTATCCCAACGACCCCTTCTTTGCCACGCTTGAACAACAAGGTGCACTGGTCACTTGAAATCATGGTCATTGTTTTACCTTGCATCGCATTATGAAAGCTCAACATGTTTTTCATTATCGAACTGTTCCACACATTACCCCAACGACCACTATCCTTGTCTTCAGAATCAGGAAGATCATCACTGTAGATCAGCGGCGTGCCTCCATCTTTACCAAGGATATACGCATAAGCAAGCTGCTCATCTTGCGGGTCCATAATTTGGTAACGGAAGCCGTCGTTGGTTGGAATGTCATGTGTGATAGTAAAGGTAATGGCACGGCTATCATCCAATGCTTGACCGTAAGCTTGTGGATCGTGCAATTGGTTTAATCCGCCGCCCATAGAAAAAGCTGCTCGAATCGAAGCAAACAACGGGAAATCGTACGCTGAGTGGTTGGTGTTGTTTAAGTAAGGGGCTAAGAAAGACTCATAACCACTGTTCCCTGCCCCACCACTGGTAATCACCTCACCAAACACATGCATGTTCGATGTGATTTCAGGCGTAAATACTTGGTCGATTTGGTACTGGCTCATGTGTTTCACCGCATCAATGCGGAAGCCCTTGATGCCCATCTCTTTTAGCGCCTTCAAATACAAACGTTGCTGTGACACTACCCAGTTGTTTGGGTCGAGATCGGGTAGCCCAGTATCGCCATCAGCACCACACAAACGCCAGTATTGAACATGTCCCGGATCGTTCCAGTTTGTAATACAGCCTGCAGCATGGAAATCGTTAGCCGAAACAAAACCTTGCGCTAAGTTGCCAAAAAGAGTCTGGTCAGCATAGTAGCTTGAGCGGCTGGCATACTCGTTTAGAACTTCTGTACCAGGGTAGTTTAAGTCACTTCGCTTCCAGCTTTCATTCGCCATATGGTTAAGTACGACATCTGCGTAAACATCAACACCGACGCTTTTCAGCGCAGCAATCATTGCCGCTAAATCTTGTTTATTCCCCAATGGAGAATCAATCGTGCGTAGATCTTGTGGTTGATAACGCGCCCACCATTGGGTCCCACTAGATTTCATTGCCGGAGCAACCAGTACTTTCTTGTAACCAGCTTCGGCGATTTGATTAGCATTGGCTGTCACATCTGAATATTTCCAGTTAAATGCATGCAAAATGGTATCGGCATAAGTCGCTGAACTAAAAGAGCAAAGCGCAAGTGTGGATATGAGTAAGGTATTTATTGGTTTCATAGAACATATCTCTCATTACAAATTCACAGGAATGATATGAGTGATAAGGACAATTAAAATGCCCGATAAATCAGAGTTGGATTAGCGTCACTTTCTGTTGATGTTGATTTTATAAAATTGAGCTATAACCGATGTTATGCGAGGCAAAATGTGATGTAAGTTTGGCGGTAGATTGATGTATCCGTAATACTTAAAAGAGCAGAAATGAGAATTAATTGAATCAAGTTGACGAGAAAAAGACAAAGACTTTGGTTGCCTCTCCTAAACTAAGCTATGATTCCTTCTCCCTCAACCGATTGATATTTTTATGCCTTCTTTCTCTTTTTCAATGATCCCTGTTGGGGTTCGATTCATGCTCCTCTCCGCTTTTGGGTTCGCACTCATGTCAGCTTGTGTGAAATACATTAGCAACTACGGCATACCTGTATTTGAGATCGTTGCAGCAAGGGCATTGGTATCATTGATCATCAGCTACATCGACGTAAAACGAAAAGGCATTTCTGTCTGGGGTAACAACAAACCCCTATTGTTTGTTCGAGGTGCAGTCGGCACTGCGGCGCTGATGTGTGTGTACTACGCAGTTACTACGTTACCGCTAGCAGAAGCAACCATTCTACAATACGTACACCCCGTATTTACTGCCTTGCTTGGCGTGTTATTCCTCAAAGAACGTGTCCAAAAATCGACTATGATTTGCATTGCGTTCTGTCTAGCGGGCTTATTGGTGATGGTACAACCAAGTATGAACAGTAACGTAAGCAGCGATTTGCCGTTATTCAGTATTCTGGTGGCATTACTTGGAGCGTTTGGTAGCTCAATTGCTTATGTGATTGTCCGAAAGCTGAGCCAAACAGAAGACAGCTCTGTCATCATCTTCTACTTCCCATTAGTAGCTTTACCGATATCGACAGCGCTTATTTGGAACGACTTTGTAATGCCAAGCCTATTCTTAACCGTGATGTTGGTTTTGGTTGGGGTATTCACTCAAATTGGTCAATACGGTTTAACCAAGGCAATGCAAACTCAAGCAGCAGGAAAAGCTTCGGCTTACTCTTACGTTCAAATCGTCTTCTCTGCATTGTTAGGCGTATGGATCTTCAATGAGATCCCATCAATATGGACATATCTTGGTGGTGGTCTGATTGTCACTGGCGCGCTTATTAATGTGTTTGGGAAACAGCTATTGGTGCCGTTCAAAGCTAAGTAAAACACCGAGCGAAAGAATAGTTAGCTAATCAATCTAAAAAGGCATTGCGGAGTGTTCCACAATGCCTTTTTCAGTTTTCCTACCTAACGATTCTGCTAACTTGTAGCATTTCTCAGCTTAGGATCATCACTCAGATATTCAACGAACTCGATTTCAAAGCCAGCCGGATCTACAAAGTAGACATTTTTTCGATAAGGTTCTTCAGCGCCGGGTTTAGCAATCGGGAAGCCCGCATCGATAAGACGTTGAGTTACGCTTTCGATATTATTGGTAACATAGGCGAAGTGTGCTAGACCAACAGAGTGACCATCTAAATCTCGATTCTCACCCTCACCATGATCACTCATTGCGATATACTGATACTCATCTCCGAAGTGTAACCAGTTACGTGGCTTACCTGACCATTCGCCCTTACCTTCGTCACGAACATACCAATGAGGGAACGCCGCTTTGTAGAAAGTCAGCATTTCTGGGATGTCTTTAACGACTAAATTTACATGTTCAAGTTGGATCATTCTTCTCTCCTTAAAGTATTCTCGTAAGCAACGTTGCATATCCTAATACCTCAAGTTAAGTTGAGGTAAAGCACTAATTTGCATTTATTTCGAGAACGTTTTTAGAGCCCAAACTGTCATATTTTCTGAAATACAAACTTTAAGTTTAGACGACCTCAAACCAGATAACTGGCCTCTACTTCAAGAGAAAAATAAACCTACTAGATTCCCTCAAATTTGGATAAGAAACCAAGTTTCCTGTTCAATATTTAAACGTATTAACATCCCCTTATTGACTGATACATCAGCTTACACTTCGCTTTCATATTAGCCAGCAACACTGATCTGGGTTAATAAACTGGTTTCACAGCACCTTTATTGTTAATTAAGTCAAATAACTATATAAGGAAGTTACAGTGAAAAAAGTATTAGCATTGGGTATTGCAGCAGTAATCTCGGTTCCAGCATTTGCAGATCACAACACAATCGATGGTATGGATTTCGGACCACTAGCAAAGTTAGTTGGTACCTGGAAATCCGTAGAAACTGGTGGTATTGATGTATCACCGGGCCAAGAAGGTACTGAAGTGGGTGCGGGGGGCCCTGCAGTCACGCCATTTTATGAAGTGATGACATTTGAAGTGGCCGCTGATGCAACCAACGCCAGCGACCAATATCTCGTTGCGCTTTACTATAAACAGGAAGTATTCCGAAAGGCTGACGATTCTAAATTCCACGATCAACGTGGTTACTTCATCTATGACCAAGAAAATCAGATCGTCTACAACTCTTACTGTGTGCCACGCACCACATGTGTCACCGCGGAAGGCCCTGCTGGCGACACAATGACGTTAGTCGCGTCTAAGCGCGGTATCGCTGAGTCTGAATACATGACAGACAACGCAACTACCACAGACTTCACAATGAACATCAGCATCTCAGACGACACGCTGACTTACTCTCAAACCACTGGCTTAGAGATCTACGACAAAACCTTCGCACACACCGATTCAAGTACACTAATTAAAGTGAAGTAGACTCAAATACAAACGCCTTTCACAACGAAGTGAAAGGCGTTAATTGCGACTATGGTTATCACTATCGAAACAGCTATCTCCCTTTTTACCTCAATAGATTATCACCCTCTTTCTTATCCCTTTACCACTAGATGCAATAATTGATATTCCACGAGAAAGCTAGTAATGGCTGATTGAAATAAGTGGAATTTAAAACAAATATTATGTCATTTAATGCGAACCATTATTCTAAATTAGCTAAAGCTACATTAGATAAGATATTTAACAAAATAGTTAATTAACTATAGTGAATATCAACATTAATATTGATATTTAGATTAGTTTAACAATCTAGGATTAAGATATAGATCAAAGCTTCAATGTTTATATAAAATATTTATTTCAATATTATTGAACCTATTTTTCGTTCCGTTTACATTCGTTTCCGCATAACAGAAATCAATAACTACTCACCAAAAACGCTCAACCTCAACACACTTTCATGTATTGGATACTTGAAAACGATAACAGCTTCCCTACATCATCAGGAACTTTAATATGATCGCAACTTTCCTTAAGCGAGCCCTAATAATCTCAGCAACAAGGTTTGTTGCACTGTCTCTCGCGATGGTCGATATGATCATGTTAGGACACACAAATATGGTGGCAGTGCAAGATTACACCTTGGCTTCACAAGTCGCTCAGGTTTTCGTTATCTTGGCTGTCGTGCTCAGTATTGGTATCAATATTGTCATTGGACAGAACAAAGAGGCACCTCGTCAAACTGCTCAAGAAATACTTGGATATTCAATATGTCTTGGCGTGGTTTTACTTGTTATAAGCCTTCTTGTGGGCCAATTTTTTGATGCTTCAAACCACGCAAATCAAAGTTATTTTATACTTTCCATTAGTATTTTTCCGTTGGCTATTTATGTTGGATTATGCAATATTTTAGAAGCACGAGGCTTAGAGAAAAAAGTGCTAGCGGTAACAATAGTCAGTGCTATAGCGAATATCGCTTTTAACTATATCGCAATAGCTAACATAGATAACGCTTCTGTAGCGGTATCAATATCGACACTAGCAATACGCGTTTTAACCTTATTACCTGTCATATATCTAGGTTTCAAAAATCAGCTCATCTCTACGCCACGATTCAACAAAGAAAAGGTCGGAATACTTGTTAATTTTGGTCGCACAGAAGCATTAACCAGTATCTGCTTCACTGGCGGTATTTCAATTTTGGTTCTTACATTTGCCAGTCTTTATAACCAAGAGCATACTGCGTATCTTGGGTTTGCCCTCAACTTTATGAATAGCTTTTCCGTGCTCTATGTAGGGTTGGTGATATCTCTGTCCATTTCACTCTCTCAAATGGACAAATCCTCTAATGAACCTTACTCAATGCTCACGATTATGTTCGGTTATATCCTCGTGAGTGCATTTGGGTTAATTTTACTTGCTGAGGCTATTTCTCAGATCTATACACCTACTGCAACAAATGAATTGGTAAAAGCATTAAAACTCTCAGTCGCAGTGATCGCAATTGATGGTATTGCTCTTGTGTTTATATCTTGGTTAAGAGTTAGAGGCTTTTCTCAACTCCCGCCGCTATTTCGACTTGCAATGATCTTTGTTGGGCTGCCAGGAGCTTTCTTTATCACCGCTTTCGATAACCCTGTTCTCAATGTCATCTTTTTCATGGCCCTCGGCAACCTAATCGCTGCGTTAGCGTCAATGGTCTATTTTGTGTTTCGTATCAAGCATAAATCTGAAGCTCTTTTAGGAGCTCATCAGTAGATAGATTTCTCCACTTCCATACCGCGAGCACAATCTAAAAGTGCTCGCATCTCTCTTAGTGATCGGAACCTAAAAGCAAACCGTAACGATTTAAATACAAGTGCTTAGCTATTTATCGTCGTTCACACCGAGGGAGTCACACATGGACAACAGGACCACCATCATTGAGTTTCTTAGAGTATTCGAGTTTATTCGCTCTTCCGGGGAACAACTGAACAACAAATATCAAGTTGGTGAGATGATAGCTTGGCATGATTACGATGGTTACACCTGTTGGCTAAGCTACAAAGGCGTCACCGTGACACTGATGTTTCATGGTTCGCTGAAAATTGAGTACGAAAACGCGTCAAACTACTCTGAGTTCATCGACCATTGTCTAGGAATTCTCGCCACGGAATCTTGCGCGGACTAATGAGTAATGGAGAAAATCATGAACGAGTCGGACTTCACAGCGTCTTCACTGCGTAAGCGAATAACGCCTTTGTGGTTAACCCTCAGCCTTTCTTTGTTATGGTCTGAAACGTCAACAGCAGGAATAGAGATGATTGATTTCACGCAAGCAAGCGAACACCAGAAATGGTCTGCAATCAACGATAATGTAATGGGTGGCATTTCAACAGGTGGGCTCATTTACGATGGCAAGCAGAGCCTATTTAAGGGAGACCTATCATTAGAAAATAATGGTGGATTCAGCTCAATAAACCGCTCTCTTGAATCGTTAAATCCCGCGGTTAACAACGTAGAGTTATCCTTTGTTGGTGATGGACGCACCTACCAGTTAAGGTTCACCACATGGAAAGACGGCTATAGAACCAACTACAAGCACAGCTTTGAGACCATCCAAGGCGAGCAACTCAAGAAAGTGTTCAAACTAGAGGACTTTCAAGCCGTGTTTAGAGGCCGATTACTCAACAATGCACCAGAACTCAAAGCTCAAGACATCAAACAGTTCGGCTTTTTGATTGCAGACAAACAGCCTTTGCCCTTTGAGTTAAAACTGCTTCAGATTCAATTCAAAGCATCCGAATAAATTGGAAAGATCACAGATGAACAAAGCCCCAGACACCAATTTCTTTGCGAAAAATGTCTGGGGCTCTTCTTGTCAAGCGTCAAGACTCAACCAATGCTCAAGGGTTCAAAACGCCTATATTCTAGGTCATTAACACTTAGTATTTGATGGCAGTTTTACCAATCGATGCGCTGCTTTCAATACGTTGATGCGCCTCTTTCAGCGTATCTGAACTCAAACCATTAAGTGTTGTGGTTAGCGTAGATTTAATACGACCTGCATCAATCAAGTTCGCCGTTTGGAACAAGATATCTTGCTGCTTCTGAATATCGTCGGTGTTGAACAGCGAACGCGTAAACATGAGCTCCCAAATGAAGCCTACTGACTTACCTTGTAGTGCCGACAGGTCAATCTCACTATCAAACTCAACAATCGAACTGATCATGCCTTGCGGCGCAATCAACTCTACCATCGCGTCCCAGTGGCCTTTTGTGTCTGCAACATTAAAGATGTAATCCACATACTGGATGCCTTGCTCTCGCACTGATTCAACCAGGTTACGGTGGTTCACTACGTGGTCTGCCCCCATGTCTTTTACCCACTGCTCGGTTTCAGGTCTTGACGCTGTCGCAATAACGTTAAGGTTGGTTAATTGCTTCGCAAGCTGAATTGTAATTGAACCAACACCACCAGCACCGCCAATGATCAGGATAGATTTTTTCTCTTCAGGGCGAACACGTAGACGATCAAATAACGCTTCCCATGCAGTAAGCGTTGCAAGCGGCATAACAACCGCAGCTTCATCCGTTAAGCTTTGTGGCGCTTTAGCGGTGATGCGATAATCGACGGCTTGGTATTCTGCGTTAGCGCCCATGCGTGTTACGTCACCCGCATAGTAAACACGATCGCCTAACTCGAAGCCTTTAACGTTTGTGCCTTTGCCAACCACTTCCCCAACAGCGTCGTAGCCCAACACTTTTGGTTGCTCAAGTGTCTTATCTTTTGCGTTGCGAATACGGATTTTCGCGTCTGCAGGGTTGATAGAAGTCGCACTCACTTTGACCAGTAAGTCATTCTCTTTTAATTCCGGCAGGCTCGTTTCAAATTCAAACAGGCTTTCTGGTTCTGTAATCGCTAGCGACTGAGTAAATCCGATGGCTTTCATTGTAGATGGTAGTGACATGATGATTCTCCTTAAATTCGATAATTGAATCTTAGAGATTTCTCACTTTAGATAAACAGCCTAATGTTTGAATTATTATCAAATTATTTTTGATAATAACGTGTACGTATGCAAGAAAAATACTAAGATTAACCACAGCAAAATGCCCAATCTTATGGCAAACAGAGCAACCGATTCTCGGCTCAGAACAGGGAAATGAAATGCTTCTTGAAGACTTACAAGTAATTTTAAAGGTTGCGGAGTTTCGCAGTATCACAGCAGCCGCCACTAACCTAGACATGCGCACAGCAACGGCAAGTGCGGCAGTGAAACGCGTTGAATCGGCACTCGGTGCAGAGCTTTTTGTAAGAACTACTCGTCATCTTCGTCTCTCTCCCGCTGGAGAACGATATTTACCAGAGTGCGAACAAGCGTTGAAAATGTTGGACCAAGCGAAACTCAATATACGCGAGGAGCTTGGTGTCATTGATGGCGAAATTCGAATCGCGCTTTCATCAGATTTAGGGCGAAACCTCGTCATACCTTGGCTAGATGAGTTTCTATTTGATTACCCTCAAGCGACACTTCGAACGAGCATCAGCGACAGTAACATCGACTTTTATCGTGATTCTGTGGATATGGCGCTGCGTTATGGTTCGCCAACTGATGCCAACATGTATGGCTTCAAAATTTGTGATGTGCCAAGAATATTATGTGCTTCGCCTGAGTATCTCGCAGAAAAAGGCAGCCCAGACCATCCAAGTGATTTGGCTGAGCACAACGGACTGCTGTATCAACTCCATGACATGTTACAGGATGAGTGGGTCTTTAACGACGGCACCCAAGACCACAAAGTAAAGCTCAAAGGGAACCGTGCATCCAATGACGCTGACCTAGTTAGGCGATGGTGTGTTGCAGGAAAAGGCATCGCGATAAAGTCTTGTTTGGATATGTCGAGTCATTTGCTGTCTGGCGATGTAGTCAAGATCATGCCCAACTATGAGCCGACACCAACAGAGCTGTGGTTGGTATGCCCAAGCCGTCAATCCATCACGCCAACCGTTCGTCTACTAAGAGATTTATTCCGTGAGAAAACGACAGAGATCCTTTCCCAGCTAAATAAACAAGGTGTCATCAGCAGCACAACGTCTTAGTGCTGAATTTCAAACTGGATACAAAAAAGGCGCTAGCGAACCATTGTTCACGAGCGCCTTTTGCGAATGGCCTATCACCAAACATGGCAAACCGATTCGCGTACTTTAGAAGATACTTAGTTACTCTTCGATGATATCGCAATCAGCACAACACTGAAGCGCTACTTCATGTTCGAACTCAATCGTGTCTTTACCGTCTTCAAGCAGCTCTGCGATCTCGTCAGCGACTTCTTGCTCATCATCCGCCTCGATTTCACCTTCAAGCTCTTCTTCTGAATAACCAAAGAAGTTCAACAGCAGGTACTCGCGAGCTTCTTCTTTAGTGCACACAACGTTCGCAGTAAGGTCAGGGGTAATCTCACCTTGTGCAAGTGTTTCAGTCAGTTGCGCTAAAACCACCTCTTTCATCGCTGGCGTTAACCAACCAAGATCTGTGCTTACTGTCGTTTTTTTGCAGTCAAAACAAGGCAGTTGGTGAAAGTAGTATTGAAACGTAGTCATAGGTAATATCTTCTTTAAATGTTGTATAGCGAGATTATGCGCGTTTTTTAGCAAAATACTATCTCAATCACAACTCCGAATGACTGAATAGCTAGCTGTCGGTCAATAATTGCTTCAAACAATCACTACCTAAATCGCTACACACATCGGCGTATTCGAAATCGGATCGCGGAATACTTTCGCATTTAGGTCAAACACATCATCAAGTAACGCCTCTGTCATCACCTCGTCGGGCGAGCCTTCTGCCACAACACTACCCTGCTCTAACACCACCAAATGATCGCAGTAACGACACGCTTGATTTAGATCGTGTAGTACCACTACCACCGTTTTACCTTTGGCGTTCATTTGTTGCATCAAATTCATTAACTCCACCTGATGCGACATATCTAAATACGTGGTTGGCTCATCAAGCATAACGATGTCCGTATCTTGTGCTATCACCATAGCGATCCACGCTCTCTGCCTTTGTCCCCCTGATAAGGATTCTACTGGCTTATCAGCATATTCAAGTACGCCTGTATCACGCATCGCTTGCTCAACAATGGTTTGATCGTCTTTTCCTAACTTTCCCCAGTGAGATACATAAGGAGAACGTCCATACTCAACCAATTTTCTAACAGTAATACCTTCAGGACTAACAAGGATTTGTGGCAGAAGCGACAAAGAACGTGCAAGCGACTTATCGCCATAACTCGATAATGGTTTACCTTCAAACAACACCTCCCCCGACATTGGTTTATTGATTCTTACCAAGGTTTTTAACAAAGTGGATTTACCGCATCCATTAGGACCAATTAGTGCGGTAATTTTCCCTTTAGGGATTGAAACCGTGAGGTTTGGGATGATCGTCTGTTTGCCGTACGCGACGGAAAGGTTCTGCGTTTTTAGCATGGTTACCAACCTCGATAACGATAAAGAAGAAAAATGAAATAAGGTGCGCCAATCACTGACGTCAGCACTCCAGCAGGCAGTTCTATTGGAGGACTCAAACCTCGTGCGAGTGCATCTGCGCAGGTGACTAAAATGGCCCCTAATAAAGCAGACGCAGGGATTAGCAACTTATGATTATGCCCAAACAATAAACGCGCTAAGTGAGGCGCCAATAGCCCGACGAAACTGATTGTCCCGGCTACTGACACGCTGACACTTGCAAGTAATACAGCGGCCAACAACGCGAGAATCTGAATCTGTTTTGGTTTGATACCCAAGGTAGTGGCACTTTCCTGACCCAGTCCCAATACATCTAATCGCCAAGCAAGCCATAATGCCATTGGTAATAGTAAAACCAACGCCCCCCAGATAAATGGGACTTGCTGCCAGTTCCTACCCCAAAGGCTACCAGTGAGCCATACCATAGCGGTATTGATCTCGATAGGGTTAGTGACGAGTAAGAAATCGATACAACTGGCCAGAAACGCACTCACTGCAATACCAATCAATGCCAGTTTGGCCGGTGTTGGCTGGGACCACCATGCCAATAAGGCAATCAATCCAGCTGCAAAAACACCACCAAACATCGCAAATATAGGAAGCAAACTCACCGGCGCATTCGGAAACCAAACCAAACTCGCTGTTGCAGCAAGGCCTGCTCCGGCGCTAATTCCCATCAAGTCAGGAGACGCCAGAGGGTTACGTATTACACCTTGTACTAAAACGCCTGAAAGCCCTAACCCTGCACCGACACTGATTGCGAGTAACATACGTGGCAACCGATACTGTTGGATAACAAAATCGTCACTAGAGAAAGCAATCAGATGTTCCATCACTTGAGAAATAGAAAGTGATGCTGCCCCAACAAACAAGCCAGAGAACGCCATCAACATAAGCAGCCCAAGTAACAACAATAGCTTCGCATTATGATGCATTAAGACTTCCTCGTAGCTATGAGAACAAAACAAGGTGTCCCTAATAAAGCAGTAATAACACCCACTGGGGTTTCTGTCGGGAAAGCAATAGCTCGCGACAACGCGTCTGACCAAGATACCAATGCAGCACCAGCCATCGCGGAAACGGGAATTAACACATGGTAATTATGCCCAACCATAGGACGAACTAAGTGGGGAATTAACAATCCGACAAAGCCAATAGGCCCGGCAATAGCGACACTCGCGCCCGCCAGCAAAACAATGGCCAAACTACAAATGAATCGCGTAAGGCGGATGTTACTGCCTAGCCCAACCGCAACCTCCTCACCAAGCGCCAGTAAATTAAGGTTGCGCGCCAAGCTAATAGCCAACCCTAGCCCAATCAATATGGGCGGCCACAGAATTCGCCATTGCTCATCATCCACGGTAGACAAGGAACCGGTGAGCCAATGCAGCACGCTATAAGCCATATCGTCGGCAAGAATCAATGCTGCTCGAGTCAACCCAATCAGTAGTGCCGTAATGGCTATGCCCGCTAAAACCAAGCGCAACGGGTGAGAACGTGCGGAAAAAAAACCACCGAGGATCATCACAGCACCGCCACTTAACGAGGCACCGATAACAGCATTAAGAATTGGATTGAGTTCACTGACAACAGGCACGCCTATGGCAGCTAAAGCCATAAAACAGGCAGCACCAGAATTAATACCAAGAATAGAAGGAGATGCGAGTGGGTTTCTTGTTAAGCCCTGCATCAATAAGCCCGCAACCGCTAAACTCGCTCCAATCAATAACCCAGCATAGGCTCTTGGCACTCTCAGAGTCGCCAAAATTTGATGAGTCATATTGCTCGCATCAAACGCAAACCAATAGTCAACTAAGTCACTTAGGGTCAGAGAAAAGTTAGACCATCCCAGCATAGAAGCCGCATAGCCAGATAGCATCAAGCACAACACTGACAACGTAAATACAGTGACTCGCCACGGTAATATTGGCAGGTTTCGCATTCCACTAGATATCGATATCGTTCTCATGATCGTTCCAAGATCTGCTCTAGATTTTTCGCCATCTGTTCAGCCGCTAGCATGCCTCGGTTTAATGACCAAAGTGCTGGCGACACTTCAACAACTTGCCTATTTTTTGCTGAAGTCATTAGGTTGAATAACGGATTTTTCTCCCAATCGTTGACCACATTAGGATGCGAGTAAGCGCCCAATAGCAGCCAGTCCGGATTGGTTTTTAGCAGCAACTCAAAGCTTGTTGGCAAATACGCTTTTTCAGTGAGCTCTTCAATCGGGCTCGCAATTCCTAATGTGGTCAGTACTCCTCCGGCATAAGATGCTGGACCATGAAGCCACATGCCTTTATCCGAAACGACAGCAAACTGAACGGTTTGCTTTAGAGAGAAGTGGCTCTTGAACTCGAGCATAGCTTGATGATGATGTTGAATTCGTTGTTCCATATCTGATTGCTTATCAAGAGCAACACCAATTTTTAGCGCTGATTCCAAGTTTTCTTGATAAGTTTCGCCTCGGCTTTTTAATAGCAAAGTAGGTGCAATTCGTTGTAGATCTTGATATACAGCTCGATGACGTTCCGCATCTGCGATGATCAAATCGGGCTTGAGAACGGCAATCGCTTCTAGGCTAGGTTGAGAGCGCATACCAACAGACTGCCAAGGGTCAACCAACGCTCTTACCGCTGGAATCACTCGTGTTGAGTCATTGTCGTCAGCCACACCCACAGGAGAAACGCCTACCGCGGCTAATGCATCAACAAATGAGAATTCCAGTACAACGATACGTTGCGGCGTGGTGTTAATCTCAAACTGACCTTGCTCATCTTGGACCACCCTTGTTTTGGCTAAACTCGAAAATGAGATTAAGCACATCACCAAAGCAGCAATACTTAGCCATAATCTATTCATTGGGCGTAATGTATTCGTCGAAACTGATTGAGAGTCGTTTCCCATATTAAATTATCCTCTAACGCTAGAACCGTGAAAGTCGCCAAGGGTATTGGCGACTTTTATTCGTTATGATTTTCAATAAATTACTGATTAGAAATGGTAATTCAGATCCAAAGTATAAGATCGCCCTGGCGCCGGATAGCGACCAACAGGGCTGGTATCAATGCCTCGGAAGTAATAGTCCTCATCAAACAAGTTGTTGACCGCAAAGTTCATGCGCAGTTTGCTACTCTCATCCTTGTATAGATCAGAGCCCAAATTGAAGTTCCAAACCATATAGGCTGGAACTTTGCCCGTCGCCCCGCTAGCATCCTCGTTACTCGTGTTCGCATTGTCAGAGTATGACTCGCTGAAGTAGTAGCCAGACAAGGTGGTATCTAGCTTGCTAAATGAGTAAGTCGCATCCCAGCTAAATTGATGTGTTGATGTGTAAGGCAGTTGATTGCCCTTGTTTGCACCGTCTTCTTCAATCGTTGCGTCTAGGTAGTTATAGCCCGCCCCTAAGCTCAGAGCCTGAAGAGATTCCAGCGTGTAACGGCCAGAAAGCTCAATACCTTGGTGAAGTGTTTTACCAATGTTGTCAAAAGTTTGGGTCGCACTTTGCCATTGAAGCTGGTCTTTAAAATCGATTCGGTATAGCGCCACATTGAAACTGGTTGACTCTTGGTTGTAGCGAGCACCCAACTCATAGTTCCATGCGAGTTCACTGCCCTCTTCACCATGAAGTTTAATGTTGGATATTTGAGGGGCACGCAACGATTTCTGTGCATTGGTGTAACCTATCCATTGCCCAGTAAGATGGTATGCAATCGTTAAACCAGGCAACCACTCAGTCACCTTATTATTTTTTTTCTTTCCTTCACCTAAATCACTATATGCCATATCAATTGATTCATAGCGAATGCCTGGTGTTACCTTTAACACATCATTAAACAAACCAATTTCATTACTGATATAGCCAGCAAAAGCGTCGGTATCTAAGTGCCAATCACGTGGCGTTGTTGTTACACCACCAGCGATCGGCGTTTGAGTAAGCTTGTAATCGATATCTTCGTTGACGTAGCGTGCCCCAACAATTACGTTTTGGGTCACTGTATTGCCGTCAACATAGATCGCGAGTTTCGGCTCTATCCCATACACCTTAAATTCACGTGGTGACGTACGAATATCGGTCGACGGAAGTGCTGGATCAGCCCAATGACCATCGGCACTATTAAATCCCCATTGGAATAGACGCTCAGAACGATGGCCAAAGGTCAGTATTTCTAGCTCTGCACTATCCGCAATATTCAAATCATGTAAATACTTTAAACTCCAACGCGTCGATTTGCCTTGGTACTCATCATAAGGGCGCTTGGATTGGGTACGATCATTTTCGTAATCTTCTGGCGATAAAGCGCCCGGCATTTGCGTATCGGCATCATATCGCTGCACAAAAGCTTGCAGTTCTTGAGTATCACTCAGTAACCACTGCAACTTCGCTTGGAAGTTTTTGACGTCTGTGTCTGAATGCTCACGGAAGCTTTCTCCTTTTAAGAAGTTACCTTCCACTTGAAGTGCCAGCGTATCATTCAGCCAACCACCAGTTCGCAGATAAATATCGTTCAACGGGGTATCGCCATCTTCAAAAACAGTCAAGCGATTACTGATTTCCGTTTGCCATTGGTGAGGAATAGGCTTGGTCACCAAGTTGATCACACCACCCACGTTGTTTGGTCCGTATTGAACCGCCGCACCACCACGCACAATATCAATACGATCAAGCATAGAAAGCGTCGCTGGGAAAATAGATTGTCCAGTATGACCATAAGGCGCTAGAGTGAGCGGCACACCATCCATTAGAAACTGAGCATGACCACTTCGACTTGCCTTTAAACCACGAACTGAGATGTTAGGCAGAACACCTGTGCCCGTTTCATCTTGAACTTTAATACCCGGTACACTTTGAAACGCTGAATCAATCGAAAGCGCACCCGTTTTTTTAATCTGTTCATTGGTCAAAACGGTACGAGCGCCAGGATACTCTTTTACATCCTCGAGCTCTGAGTTGCCGATCAAACTACCGGTAACAACAACCGTCTCCATGGTCGTTGTTTGAGGCTCAGATGCGGCAAATGCGCCCATGGACGTCACGGAAGCGATGGCCATTGATAGAGCACTTAGACGCAACTTTTTGTGCGATTGAGTACAGGGGTTACCATCCAAGTTCTGGTAAGGCATGAAAATCTCCTAAAAAGGCAGGTTAAGGTCAAAGGCACCGTTATCGATTCGATGTGTCCTTTGACCTTTTGGGCTAAACGGCCTGAAATTAAGGCCAAAACTGTTTGCTATTTGCTAGCAAACACAACTGTTTGAAGCTGAGTTGGCATTTAGAACTGATAGCCATAGCTGAGCATGAATTCAGCTGGTGCACCGTAACCAACCTGGTTGGTGCCAGACTTACCATTGGTTGTTCCGAGAATGTATTTCTCGTTCAGCACGTTGTAAGCATTCGCTTGGACTTTGTGACGACCGGTGGTGTACGCCGCCATCAAATCAACCGTGGTGTAATCCCCCAATGCGACGGCTTCGTCATTACCCGCATAGCGGTCGCCGACATATTTCACACCGCCACCTAAACGCCAGTTGTCGTCTAGCTGGTAGGTACTCCACAGTGAGAACAAGTGATCAGAGACGTCGTTCGGCTTCTTGCCTGTCTCTTTGTCTTCAGCATCGAGGAAGCTATAGCCAATCGAAATATCCCATTGCTCAGAAATCTGGCCGCGAGCTTCCAATTCAATGCCTTGGTGACGCGCTTCAATCTTGTTGACGACATCCCCGTTAGTGTTGGTTTCAGGCTGTTCTTGATCAATTTGGAAAAGCGCTGCATTGAGCATCAAGGCGTTATCCAATAGGTAGGCTTTTGCACCGACTTCCTTTAGATCGGTATGGAAGAATTCAGCTAATTCAGGTTTGATGTAGATGCCAGCATAAGGCAGTTGCCACGAACGAGCTAAACTTGCATACGCCGACATATCACTGTTGAGACGATAGACAACACCACCACGGTAGCTCACCTTGTTATCATCTAAATGCTTTTTGGCAGATCCTGCCTTTTGTTGTTCCAGTTCCATAGAGTCATAACGGACGTTACCTATTACCGATAGATCGCCAAAGGTATAAACATCTTGAATGTATACGCCAGCGGTCGTTGTGGTGTTGTCACGGGAAGGTTTAAAACCCGGATCAGGCGTAGGACCAGTGACGGGGTCATAGATATCTTTTTGAGGTAACTCTTCGTCGCTAACTAAAGCAGAAGTGAGAGCGATATTTATCTGATTGTAATCAGCACCAATCATCATTTGATTAGAATCGGTTTCCCAAACGAGTTCCGATTGCAAGGTCGTGGTGGTACGCGGATCGTGACCGAAGTTGTTGACAGTTTGTTTTACCTCATTTCCTGTAACTGGTTCTTTGTCTTGGCGTGTGCCTTTTTGTTCTAGCTCGATATGGTTGTAGGCTGCGCGGTTGGTCCATGACCACTCACTGTTCAAAAGCCATTCGTAATTAACGCCAACACGAATGCTATCTGACTCTTGATAATCGTTGGTTCCGCCGTAGAAAGTGCTTTCGGAAACATCGACTGGTTTACCATTTTTGGATGGAACACCACGGTAAGGCACTAATTCTTGGTGAGCATATTCAACATCGAGATCAATAGTATGTCCATCAGAAGGCATCACTCGAATCGTTGGGGCAATAAAGAAATCGTTAGAATCCACATGATCGACGTAAGAATCGGCTTGGCGATGCTCCACATTGATACGGCCATTAACCTTGTCTGAAAAAGCCATTGAACTATCAACTTGTCCAACAAACTGGCTGTTGCTGCCCACACTACCATTTACATTGGTGAAGTTTTCACCCTCTGCACGCTTAGTGACTAGATTAATGATACCGCCAGCAGAACCTCGACCATAAAGCGCACCAGCCGGGCCTTTAACAATTTCAACACGCTCAATGTTTGCGAGGCTTCGGTATGACTGTAAGGTCCCATCATCACGCATACCATCACGATACATGTCATTGAGTGAGTCAAAACCACGGATAACGAACTGGTCTCGGCTACCTTCGCCTAGGGTATTATTGACGCCAGCTACACCATCGAGTGCATCCACTAAACGTACCGCGCCTCGGTCTTCCATTTCTGTCTTCGTGACCACAGATACTGCTTGTGGTACGTCCAACCATTCAACATCTGTCTTGGTTCCTGACTGAGGCATATGTTCTGCATATCCTTCGTATTGGTGACCAATAATTTGCAATGTTTCATCCACTTTGGCTTGTTCTTCAGCCACTGCATTTGGTACGCCAACGACCACCGTCAATGCCCCTCCAATCGCGAGAGCAAGAGGAGATAAGTTCAATCTGATATCCATTTTCTAATTCCGTTTCAATTTATAAATTCTCAACAGCGCGAATGAAAACAAATATCATTTATGTTTGCAATATATATTTTTTGATCTATATTTGCCCGGCAATATGCAACTGCGCTATTAACACCATTATCAATAAAAACAATGACATAGAAAGAAGTCTTCCCTAAAAACAAGAAAAAGGCCACTTGAATGCAAGTTGTGAGCAGGTAACAACAACGTTTTATAAATTAGGAAAGCCCAATGAAATCTACGATTATTATTGTGAGTCACGTCGTCAATGACGCAGTCACTCACGGCTTCGTACCGACAGCAAAAGCGATGGGGCTTAACGTCATACTGATCACAGATCACAAGCTCAGCCACCTAAAATTGAGTAACGATGACGAGCGTTTTAGCCCAGACGCAATTCTTGAATGTGATGTGTTTAATCCACTTGAACTTATCGATACCATCACAGAACAAAACCTGAAACCTAGCGCTATTTTTAGTAATAGTGATCACTTGCAAACCTCTACCGCTATCTGTTCGCAATTCTTCGGCTTACCAGCAAAAGATTGGACGGTAACGTTGCAAGCAAAGAACAAGCACCTCACTCGCCAAGTTCTGAGCGATAAATATTTACCCAATGTGCAAAGTGAATTGCTCTACCAAGACATAGACTCTACGTTGAACTTTACGTTTCCTGTCGTCGCTAAACCCAAAGAGGGCGTGGCAAGCATAGACGTCCAGCGTTGTAACTCTAAAACTGAGCTGGAGAATTATTGCGAACGCTTTTGGCAGAAACACCCGACGAACCCAATCTTGGTTGAAGATTTTTTGCAGGGCCCACTGATCACCCTAGAAACCTTGGGAGACGAAGAAAACTTAGCTGCACTTGGTGGGTTTGATGTGGAGCTCTCTGAGCCTCCATTCTTTATTGAAACTGCTGCGACTTGGAATGGCGACAACAGCACTCAATTCAAAGATGAATGTGTCAGACAGTTGAAGGCATTTGGCGTAGGCTTCGGTGTTTGCCACAGTGAATTCATTATCACAGAGTCAGGCCCTGTATTAGTTGAAATCAACTATCGCAGTATTGGAGATGGTCGTGAGTTCCTACTCGACAATCTAAGTGGAGGAAAGTGGTTCAGCACCATCTTAAGCCTACACCTCGGCAGCAAGCTAGACCCTTCATTCCAAATAAGTGGCAGTGCAAATGTCCACTATGTTGTGGCAAATCAAAGTGGCGTCATCGAGGGGACATCTACATCTTTCATTCATCAAGATGGCGATATTGTCACGCAGCAGCAGGTACTCAAACACCCGGGTGACGCCTTCCTACAAAGCTTTTCCAACAAAGATTACCTAGCGCGAATTTCTATAGCATCACCCTCAGGGCAAAGTTTAGATGCTGCTCTTCAACGCACTATTTCTCGATTCAATCTAACGTCAAACAGTGAGGTGAACGCATGAGCAGCAACGCTTCATACCTAACTCAGCGACTAGTGGACACTTGCCTTCGTGAAGACCTATTCGGCTTAGTGTCTAAAAGTCAGTTCACAGCCAGAACGCCAGCTACCCTTACTAGTTCGAATTACCCGGATGAGCAAGCATGGGCTCTCTTTTCCCATTCTGATTTCACGCTTTACCTACCTGTCACGCCAAGTTACTACATGCAGCGCTGGGTTTACGGTTCTCCTAATGGGGTGGATGGTAGTGGTTGGCTAATCGAGAAAAAGGGCCAGTTTGAACTTCAGCATGACTATCATGATTGGATACAATTGCTAAAAGCGTGTGCACATGAAAGCTCCCACCCATTGCTAGATGGTTACTTACAAGAACTGGAATGTGCAGAGGAACACAAAGCACTATGTGATAACGCTTTCCAGCAACATTCTAATTTATTAATGCAGCCGATTTCTAAGCTGACGCATTGGAACCAAAAATTACTGCGCGCTGATCAAATCGCGTCGTACCTTGATCACCCTTATTATCCAACCGCTCGCGCAAAGTTTGGTTTGAGTGATACAGACCTCAAGCAATATGCTCCAGAGTTTGCACAAAGCTTTGCTCTGCGTTGGCTCGCGATTGATAAGTCACTCGTCACTCTGACAAGTTCGCAGCCACAATGCTGGCCAACCATGGAGCAAGTAGGTCTACCGGGCGACTTTGCTGTGAGTCATCATTTATTCCCAGTACACCCTTTAACACTCCAAGGCCTTGACTCTCTTCCAGAAGGCATTATTGAAGCCCCTACTCCATTCCTTGAGGTTACGCCTACACTATCGGTGCGTACCGTTGTTGTGAATTCTGCACCACATATTCACATCAAAGTACCACTTATCATGCGTTCTCTAGGTACCAAAAACATTCGCTTAATCAAGCCTTCAACTCTTTATGATGGACACTGGTTCGAGCGCCTATTAACGCATCTGGAACAAAATGATAGCGACTTACAAGGCACGCTATTTCATTGCAATGAGAAACACGGTGGACACGTAGGAGATGAAAAGAGCTTCGCTTACATCGTGCGTGAATATCCATTGAACCATTCGCAAGATAAAGCACTCGTTCCCGTTGCCGCGTTGGCTAGCCCAATGCCCGATGGCCGCTTGTTCTTAGAGCACCTCGCCGAACAGTATTATCACAATGACACGTTAACTTGGTTTAAGGATTACGTTGACTTACTTTCAAAAGTACATCTGAGATTGTGGCTTCAATACGGCATTGCATTGGAGTCCAACCAACAGAACGCCATTATAGCCTTTGATAAGCAGGGAAAAATGACCCTAGCGATGAAGGACAATGATGCAGCGCGGATTTGGCCTGAGCGATTTAAAAACTTCGAACACCTCTCACCGGTTAAGTGCGATCAATTGCTGGATCAACGCATTAAAGTAGACGAGGAGCTGGCTCTTGGTCAGATGTTCACGACCATCACGTTACAACTCGATATTGCGGCGATTGTTGAAGCAATGGCCGCACAAGCTATTGCGCCATCGGCTGACCTTTACAAAATAGTGGCAACTAGCCTTTCACTACAGCTAGAGCAACTTCGCAATCAAGGTCATGACGTTTCACTTGCCAACGAGTTGCTATTTGAATCACCGAATCTATACGCCAAGTATTTATTAAGCTCAGGCAGTTTGCTCTCGAAAGAAGCCTCCGGTGCTAGCGATATAAACAAATTTTATGGGTTATCGGCTCCGAACTTCTTACTACTTACCAGTGAAGAAGCACAACACGCTTACTTAGAATCCATCAAACAGAGCGTGAACTAATCCACCATGACCAAACTCATTTATTGTGTGCTGTTCTGCCACTTCATAGCGGCATTCGCAGCCTTAGGCATGCCTCTGTTTTTACCTATGGTATTACCGACACTTGGCGCACATATCGATTCAGATTGGGCAGGCATTTTATTTATTTTGCCAACCTTTTGTACTGCGTTAGCTGCACGATTTTGGGGGCATTTTGCTGATAAATTTGGCAGACGTCGCTCTCTGTTACGAGCGCAACTAGGGCTTGCTGCAGGGTTTGCTCTGTGTGGTTTGGCAGACAGTCTGACAATGTTTGTGTTTGGTCTTATTGTTCAAGGAACCTTTGGCGGCACCATGGCCGCCTCTAATAGCTACCTATCAAGTCAAATTAAAGACGCAAAGACCCTCGGTACCTCACTGAATAAGACCCAGCTTTCTGCTCGTTTGGCATTGATTGTCGCGCCCATCGGCCTAGGTTGGACATTGTCAGACACGAGTCCGCTCAATGCGTATCTGTGGTTGTCTACCTTGCCCTTGTTAGCATTGGCAATCACGCTAACGCTCCCTGCTGATAACTTAGTGAAATCAGATGTAGAGAAAGAAGCAAAAGACCAAACAACGAGTCAAAGAGAACAAACAACACACAAGCCGTTACACAAGCTCTACTGGGTGTTCGGTGCACAGTTCTGCTTTGCTTTTTCGATGGTCGTCACCTTCCCCTATTTCTCACCTTTTGTGCAGCAATACGGTGTGACAAACCAAGCGTGGATAGGCTTTTTATACGCCCTTCCACACGGTGTCTACTTACTCTTTGCCGGAAAAGTTCATCTGTTTTCAGAGAGGCTCAACCGCCGTCATCCACTTGCTACTTTGTACCTTGGTTTTGGCTTGCTCTCAGTCAGTACAGCGATGCACCTAATACCCGATCAAACAACGCTAATCATCGCGCGAGTTGTTTTTGGACTTGGGATGGTCTGTTGCTACCAAGGGCTGCATCAAGCCTTAGCCAACCAAATCGACCGACAACAAAGTGGCAAGATATTTTCACGATTTGATGCCATGTCTAAATGGGGTGGTGTTGCAGCAGGGTTAAGCGCGTCTGTTATATCAAGCTTAGGGTGGCTTGAGGTTCCTTTCTTACTTTCTACTTTGATCAGCTTTAGTACTGCTATCGCAATGATCATTCTTTCAAAATTTGGACATCGACATGTTAAACACTCATTCATCTCCAACTGAGCACCGAGCTGAAAACAAGACGCAAATAAATCACAGCCAGGTTCAGCTCAATCAAGAAAAAGCCCAATTAAATACCATCATGGGCGTAGTGAATTGCTATCTGCGTGAATACGCAATACCGAACAAGCAAGTAGATTGGTGCTTCAGCTCAGCATCACTTCCGCAGACATTAAAAAGAAACTTTACGGCCAAACAACGTGTGGCAATACATCTACCTCAGCAAAATCAGACGCAAGAGAGTGGCTTGTTAGTCTTGCCTGTTGAATACGTCAGTAAGCTAGGAAAAGTAAAACTTTCAGCTACACCTTGGTCGAAAACGGCTGGTGCTGGCTGGTCTAAATTAGACGCAACTCAAACCCTAACACTGTTACTCAATTACCTTAAACAAGTGTTAATGATCCCGTTCAACCATGAGTTGATAAAACAAATGCAGAACAGCTTGCTGGTAACCGAGCAATTCCTAAACACCGACAGCCCACTCCAGCAGCATAATGCCTTTATCGCGTCAGAACAGTCACTGCTCTGGGGACACACTTTTCACCCAACACCAAAAAGTCGTTCTGGAGTAAGTATGGATGACTTACTGGCTTGCTCCCCGGAAGTTGGCGCAAAGGTGCCTCTATACTGGTTTGAGGTGGAAGCAGCTTTACTGGATGTATTGCACTCAGACACACGCACATCACCAAAAACGATGCTCGAGCAATTGGCACCGAGAGAAAGTGATTCAGAATCAAAATTACTTTATCCGTGCCACCCATGGGAAAGCTACACACTTCTACAAAACCCAGCAGTTCAACGCGCGATTGAACAAGGCAAAATTACACCATTAGGCTTAGGTGGAGACAAACTGTTACCCACTTCCTCCGTGCGCACTCTTTATCACCCAGATATGGAATGGTTTGCTAAGTTTTCCATCAATGTACGTTTGACCAACTGTGTTCGCAAAAACGCATGGTATGAACTCGACAGTGCCGTACAGTTAACCTCTATTCTACGTCCGATAAAAGAGAGCGAACAGCTGCGTAACCCTGTATTCAAGGTGATGAGTGAGCCGTACGCAACAACACTGAATCTAGGTTCAATTGCCGAGCAAGAGCCTGACGACATCATAAAAGCTCGTGAATCATTTGGCATTTTGTATCGTGAGAACTTCTCACTTAGTGAAACTGACATTCTACAACCGACGTTGGCAGGTTCGCTGTTTGCTTATGATCGTGAAGGAAACAGTTGTATAGCTACCCAGCTAAAACAAAAAGCGAAAGCGACACAAAGCCAGTATGAGAATGTCGCTACCTTGTGGTTTGAGCGCTACTTGCATTGCTTGATTCCAGGCGTGTTTAACTATTACTTCAAACACGGGGTCGCATTTGAACCTCATCTACAAAACACGCTGATTGGTTTCGAAAAAGGTATGCCATGCTGCGTGTGGATTCGAGATCTCGAAGGTACAAAATTGTTACCTGAATTTTGGCCTTCAGAGACATTACAACAGCTTCCAGAACGGGCCCAACAATCGGTTTACTACAGCCGAGAACAGGGCTGGAATCGCATTGGTTACTGCACCTTTATTAACAACATCAGTGAAGCCGTATTCTTTATTGCTGAGGGAGACGCCAAACTTGAAGAGACATTGTGGGAATTATTACAAGAAGCCATCGTTCGTTGGCAGTCAATCAATGGCAAGCAACCAGAGTTAGTGGCGTTACTTGATGGCGGCTTCTTCCCAAGTAAGAACAACTTCACCACTCGCTTGATGCAAAATGCCGACAAAGAGTCGGGGTACACACTAATTGCGACACCATGGGCGATTCAAAACACAGGAGAGTGTCATGACTAAGCCAACTCAGATTCCCCCGTACATCGAGCAAGAAGTAAAACAGCTCGCGAAGCAGCAAAGTCAGCCATTGTGTGCTTACCTGTATGACCTAAATGCGCTTGAACAGCACATCAAGCAGATGCGCCATGTATTACCCAAAAACGTGGAACTGTTTTATGCCGCAAAGGCTAACCCTTCTACGCCAATCTTGAGGACTTTAGCGCCTTACGTTGATGGGTTTGAAGCGGCATCTGGCGGCGAACTTAGCCACCTTCAACAGCAACTGCTTAATAAACCACTGATCTTTGGTGGCCCAGGGAAAATGCCAAGTGAATTAGAACAAGCGATACAACTTGATGTCGGTGCCATCCATGTCGAAAGTATTACAGAACTACAGCGTATCGGAGCTTTGACACAAAAGTTGAATCGACCTGCTTCCATCTTTCTGCGCATGAATATCGATATTGGTGACATCACGCTCAGCAAGCTAGCCATGGGCGGAAAACCGACTCCATTTGGTTTCGATGAAGCTGAATTGGATAACGCCATCATGTATCTACGTGATTTCCCGCTAATAAAGTTGAAAGGCTTCCACTTTCACCTGATGTCTCATCAACTCGATGTTGGTCGTCACTTAGCACTCGTTCAACGTTACTTCCAGGTGGTTAAACAGTGGAGAGAACTATACTCTCTTGAAGAACTCATTATTAACCTCGGTGGAGGCATGGGGATCAATTACCAAGATCCTAGCCAACATTTCCCGTGGATAGAATTTTGCGACAAATTAGAATTCTTGATCGCTGAAGAACATATGCAAGATTGGAAACTGCGCTTTGAGTGTGGACGCTATATCTCAGCTCCTTGCGGCTACTATGTGATGGAAGTGTTAGACATCAAACAGAATCTTGGCGAAAACTTTGTTATTGCTCGTGGCGGCACGCATCATTTCCGTACACCAGCAGCACAAAGCCATGATCACCCTTTTGCTGTCTTCCACAATCAGCAGCACTCAAACATTTCGAACCCAATACACCACACTACTGCCAATTTAGTTGGTCAGTTGTGTACACCAAAAGACGTACTCGCTCGAAACCAAAACATTGAGTACATCGACATCGGTGATTATCTTGTATTCACCTTGGCAGGTGCTTATGCGTGGAACATCTCTCACCAGAACTTTTTGATGCATGAGCCACCTATATTTCACTACTTTTAAGCTTCGAGGAAACCAAGATAAAGCTTTGGAACTTAATCTCATCCAAAAACGAGCTGTCATCTAGGTAATACCTCGTAAACAAAAAGGCGCTAGTAAACCATCGCTCACTAGCGCCTTTCATCAAGCATCACTATGACTGAGCTTGTGAAGCTCTATTGTCCCCATTCGTTCTGACTTTGTAATTGTGTAACCAGCAACAAAGTAAACCAATACAAAGCCCCCAGAACGCACTTCCGATACCCAATAAATTCGTACCAGAAGCTGTAAATAAGAACGTAAACAACGCTGGCTCTCTGTAGTGGTTGTCTGCCATGGCAACCGCTAAACAGTTCATCAATGTAGGCATCACCGCTAACCCCGCGACAGCGATGACTACCGCTGAAGGAACTGCGCTAAACAAAGACACAAATGACATCCCCATCACTCCAGCTAACAAATAAAACACGCCCATCGAGATTCCCGCCATATAACGCGTTTTGGGATCGTCATCGGCATTGGGGCCCATACAGATCGCTCCGGTGATTGCCGCAAGGTTATACGCAAAGCCCCCGAGCGGCGCTAATAGTAACCCTGTCACACCCGTGGTAGTGATGATCTTCGATGAATCCACTTGGTACCCGTTTGCTTTTAGCACCGCAAACCCCGGTAAGTTCTGCGAAGCCATCGTCACGATAAACAATGGGATACCAACACTAAGCAAAGAAAAGAATTCGAAATCAGGCATGATGAATACCGGTGTCGTTAAACCTAGCGTGACTTGACTGACATCGAGCTTTCCAAAACCAACGCACATCACCAAAGCAATGACGAAAATACTTGGGATCAACAAGTTTCCTAACCTCGACTTAGCCAAGATAAACACAGCAAGCATCACCGCCACTATCTGAACTTCTTCCATTAACGATGTAAACAAGCCCAAACCGAACTGCAATAAAATCCCCGCTAGCATAGCCGATGCAATCGACGTGGGTATCTGTTTCAGTACTTTCTCAAATATCCCAGCCATACCGACTAGCGTGATCAACAACGAACTAAACAGGAATACAGCAACTGCCTGATTCATCGTCAGACCTTCAAGCGAAGTAATCAACAGTGCTGCTCCCGGTGTCGACCAAGCCGTCACAACCGGTTTCTTGTAGTAGAAAGAGAGCAATATCGTGGTTGCCCCCATACCAATTCCCAACGCCCAGAACCATGACGCAACCTGCTCTTGAGTTGCTCCGGCACTCATCGCAGCCTGGTAAATAATCGCTGCAGCACTTGCATACCCAATAAATACAGCAATAAAGCCCGTACTAACGTGGGAAAATTTTAGCTTAGTCATGTTATTTTGTTCCTATGTGCGTTATAACGTCCATAAGCTAAACCTAGCACTTGTGCGCTATAACGCACAAGCTATTTATAGAAAAAATCTTGTAGAAAAAGTATGCAAACAGAAATTAAAGTCGGCACTAACTTAAAACGCCTACGCCAAGAAAAGGGCTGGAGCCTAGATAAAGCAGCAAAAGCGACAGGCGTAAGTAAAGCGATGTTAGGTCAAATTGAACGTGGGGAGTCCAGCCCAACCGTCGCTAAGCTCTGGCAGATCGCATCTGGGTTTGAAGTGTCATTTTCCAGTTTCATCACAGAAAGTTCGAACAATGAGCTGACGAGTTTATTCAGAGATGCAAACGAGTTAAGGCGTGAGGAATATAACGTTGGTTTCTTCGTCAGCTTATTATTTCCTTTTGAGGAAGCATTAGGGTTTGAGATCTTCGAGCTAACCCTCGCACCTGGCTATCAACATGAATCCGACCCGCATAACACTGGCGTTACCGAGCACATATTATGTATCTCAGGAGAGATGGCCGTGCTTTTTGATGGTGAATGGCAAACATTACAAGCAGGGCAAGCCGTTCGCTTTAATGCTAACCAAAAGCACGGATATAAGAACCTCGGTGAAGACAATGCGATGTTCCATAACGTAATTCACTACCCTGTAAAATAATGGTTAGCCTACACATCCGACCATTTATCTAGTATTAATAACAGTGAAAGGATATGCATCTATAAGAATTAGGGAGCCCATAATCAAATGACTCTAGAATCAAAACATGCCCTAGTTGTGGAAGGTGGCGCAATGCGTGGCATCTTTGCTGCTGGCGTGTTAGACGGCTTTATCGACCACCAATACAACCCGTTCGATTTCTGCATCGGCGTCTCTGCGGGCTCAACCAACTTAGCCTCTTGGTTGTCTAACCAACGCGGCCGAACCTATACCATTATTTCCGACTACTCATGCCAACCTGAGTTTATTAACTTCAAGAAGTTTGCCAAAGGTGGACACTTGCTTGACCTCGACTGGCTTTGGGAGCATATCGCACTGCACTATCCATACGATATGGAAGCCTTCGATACACAGCCGCTTCCCTTTCAAGTAGTGACCACGGATGTTGAAACTGGTGAACCACTCTACACGCAGGGTGAGAAGAGTAACCTAGAAGAACTCCTCAAAGCGTCCTGCTCTGTTCCTATGGCCTACCGCACACCTCTGAGAGTAAACGGTCGAAAGATGATAGACGGTGGTGTGGTCGATTCCATTCCCGTGATTGAGGCTTATAAACAAGGGGCGAAACAGATCACGGTGATCCTCTCGCAAAAGCAGGGTTACAAAAAGCGCCCACCGAAAGCACCTTGGCTCTTACGTCGCCTAATGAAAGAGACACCTCAACTGGCTGAGGCCATGATCACGCGTGCAGAACAATACAATCAAACCTTAGAGTTTATTGAGAACCCACCTCACGATTGCACCATTAAGGTCATCGTGCCGGACGATAGTTTTGCTGTCGGAAGATTAACCACAGATAAAGACAAACTTGAAGCCGGTTACCAAATGGGGCTGAAGGCAGCAGAGCGATTCGTTACACAAGATTAAACAGTCACTCATGCCACGCAGCCTACTTTAATCCCCGCACTCGAGCTGTAACACAAAAAAAGCGAGCCACATGAGCTCGCTTTTAAGTATTTGTTTTAAGCTAAATTACAGAAGTTCTACCGACTGATGAAGAATAATTTAGTAACTGGAGGTTTTGGAAAAAAGTGTATCAACGACCTTGCTAAATTAGTAAGGAATGAATAACCACTGGTATGGAAAAATAAAAGAGCCTCATGACATCATGAGGCCCTATTGTTGGTTACCTTAGCAAGATCAGTGGGCCTGAGTCTCCTCCGCCACACGTCTCTGCATTGCGGGAGTAGTATCGGTGCTTAATAATAAGCTCTATATCA